>CAJTRK010000012.1:38231-97567 GCA_910578475.1 uncultured Lachnospiraceae bacterium | reverse complement strand
TTTCCGGTTTTCTGTTCGGTAATACAAATGTGTTTGCGAAATTCCCGCCTTTTGTCATCATATACATCGTTCCATTGAAGCTGTAAAAGGTCTCCAATCCGGAAGGCCGTATTCAGTCCCATCACAATCATTGTGTAATTGCGGGGATTCGGTTTGATGGAAACATAATAATCTTTGAACTGTTCCAGCGCTTTTTTGTTCTTAATCGGGTAAGTTACGCTCATCGTTTTTCTCCTTTACTGATGTTTTGTTGTAATGATACAGGATGAACAAAAAATCTACGAATAAATTTTTGGCCCATCGAGCCATGCAACCTTTTTATACAAAATGTTGCATTTTTATATTGCCTGAAATACGCCAAAATATACGCTGTTCCACATTTTTATCATAAGAAAAAACGATACGGTAACGAAAAACTGCCAAAAGGAAACGCTTATCCGACAGACGGTGAACCGAGTTCCGCGGCTTCCTTATACCATGCAAGCTCTTTTGCCGGAATTACCTGAAAGTTCTCCTCTCCTTCTCCAACCCGGAGAATCACATTCCGAATGCCCGCCTGAATCATCATTCTGGCACAGAGAGGACAGGGCTTTGCTTTATGCACCGAACAATCCTCCGGATTGATGCCTGCCAGATACAGGTCTGCGCCAAGCGTCTGCTCCCTGGAGCAGTTTAACAGTGCATTGGCCTCCGCATGAATGGCCCGGCATATCTCGTAACCTTCCCCCTGGTGCATATTCCGGGGAATCCTCGGACAAATGCCGGTATCACAGCAGTTCTCAAAACCGCGTGGAGAACCGTTATAACCCGTGGAAATTACCGCATCATCCTTTACGATAACCGCGCCGTATTTTCGCTTGATGCAAGTGCTCCGGTAGGCAAAAGCCTCCGCGCAGTTCAAATAAGTGTCTATCTTGGAAATTCGTTTGTTCGCCTGTGGTATTACCATATAAATCCTCCCATTTCTGCCCGGTCTGAATACAGGAATTTTAGAACAAGAACACAATAGCAGAACATATGCCGCTTGTCAATCCGAATCAGCCAAAAAATGCGCCGCCCAAAAGCAATATGAAATCCGCGGATTCCGGCCTGAGACATGATAATTCAAAAAATGATAGACAGAAATTTCCGCAGCTTTTATAATATGAAAGAAATCAAAAAGGAGGCATTGCAATATATGAATTTTTTAGAAAAAAACGGGAAAGGAATCCTGCTCTGTCTGGCACTTTCCATCCCTTCATGGTTCCTGGGAAAACAGTTTCCCATCATCGGCGGCGCTGTCATTGCCATCATTGCCGGCATGGTCATCACTCTTTTTCTCAAAAATAAAACGCCTTTTGAATCAGGCGTCAAATTTACATCCAAAAAAGTGCTGCAATGGGCCGTCATCCTGTTGGGGTTCGGCATGAACCTGACCGTTATTGTGCAGACCGGAAAGCAGTCTCTGCCGATTATTATCAGTACCATCGCGACTTCCCTTGTAATCGCTTATCTTCTGCACAGACTCATGCACATCCCGGGCAAAATATCCACCCTGGTCGGTGTCGGTTCCTCCATCTGCGGCGGCTCCGCCATCGCGGCAACAGCCCCCGTTATCGACGCGGATGACGAAGAAGTGGCGCAGGCCATTTCCGTAATCTTCTTCTTTAACGTGCTGGCGGCTCTGATTTTCCCGACCTTCGGAAAGCTCATCGGCTTTGCAACAAACACCGGCGAAGCCTTCGGTATTTTCGCCGGGACAGCCGTAAACGATACGTCTTCCGTTACCGCCGCGGCTTCTACCTGGGACAGCATGTGGAATCTCGGCTCCGCCACGCTCGATACCGCCGTTACCGTAAAACTCACCAGAACCCTTGCCATCATTCCAATCACCCTCGTACTTGCCATGCTACGCACGAGAAAAGAAAAACAAAACGGCGCTTCAGGACAAAAGGTAAGCCTGAAACAGATTTTCCCCTTTTTCATCCTTTACTTTATCGCCGCTTCCGTCATCACCACCGTTGCGGTTTCCGCGGGCATCGACGCAGGCGTATTTACGCCGGTCAAAGAACTGAGTAAATTCTTCATCGTGCTCGCCATGAGCGCCATCGGCTTAAATACCGATATCGTCAAGCTCGTCAAAACAGGCGGAAAACCCATTGTTATGGGCTTTTGCTGTTGGACCGGCATTACCGGCGTCAGCCTGTTGATGCAGCATCTGATGGGTCTCTGGTAAAACCTCAGGCTTCCGTTGGAAGCCTGAGCTTCAAGAATTGCTTTGCAATTCTTGTGGATAAAAACATTATATTCCTCCGTTGGATGCCTGTGCTTCAAGAATTGCTTTGCAATTCTTGTGAATAAGAACATTATATTCCTCTGTTGGAAGCCTGTAATTTTTATTCGCGTCTGCCTTTTCGGCCGCATGATTTTGCTTCCGTGCAGTAACCGTATTCCTCGCATTTCGGCACGAAATAGTGTTCCGTCAGATATCGCCATTCTTCCGAATAGGCGCCCAGTTCCGCAGCCATATCATTCATCAGCTTCCGATATTCCCAGTATGCCCGCGTGCAAAGACGCTGGTGGGCCATATCAATCAGATTTCTCAGATTCGTGCGAAATACCACCTTGCTTTCCATTCCAAGCGGGAGCAGCATCGCGATATCCTCTCCCGGCATGCCCAGTTCTTCCAGTTTCTGCATCGCCTTTAAAACCTCGGCCATCGCTCCGTTATATATCTCTTTCGCCGCATCGTTCCCCTCTATCTGCGGCGGCATCACATAGGGAAAACCCTTTCGGTAATTAATATACCTTGTGGATGCCTGTAATCTCGTCGGCCCGCCTCCGATATGGGTATACAGTTCCCGGATGACTCTTGCCGAATAACCGTCCAGAATCATATATACCTGCGGATATTCCCATGTCCGTCCATGTCCGGAAGTCAGACAGTTCATCCCCCTTTTATAATTTTTATCCGGGTCCGTGATATCCGCGCCCCAACAAACACCCGCCTCTCTTCCAATCAGGCTGATTGGGTCTAAGGTCGTTTCACTTTGTATGATGATTTTGCTCATGGTATGCTTTCCTTTCGTTCCTCTAAAATCCTGCGATTGTATAAAGTCTGCATCAATTATACAATATCCTCTTTGAAAAGTGAAGTTTACGCATTATTTTCATGACGGGAACAAAGGATAACCGCTATAAATTATATTTCTCGGAAAAGCAGCCATAATTTTCAATATCAAATTTTTTACCTTTCTGTTCCGGATATTCTGAGGTCTTACGATAACGGTTGCCATCCACAGTTCTTTCTGCGCATTTATGATGATTGGATATCCAAAAATTTCCCTTTGTGCCATATTGCGGATAAAAATGATACTCTCCCCGCCCCAGTACCAGTGACACATGCTTCATTTCCCGCAGTTTACAAAGCGCCTCCTCAAAAGTTCTGGTCAGGAACGGGGCGTCTCCCGGCATAATTCCCATTTCTGTTCCATAAATCGTTCCCATCTCCATTCCCTTTCCGCTTTCTGAAAAAGAGCGGACAAAAGCCCGCTCTTTTCAACGATTTCTATATTTTATTGTGTCTCCAGATATGCAAGCGCCTGTTTCTGAATTTCGTCATATACTTTCTGCGCTCCTGCTGCTTCCATCTTCTCGCGCAGTTTTGCAATGTCCGCTTCCGGGTCGTCCGTGAATCCCAGTCCCAGAAGTTTATAATCCGTATCAAAGATTTCGCCTATCGCCGCAATCTCATTTTTAACCGATTCGTCGTTGAATACAAAAGTCTGATACCGCTCGCTTCTTGCCGTTTCCTGCCATACCGCATTCAGTTCAGGCATATTCGGAATGCCGCCTTCAATCATACGCCAGTATGCGTCGTTTCTGACACCCCAGTTACAGTTGCTGTCATACGCATAGTTTGCGCTGTCCGGAAGAGACACTAACAGGCCGTCGCCCGCATCTTCCCAGTGTTTGCCTTCGATGCCGTAGCAGAACAGGCTGTTGACTTCCTCATCGTTGCGCAGATAATCAAGCGCCATCAGCGCGCGCTCCGGATGTTTCGACTTGGAGAAAATACTCATGCCGTTTGCCAGATAAGAATTCAGAACCGGCGGCACGCCATCCTGTGCGTCGAATACTCTGATATCCCATTCGGGATGTTCAGCGCTGACAGAAGCATAAACGCTCTTTGCCGTATTGGCATTCATCATTGCCAGAGCGGATTTTCCTGCCTGAAAACTTTCCGTATTGTTCTGTGTATTGACAACTGCGTTTTTACTCCAGAATCCGCGGTCCTTCCAGTCTTTCAGCCGCGTAATTGTCTCTATAAACGCCGGCTGGTCATAAGTTCCCAGTACAGATACGCTGTCGTCCAGTTCACTTACGCTCGCCATAACCTGCCAGGGACCGATTCCGATTACTTTTTCATCGCTTTCCCAATTCGCTTTTTTCCACATACGGTCATACAGGAACAGTTTATCATAATCCGACCCCACATCAATCGGTATCAGAGTAGGTTCATTTTGTACGATTGCATCCATATAAGCTTCCGCTTCATCAAGAGATGCAACCGATGTGATACCGTATTTGTCCATTAAATCGCCTCTCGCCATATATACATAGGCGGTGATTTCCTTATAATTCATCGGAAGCATATATACCTTGCCATCCACTTTTGCCTGTTCCCAGGCTTCTTCATACATCGTTTCCGCAGTCATCGGCGCATAAGTTTCCAACGCTTCCTGCGTAATCTCATAAAATCCCTGTTTGGCGGCCTGTGCATTATAGAAGCACCAGTCTGCGGTATAAATAATATCCCAGTCTTCTCCCGATGCGAAAATCAGAGGGTATTTCTGCTCATACTCGCTCCAGCTCATGAATTTTACTTCGATTGTGGCATTAATCTCCGCTTTCAGTCGTTCGTTAATTTTAGCAAATACTTCATCGTTGTCCACCGGGCGGTCACCGATAAGATACATAACTAACGTAACTTCTTCCGAAATATCCGGTCCCGCTTCCGCTTCCTGTGTCGCTTCCTGTGTCGCTTCCTGTGTACCATCCTGTGCCGCTTCCGGCTGTTTTTCCGTCTGCGTATCCGCAGCCGCCGGACTGCTCTGCCCGCCGGACTCCTGGGCGCCGCAGGCACATAATGTTACGAGCAGCATTGCAAAAACCAACAGCAATGAAACAACTCTTTTCTTTTTACCTAACATACTTTTTCCTCCTTTTTTCCATGAAAACAATTTATACAATTATCCTTTTACTGCTCCGATAGTAACCCCCTTTACAAAATATTTTTGCAGGAATGGATATAATAAAACAATAGGTCCTGTTGCAATCACCGTCATTGCCAGTTTCATCGGTTCACTCGGCACATCGCTTGCCGGAATACCGCTCCGGGCGGCTGCTGCATTTATTGCCTGTGCTTTGGTCAGTATATTGTTCAGATAATACTGCAACGGATAAAGCTCCCTGCGTCCCTCATCCAGAAAAAGCATTGCATTATACCAATCGTTCCAATAATTAAGTGCGATAAACAGTCCTACCGTAGCAAGTCCTGCTTTGCTGAGCGGAAGCGCAATTTTGAAATAAACAACCATATCTCCCGCACCGTCCAGATATGCAGATTCATATAACGATTCCGGTATGCTCATCATATAGCTTTTTAATATCAGCAGATAAGTCACATTGACAAGAATCGGAAGTATCAACGCTATGATACTATTATGAAAACGCAGATATTTCGTATTGAATATATACCAGGGAACCAGTCCGCCTCCAAAAATGGAAGTGAAATAAAAGAAAAAGGAAACCTGATACCGATACCGGAAATTTTTATTCGCCAGTACATAAGATGCCATACTGGTCACCAATAATCCAAGTCCCGTTCCGACTGCCGTCACCAGAATTGTCACTCCATACGCGTTTATCAGCTCCTCCGGAATCCGAAACAGCATCCGGTACGCCTCCAGAGAAACCTGTTCCGGAATCAGCTGATACCCATTTAACCGGATAGACTGCTGTTCCGACAGCGAACCGCTGATGACCAGCCAGAAAGGGAGCAGACATATCGCGGCCAGCACGAAAAGCGCCAGATGCGACACGACGCTGAACACCATCCTGTCATAACTTTTGTGTTTTTTTCTTCTATACTTTATTGCCGCCATGCCAAAATCCTCCTCATCTGTCCGTCCGGTTTCCATGCCCTTTTCTCATCGAACGGACCCTGTCGTCAAAACAGCGCATAATCCGGTTCGACCTTCTTCACAATATAGTTCGCAATCAGCACCAGTACGAAAGAAACGCCTGACTGATACAATCCCGCCGCACTCGTCATTCCAAATTCCTGCAAAGTCAGCAGCGAACGCGTCACATAGGTGTCAATGACATCCGTAACATCCAAAACCATCGGATTATTCCCTGTCACCTGCCAGAACATCTGGAAATCACCCTTCATAATCGTACCGATAGCGAGCAGGAACAGAATGACCACCGTAGGACGAATACACGGCAGGGTAATATAACGTATTTTCTGCCACATCGTCGCGCCATCCAGCTCCGCGGCCTCGAACATTTCCCCGTCAATATTGACAATGCTTGCCAGATACATGACCGTTCCGTAGCCTACATTTTTAAATGCGCTGACGATAATCAGGATAATCGGCCATGCGTTTTTATTCGAATATACATCCACCGGTTCCGCCCCGATTCCTCTCAAAAATGCGTTTACCGCGCCAAATTCATAATTAAACAGGTTATAGATAAAAGCGCCGACCACTACCCAGGAAATAAAATAGGGAAGAAACATGACGGACTGCGTAATTCTTTTGAACACTTTTCCAGCAAGCTCACTCAGCATAATCGCGCAGGCAATCTGAAGAAACGTATTCACGCACAAAAACGCGATATTATAAAGGATTGTATTTCTTGTCGTAAGCCATGCTTTACCGGACTTGAAAAAATACTGGAAATTTTCAAAGCCAACCCACGGGCTCCCGAAAATGCCATCGTGATAGTTATATTCTTTGAACGCCAATACAATACCGGCCATCGGGATATAACACATTAAAATCACCACTACGGCAGCCGGAAGCAACATCAGCCATTTGGTCCGGTTCTTATGTAAATCATGTAAAAACGGATGCTTATCACGCATCATAAAATTCCCCTCCTTTTTCTTCCTGTGAAAAAACGCAGTCTGCTGCAAAGTGAACTGGTCTCTCAGTTCTCTCATTTCCTGATAAACTCATCTTAACAAAAATACAGGTATCGTTACAACGGAACTAAATTATGAAAGGAACACAGGATTGTGTTAATTGTCAATTAGCACATAATTTGGTTCGTTTTAAATTGAAATATCTTCTTTTATTGTATATTATGATTATAAAATAGTTTTCCAGCAGGGGGTTATTGAATGAATTACACAGTTTTAATCGTAGACGATGAGGCAATGCCCAGAAAAGTGCTGAAAGAACATCTTCCGTGGGATTCGCTTGGCGTTACGAAAATTTTCCAGGCATCGGATGGCCTGGAGGCAGTCGAACAGGCCCGGCAATGCCTGCCCGATATCGTAATCAGCGATATCAAAATGCCCCATATGGACGGTATTCAAATGGCCGCCGCCATCCGGGAATTTTGTCCGCACTGTCAGTTTATCTTTTTGAGCGGTTATTCGGATAAGGAATATCTGAAGGGCGCCATCAAGCTCAAGGCGGCGAACTACGTTGAAAAACCGATTGATTTGGAAGAAATCGAACAGGCTCTTTCCGAGGTCATAAAAGAACTGGATGAACAGCAAAAAGAGGAATCTCCGGACACACGGCGCATCCTTTTTTTCCGTGGAAACAAAAATTCGGACACGCCGCCCAATACTGCCATTTTCCAGGGCAGCCAGAGCCATCTCGATTCCATCGCAGAGGGCATACGGCATCGCAAAGAATCCGATACGGAGGCCGTTCTGCGCAGATTATCCCGGGAAACCGCGCTGTGTGAGGGCACTGACCCGGACTACCTGCGCCATTTTTACCGCCAGATTGTATTTCTGTTCCTGACGGCAGCCGAAAACTACAATATAACCGCCATTACGCAGAATACCGATTACTATCTGTATACCGCGGCGGACGGAGAAACTTTGTCCGAACTATGGAATACCCTTCTCAAACTTTCACGGACATATTTTGCCGCATTGACATGTCAGGATACGGATATCGTTTCCCGCGTGAACCGCTATCTGGAACAACATTACCAGGACCCCGGCCTTACCGTACAGGATGCCGCTCACGACCTCGGTTTCACCAATACCTATCTGTGCGCGGCGTACAAAAAAAGCTGCGGAAAAACCGTCAATCAGCACCTGACGCAGCTTCGGATTCTGCATGCCAAAGAGCTGCTTTCCGGTTCTACGCAGAAGCTTTATGAAGTGGCCAAAAACGTAGGTTATGCCAATGGGAAATATTTTACCAGACTTTTCACCCGTGAGACAGGACTTTCACCAAAAGAATACAGGGAGCGACACCGCAATGAAACGTAAATCCTTATGGAACAACTGCACCTTTTTAAAAAGCCTCAAAAGCAAGCTTTTGTGCACATATTTTCTGCTGGTCGTGCTTCCGCTCGGTTTTTTTACCCTGTACACCTATCTGCGCGTACGGAATGTCGTGCAGGAACAGACTTTTACCGCCATGCAGAATGCTTTTGAAGACACTGTAAACTCCATGCAGCAGTCTCTCGATAAACTGGACGCGGCAATCGATATTCTTGCTCTCGACCCTCTCGTATATGCGATGGCTTCCAATGCTCCGGAAGATTATACTTATATCCGCCGGTTAGAAGATTCAAATCAGCTTTCGCTTACATTTGAGCACCTGTGCAATCTTTCCGGCATAGAGCGCATCCGTCTTTACGCGAACAATAATTATCTGTATACATCCGAGCCGAATAACATCATTCAGCTTCGTGAAGTATCAGATGATGACTGGTACAATACCCTTTTCGGACAAAATGAAAGAATGTGGTTTGCCCCGGCGGATTTTCAAGACCAGCCTTTACAGGAACAGCCCTGTTTTTCATCCATGCAGATTATTTATAACCCCCGAAACGTCAGTGAACCTCTCGCCGTCCTGCGCGCAGATATGGATGCTTCTCAGCTGGTTTCCATGGTGGAAAACACTTCCGTGACGGAAAACGGTATTCTGCTCCTTCTGAAAGATAAGGAAATACTCTATCAGTCGGCCGGCAACACGCCTTCCGAAACTCTGTACGCCATCGTGGAAGAACTCCCGGCGCCGGACGCTAATGAGTGGCTGCCGATTGAGGCGGATGGGAAACATTATTATGCCCAATGCTGTCCCCTTTCCCAGTCCGGCTGGTATATGGCCGGCATCCTTCCTTTTAACGATATTTTCCGCTTAAGCCATGAACTGCGCTTCGAAATGCTGATTGCAGTCGTTCTGATAAGCGTCATCGCCTATCTGCTCGCCGTCACAATCAGCCAATCCACTTTGAATCGGATTTCGCTCCTGACGAAAACAATGCAGACGGTGCAGGAAGGCAATGTCGATGTCAGACCGGAACCTTCCGGAAATGATGAGATTGCGCAGTTAATGGGAAATTTCAATAAAATGATGGACCGTATCGACCAGCTGATGGAGGAAAAAGTCTCTTACGGCCAGCAAATTAAAAGTTTGGAACTCAAAGCGCTTCAGGCACAGATTAATCCACATTTTCTTTACAATTCGCTGGACTTAATCAACTGTACCGCCATCGCCCACAGCGTGCCGCAAATCAGCCGCATGGTCAAATCTCTGGGACAGTTTTACCGGCTTTCCCTGAGCGGCGGAAAAGAACAGATTCTTTTATCCGCTGAAATGAAGCATGCCCGGCTTTATGTGGACATTCAGAACATGCGTTTTGAAGACCGGATAGAGGCGCACTGGTCGTTAGATGAGGAAGCGGGAAAATGCCAGATTATCAAAATCATACTGCAGCCCCTGATTGAAAACGCCATTCTGCACGGTATTTTTGAGAAGCCCTCCAAACATGGGAACCTGTGGGTAAACGTCAGCCGAAACGCCGATATCATCACCATTACCGTTTCGGACGACGGTGTCGGCATGAATGAAGAAACGCTTCAGGCCAACTTTTTCTCCGCCTCCCACGAGAACGTTTCCGAAACTTCCGGCGGCTACGGTGTCCGCAATATATGCGACCGTCTTCGAATCGCTTACGGAGCCCCCTATGGTCTCTCATGCGAAAGCGCACCTGACAGAGGAACTACCATAACCATCACGATTCCTGCCATCGAACCTGCACAATAGAAAGGAGATATCACATTATGCAATATTCTGTTTTCACCGATACTGACTGGCTCTATCCGGATTCCGCCCACAGCGGGATAAAAAACATCCGGCTCACAGTCCCCCGCGGCGGCCACGCCGGAGCGCAGATTCTTGGAGAACTGCCCAAAACATCTCCGCGCCTGCAATTTGTCTGGCATCAGGATTCCCAAAACGCCGGACTGACTGTCCGCCTGTTTAGGCTGCTCCCCGTCGGCGTCAACGAAAATACCGACAGCAGCCTGATGACGACTACCGATTTCGAGCGTTGCAAATCCTTCGTAACAAGAAAAGCGCCATTTGATGTCTATGACGCGTTATGTCCGATAGAAGACGAAACCGTTACGGACAGGCTTGCCGTCTATCTCTGCATAGACGCAGACGCCGATGCCGTCCCCGGAAATTATTCCGGCGAACTGCGTCTCTATGAAGGCTGTCAGGAAACGAAGATTCCCCTGACATGCCGGGTCAGCCCTGTCCGTGTTCCGCATTTGTCTTCATCCGCTCTCGGCATGCTGAACTTCTTCGACTACGACGGGCTTGCCAACCAGCATCATGTAACCAAAAACAGCGAGGAATACTGGTCGTTATTTTCCGGCTATGTCAGGGCACAGGCAGAAATGCGGTGCACCCACATTCTGCTTCCTCCCGGGGAGGCGGTTTTTGAAAACGGAAAACTCGTCGATTTTGATTTTTCCGCGGCGGAAAGAGCAGGGCAGATTGCCCGGAAAGAAGGCGCGCGCTGGCTCTGCGGCGGACATATCGCCCACTGGCATGAATGGGACGAACAGGAATATTATCCCATCTGGGACCAGTCTCTTGGCCTCACCACTACGGAAGGTTATCTGCAATTACGGCTGTATTTTACGAAATGGAATGAAATCGTTACCAGAAATCACTGGCAGGAATGTATGGCACAGTCACTCGCCGATGAGCCGCAGACCCACAACGATACTACCTATCGCATTCTTGCCGGCATCTTCCGTAAATTTATGCCCGGCATCCCAATTATCGACGCCGTAGAAACGACAAATTTAGGCGGCGGCATCGACATCTGGGTTCCCAAACAGGACACTTATGAAAAATGGCGGGACGAATACGAAAAACTCCAGGCTGCCGGAGAAACCATGTGGTTTTACACCTGCGCTTTTCCGGCCGGCCCCATTATGAACCGCAGCATGGATTTGCCTCTCACGGCAAGCCGGGCGGTCTTCTGGATGGGAGCGCTGTACCGGTTAAGCGGCTTCCTGCACTGGGGATTCAATTATTACATCGGCAGCGATATCTGGCACAGCGCCTGCTGTCCCCACAAAGGAGCCCTGCTGCCGGCGGGAGACGCCCATATCGTATATCCCGGCCAAAACGGCCCCCTTCGCAGCATGCGGTTCGAAGCGCAGCGCGCCGGCGCCGAAGACTATGAGCTGCTCATGCAGGCTGTCAGAACCGCACCCGGACAAACCGACGAGCTCATCAGGAAAGTATGTACTGATTTCCGTCATTATACGCGGGAAGGCAGCATTCTGACGGAAGCCAGAAAACATCTGACAGAACTTTTAGAAAGCGAGGTATCTTCCAATGACCGATAGCAAATGGTTCACCGATGCAAGATTCGGCATGTTCATTCATTTTGGCCTCTATTCCACAGCCGCCAAAGGAGAATGGTATGCGAGCATCGAACAAATATCTTCCGAAAAATACAGAACCTATTTCGAAACCTTTTCTCCTGTTTGTTACAATCCTGCTTTCTATGCAAGACTGGCAAAAGAGGCCGGCATGAAATATGCCGTCCTCACCGCCAAACATCATGAAGGTTTCTGCCTGTTTGACTCCGCCCTGACGGATTATAAATCTGTCAACACGCCGATTGGGCGTGATTTGGTCCGCGAGTTTGTGGACGCGTTCCGAAAAGAAGGATTAAGAGTCGGCATTTACTATTCTCTGGTAGACTGGCATCATCCGGACTATCCGGCATACGGGGACCCCTTTCATCCTTCCCGCAGCAGCGCGTCTTCCCAAAATGAAAAATGCGACTTTAACCGCTATCTTGACTACATGCACGCACAGGTAAAAGAACTGTGCACCAATTATGGAAAACTTGATTTATTCTGGTTCGATTTTTCCTATGAAGGTCATTCTGGTGCCGACTGGCGCGCTATGGAATTGGTAAATCTGGTCCGCTCTCTCCAACCGGACATCCTGATTAACAGTCGTCTGGAAGCAAGCGGCGGAAGCCTGGGCAGCCTCCTTACGGAATCTCCTGCCCCCTGGGCGGGAGACTTTGTCACGCCGGAGCAAATCATTCCACCGTCACCGCTCAAAACGCCCGGCAATGCGCCCGTATGTTGGGAAGCCTGTCAGACTATGAACAACAGTTTCGGTTACACCGCGGATGACCATACCTGGAAAGACGCCCGCATCTGCATCCAGCAGTTGGTGGACTGCGTCTCAAAGGGCGGAAATTATCTGTTAAACATCGGTCCGGACGGAAATGGTTCCATACCTCCCCGGTCGGTGGAAATTCTGCAGGAAATCGGCAAATGGATGAACCAGAATCAGGAAAGCATTTATGGCTGCACGGAGAGTCCCCTTCCCGTCTCCGCTTTCGGCTGCCGTGTCACCGCTAAGGGCAATATTCTGTATCTGCACATTATGCAGCAGCCTGTGGGCCCGCTTCCGCTTTCGGGAATCCGTCCGAAAGATATCCGTTACGCCCGGATGCTTTCTACCGGAGCCGAAGTAGAAGTCCTTGAAGAAGGATGGGCAGCCGGAAACTATCCCGATTATACCTTCTTGAGTCTTTCTTCCAGGCCGAACGAAACGCAGCTCCTTCCGGATGCTGCAGACACAGTCATTAAAATCGTTCTCCGGTAGTATTTTGTTCTGTCAGAAAATAGAGGGAGACTCAATACTCTATCTAATCACTAAAAAACGCAGGCTCAGCAGCCTGCGTTTAAAATTTTGCCTGTTGCTGTGATATTAGAGAAAACTTAAAGACTGGCCTGTTATAATCAGAACTGTCCACGGGGAAAAGTCCCCACAATATACAACAAGGAGAATACAAAAGATGATTCGAAAATGTACAGCAATCGCAAGTATCATCATGCTTATGATGGCCGCCTCGACAGGGTGCGGCGCTCAAAATGGGGAAGAACAGGCTCCCCCGGCTGCGGAAAACACGTCTTCTGAAGCGGAACAAACGCCGGACGACAACAGCACTTCGCCCGAAACGGAACAGATACCTGGCGACAGCAGCGCTTCATCCGTCCAGATGCCTTCTCAGGAAAACGATGTCAACGCACCGGATATCATCATTATCGGCGGCAAAGTGCGGAGCGTCTCACAGGACAGTTTCGTTATCAGCCGCGTGCTGATGGAAGACTCCGACGACGGACACGGTTCCGTCGTCCTGATGCCAGATTCCGGAAGCCCGGAGGAAGAGCTTGTCACCGTCCGCTGCACGGACGAGACGGTTTTTGAACACTGGACAATCCAGGGCGGCGGCGCCGGAATTGAAACAAGGGAAGCCTCTTTCTCAGAAATTCAGGAAGAAGGCGGCCTGGAAGCTGAAGGATATTTTGACGGGGAGGAATTTGTTGCTGAAAAAGTAATCATTGAGGTCTACAATTAAGCTGCTTATAAAAAACGCAGGCTGCTGAGCCTGCGTTTCGGCATCCACTGAGATTACAGCAATTTCCTATATAGATTAGGGTGTCAAAAGGCGCTTCACGGAATGAAACAGGGCAAATTGCCCGGCAGATTGCACAAGATGTTTCTGACGCTGCCCTATGGAGTCGATTCGGATTTTCTTTGGATTCCGTTTCAAAAACAGGAATTTCGGAACAGGGATGTTCCGAAAAGCCCGCTTTGAGCCCGGATGGCGAATGGCGGGCGGTTTCGTCCGGTATTCTCTGTTTTGCTGGAATCCTTAGAAAATCCGCTCGACGCAATCGGGTACAAAGGAACATCTTGTGCAATCTGCCGGGTAATCTGCCGGGCAATCTGCCCTCCCCACTTCTATAAAGCGCCTTTTGACACCCTAATCCTATATAATAAAAAGGAATATCAGAGAAGCTTCTTTCTCCTGATATCCCTTTTTGCTGTGTCTTCCTGATATTACTTCGCGGCTATTCCTCCGCGGGAATTAATAATTCACGATTTTGCCGAAATCTGCCTTTAACGACGCGCCGCCTACAAGACCGCCGTCGATATCCGGCTGTCCGAACAATTCCGCCGCATTGCCGGCATTTACGGAACCGCCGTACTGAATACGAACTGCCTCTGCTGTCGCCGCATCATAAATCTCCGCGATGCAGTCACGAATGCCTTTACATACTTCTTCCGCCTGTTCCGTAGTAGCCGTCTTGCCCGTACCGATTGCCCAGATAGGCTCATATGCAATCACCATGCCTTTTACCTGGTCTGCGGTAACGCCTGTCAGGTCAGACTTAATCTGCAGGCGAATCCAGTCCATTGTTACGCCCATTTCTCTCTGCTCCAGTGTTTCACCACAGCAAAGAATCGGTATCAGGCCTGCCTCCAGCGCTTTCTTTACTTTCTTATTCAGAAGCACATCGTCTTCCTTGAAGTAATCACGTCTCTCGGAATGTCCGATAATCACATATTTTACGCCGGCGTCTTTTAACATCTCTGCGGAAATTTCACCAGTATAAGCGCCTTTTTCCTCAAAATACATATTCTCTGCGCCAACTTCCACATTTGTGCCCTTTACAGCCTCTACAACCGGAACGATGTCGATTGCGGGTACGCAATATACAACGTCAACGCTGTCCGATTTTACCAAATCCTTTAATTCATTGCACAGAGCAACCGCCTGACTGGGTGTCATGTTCATCTTCCAGTTTCCGGCTACGATTTTTTTTCTTGCCATTTTCTTATTCTCCATTCTTTTCCTGTTATTTTTATAACAATAACGCCTGTAATGCTTATTATCAATCCGACAGCGCCGCACGCTAAAAACCTGTTTCGATAAAAACCGCTGACCAGACAATCTCCGGGACCGACACCGAGCAGGTAGACTACCATTACCTTTGTATTTTCCGGATAGTCCGGGTTTTCATATGGAATCACCCTGTTATAGACCGCTCCGTCCCAATAATGAAAATATGCGATTTTCGTCCAGTCGTTATCCGCATGAATAATCGTGCCTTCGGCCACGGCTATCATTCCGGCAATCTCGATACAACTGTTCTCTGCCGCCGCAACCCGGTCTCTTGCCCATTCACAGTTCTGTGTAAATATGACATAATTGATACTCAATCGAACCAAAAACAGTCCCGTCAGAATCAGTATTATACCAATTCTGCCGCACGCCGCCGTCTTCAACCCGGATGTTCCTATTTGTCGTCCGCCGCCACAACGCCCGGAAGCTCTTTTCCTTCCAGGAACTCAAGGGAAGCGCCGCCGCCTGTGGAAATGTGGCTCATCTTATCCGCAAAGCCGAGCTGGTTTACTGCCGCCGCACTGTCGCCGCCGCCGATGATAGTTGTTGCATCTGTCTCCGCAAGAGATTTTGCTACCGCAATCGTACCTGCTGCCAGCGTCGGATTTTCGAATACACCCATCGGTCCGTTCCATACAACCGTCTTCGCGGATTTTACGGCATCCGCATACATTTTTGCCGTTTCCGTACCGATATCAAGACCTTCTTTGTCAGCCGGAATCTGGTCTGCCGCTACAACCTGTACGTCAATCGGTCCGTCGATGGGGTCCGGGAAATGGTCTGCAATCGTCGTATCAACGGGCAGTAACAGTTTCTTGCCAAGCTTCTCAGCCTTTTCCATCATTTCTTTACAATAATCGAGTTTCTCGTTATCTACGAGAGAGTTTCCGACTTCCATTCCTTTTGCCTTTAAGAAGGTAAACGCCATACCGCCGCCGATAATCAGCGTATCGCATTTCTCCAGCAGATTGTTGATTACGTTCAGCTTATCAGCAACTTTCGCGCCGCCGAGAATTGCAACGAACGGTCTTACCGGATTTTCTACCGCATTTCCGAGGAAATCGATTTCTTTCTGCATCAGATAACCGACTGCATTTTCTCCGCCTTTTTCGGAGATAAATTTGGTAACGCCCGCAACTGATGCGTGCGCTCTGTGAGAAGAACCGAAAGCGTCGCAAACATAAGCGTCCGCCAAATCAGCCAGCTCTTTGCTGAATTCTTCGCCGTTCTTTGTCTCTTCTTTACCGCGGAAACGGGTATTCTGAAGCAATACAACATCGCCTTCGTTCATCGCTGCAACTGCCGCTGTCGCCGCTTCGCCTGTTACGTTATAGTCCGCAACAAAGTTTACTTCTTTGCCAAGCTTTTCGGACAGTCTCTTTGCAACCGGCGCAAGGGACTCTTTCTCATTAGGGCCTTCTTTTACTTTACCGAGATGGGAGCAGAGAATCACCTTTGCACCATCGTTAATCAGTTTGTTGATAGTCGGAAGCGCGGCAACGATACGGGTCTCATCGGTAATCTCACCATTTTTCAGCGGTACGTTGAAATCGCATCTTACGAGAACGCGTTTTCCTTTTACATTCATATCATCTACGGATTTCTTATTTAATCCCATTATTCTTTCCTCCTATTTCCTGTGCGGACATGTGAATATGGTTTACACTGTCGCAATTTCCTATAGATTAAAAAATAAGGCCCGGCCCAACGAGGCCGGACCTTAACAGTCTTAGCTTATGCTATTCAGAACTTCATGAATTACTGTAACTCAGCAAAGTATTTGATTGTTCTGACCATCTGGCTTGTGTAGCTGTTCTCATTGTCATACCATGAAACAACCTGTACAAGATTGTCAGCGCCAACCATTGTCTGAGTTGCATCGAAGAGTGAACCATATCTCATACCGATAACGTCAGAAGATACGATTTCTTCCTCATTGTAACCGAAGGACTCGTTTGCTGCTGCTTTCATAGCTGCATTGATTTCGTCTTTCGTTACGGACTTCTCAACAGTTGCTACCAGAATTGTTGTAGAACCTGTCGGAGTAGGAACACGCTGTGCGGAACCAATCAGTTTGCCGTTCAATTCAGGAATAACAAGACCGATTGCCTTAGCAGCGCCTGTGCTGTTGGGAACGATGTTGATAGCGCCTGCGCGGGACCTTCTCAAATCACCCTTTCTCTGAGGACCGTCAAGAATCATCTGGTCGCCTGTGTAAGCGTGAATTGTGCTCATGATACCGGATTTGATTGTAGCCAAATCGTTCAGCGCTTTTGCCATAGGAGCAAGGCAGTTTGTTGTACAGGATGCTGCGGAAATAATCGTATCATCCTTTGTCAGTGTTGTGTGGTTTACATTGTAAACGATTGTAGGAAGGTCGTTTCCTGCAGGTGCGGAAATAACAACTTTCTTAGCGCCGGCATTGATGTGTGCCTGTGCTTTCTCTTTGGAGGTGTAGAATCCGGAGCACTCCAGAACAACATCTACGCCAAGTTCGCCCCACGGACAATTGTTTGCATCGGGCTCTTTGTAGATTTTCAGAGTCTTTCCGTCAACTGTGATGGAATCTTCACCAGCCGAAACTGTATCGCCTTTGTCATATCTGCCCTGTGAAGAGTCATACTTTAACAGATGTGCCAGCATTTTCGGGCTTGTTAAATCGTTGATAGCTACTACTTCGTATCCCTCTGCACCGAACATCTGTCTGAATGCAAGACGACCGATACGACCAAAACCATTGATTGCTACTTTTACTGCCATTTTCGTTTCCTCCTGATAAAATAAAATATATTTTATATTATTCTGCCAAACTGCGGACATAAAATGCAGATTGACAAAATTTTGTCAGCACAATCATTTTACCTAATTTGTCCATAAAATTCAAGGTGTAAATCAAAAATAATTGGAAATTTATAACTATTTTATAATTTGAAATTTTTTGCAAAATGAACTACACTGAAACAATACCAGAATCAGTATATCACGCAAGGAGGAAAACTATGCCGATTACAGCAGACTATCACTTACATTCTTCTTTTTCAGGCGATTCCGATACGCCGATGGAAGAAATGGTCCTGGAAGGAATCCGAAAAGGCCTGACGCAGATGTGCTTTACGGAACATCAGGATTTCGATTTTCCCGTTTCGAAAGAAACGCCGGAAGGACTTTTTGACCTGAACCCTGATTCCTATCTCTGTGAATTTCTGAAATGCCGTGAAAAATATGCGGACCGGATAACGCTTTGTTTCGGCGTTGAACTCGGCTTACAGCCTCATCTGGCCCTGAAAAACGCCGCCTTCGCCGGCGCCCATGACTATGACTTCATCATTGCTTCTTCTCACCTCTGCAACGGGAGGGACCCTTACTATCCGGCCTTTTATGAAGGGCGGACACAGGAAGAAGCCTATCTGGAATACTTTACATCCATTCCGGACAACCTGAAAGCCTTTGACGATTTCGATGTTTACGGCCATCTGGATTATGTTGTGCGCTATGGCCCGCAAAAAGACAACGGCTACACTTATGAACAATACCGGGATATCCTCGACGAAATCCTGACCAGGCTGATTCAGGCCGGCAAAGGCATTGAACTCAATACCGGCGGGCTCCTGCAGGGTCTGCGGGAAGCCAATCCCTGCACCGCCATTCTCCGTCGTTACAGGGAACTGGGCGGTGAAATCATCACGATAGGGTCCGACGCCCATAAGCCTGCGCGCATCGCTTCCTGTTTTGACCGCGCCGCCGGTCTGTTAACTGACTGTGGATTCCGCTACTACTGCACGTTTGAAAGACGAAGCGCCTCCTTTCACAAGATTTGAGCCGTCAAAAAAACAGACGCATTTCTCCGCCCCGGGCACTTTCCTGAGTATGGCCGTTTTCGCTGCGCTGCGCTGACTGCTGTTGACGCAGATGATAAATCTGCCTTCTCTGCCCGGAGCGGCCTTTTTGAATTTAATGAAAAAAGAAAGTCCCGCGCCGAAAAAAGCCTTTTTTACCTTTTCTTTCGTTTCTTTATCATAAACTTCACATAACTCTATTTCATTATTGACTTTTACATGTGTATATTTCGATTCTACCATTTCCCCTTCGTCCTTTCCCCTTTGCTTCAACTTTTTCACATTTTATCACATAATTCGTGAAAATATCGTGAAGGAAAACGGTAGATTTTCTTAAATTTTTCTTATGTTATCCGCAAATATCCCTGTTTTTTAAAATTGTGCCGCCGCCGAGCACATATCCGTCCTCGTAAAAAACAACCGCCTGCCCCGGCGTAATCGCTCTGACCGGCTTATGAAAACGGCATGTTATCCTGTCCGGCCCCGTCTTTTCAATCAGACACCGCTCTCCCGGATGGGCATATCGTATTTTGGCCAGTACTTCTCTTGGTTCCGCCAGGTCTTCCATTCCCATGAAATTCAAATTGCCGCACAGAAGCGTCCCGCCGAAAACATCCTCCGCTTCCCCGATAACGACCTCGCCGCTTTCCGGCCGGATTTCGGTTACAAACACGGGATGTCCCATTGCAAGATTCAGCCCTTTGCGCTGACCTATCGTATAGTGGGTTATCCCGAGATGTTCTCCGAGAACGGCCCCCTCTTTCGTCACATACTTTCCTTTTCCCGGCACTCTTCCCGCCGCGGCCCGGTCGATAAACGCTGCATAATCGTTGTCCGGGATAAAGCAGATTTCCTGGCTGTCCGGTTTGTTGGCAACGGGAAGGCCTTCTTTTTCGGCAATCCGGCGGATTTCCTCTTTCGCATAATCTCCTACCGGCATCAGCGTATGCGCAAGCTGAAACTGGGTCAGCCCGTACAGCGCATAAGTCTGGTCTTTGGCTGCCGAAACCGCATTCCTGACGGCATATCTTCCGTTTGAAAGCTTCAGGATGCGGGCATAATGTCCGGTCGCGATATAATCCGCCCCAATCTCCATGCTTCTTTGTAAAAGAGACTCCCATTTCACATAACGGTTGCAGGCGATGCAGGGATTGGGCGTGCATCCCTGTAAATAAGCTTCCGTAAAATAGTCAACGACCTTCTCTTTAAATTCTTTTTTAAAATTCATCACATAATGAGGAATCCCCAAAACCTGTGCCACCTGTCTTGCGTCTTCCGCCGCCGACAGACCGCAGCATCCCCCGTTCTCTTCCTGTACCGCGAGTTCTTCATCCTGCCATATCTGCATGGTGACGCCGATTACTTCATACCCCTGCTCTTTCAAAAGCCAGGCTGCCACGGAAGAATCCACGCCGCCCGACATTCCTACAACTACTTTTTCTTTCATGTTCTGCCCTTTCCTGTATAATACTGTCCCTGCGGCATTCCGTTCCGGCAGGCTCGCTCCAATCTGTCCCTGGCTCGGCAAAACTCCAATCTGTCCCTGTCCCCGGCCCGGCGAAACGCCGGCAGGTTCTTCTTTGGACACTTCCCGCATACTATGAAATAATGAATTTCTAACAGGTGTTATATGCGGCACAAAAACCCTCTGCTGATTGGAACCTTTATTTTAACCGTTACCGGATTGCTCAGCCGTTTCATCGGCTTTTTCTATCGGATTTTCCTGTCAAAAGTATTCGGCGCGGAGGGCATGGGCATCTATCAGCTCATCTCTCCGGTGCTGGCTCTTTCCTTTTCCCTGACCGTATCGGGTATGCAGACTGCCATATCCAAATATGTGGCAAGCGAGACCTCAACACACGATTATAAAACCTCTTTCCGTACGCTGTGGACCGGCTTTCTTCTTGCCATGGCGCTGTCCTTCGGCTGCATGGCTTATATCTACCGGTATTCCGAATGGATAGCCGTTTCTTTTTTGCTGGAAGAACGAACCGCTCCTCTGCTGCGCATTATCTCTCTTTCTATTCCGATGGCGACGGTGCACTCCTGCATCAACGGCTATTTCTACGGTATCAAAAAGACTGCCGTTCCTGCCCTGACCCAGTTATCGGAACAAATCGTGCGGGTCGGTTCCGTCTATCTGATTTATGATATCTGTGCGTCCAAAAATATGACGCCTACCATCAGTTTCGCAGTCGTCGGCCTCGTTATCGGAGAAGGCGCCTCTATGGTCGTTTCCGTCGTCGCCATCATCTGCCGTTCTTTTCAGGTATTCGAAAAGCCTGCCCGCCTGAAAATACTGACGCCGGGCGCTCATCTGCTGCCCTCTTACGGACAGATTACGGAAAATCTGCTGCGCCTTGCCGTCCCTTTGTCGGCAAACCGCATTATTATCAATATCCTGCAAAGCATCGAAGCAATCTATATACCGAACCGACTGATGGCCTACGGGCTGAACAACGCGGACGCCCTGGGCGTCTACGGTGTCTTAACCGGTATGAGCCTGCCGCTCATCCTGTTTCCGTCCGCGATTACCAATTCTATCTCCGTCCTGCTTCTTCCGATTGTTTCGGAAGCGGACGCAAACGGTAACCAGAACGCCGTGGCAAAGGCGATATGGAAATCGATTCAGTACTGTCTGCTGCTCGGTTTTCTCTGTACCGCCATCTTCCTTCTGTTCGGCCGTTTCGCCGGCAGGCTTCTTTTTAACAGCGAACTGGCCGGCAGTTTTATCCTGACACTCAGCTTTATCTGCCCGTTCATGTACATTGCAAGCACCCTGAACAGCATTTTAAACGGCCTCGGAAAAACGGCGCTCACTTTTTTATACAGCATCCTGAGCCTGCTCGTCCGTCTGTTGTTCGTCTTTTACGCGATTCCCGTATACGGAATCAAGGGTTACCTGTGGGGTATGCTTGCAAGCCAGATGGTCCAGACACTTCTCTGTACCTTTTCCGCCCTGCGCGTCTGCAAAAAGACCCGGAACGCTTGCGGTTCTTCTTCTAATATACTATAATATATCTGTTTTAGCCAGAAAAACAAAAGAAGGGAGCATGAATATATATGTCTTTTCAATTTATCAGCAAACTTCCGACACCGGAAGATATCCGGACCCGGTTTCCGGTTCCCGAGCATCTCGCCGAACTGAAAAAACAGCGGGACCTTGAAATCAGCGACGTTATCACCGGAAAAAGCAATAAATTTCTTGTCATTATCGGCCCCTGTTCCGCCGACAACGAAGACGCGGTCTGTGACTATGTCAGCCGTCTGAGCAAAATCAATGAAAAAGTAAAAGACCGTCTCATACTCATTCCGAGAATTTATACGAACAAACCCCGGACCACCGGCGAAGGCTATAAAGGCATCGTCAGCCAGCCCGACCCGGAAAAAAAGCCTGATTTTACCACGGGTCTTATCGCCATGCGGAAAATGCACATCCATGCGATGGAAGAATCCGGTCTGACGGCCGCCGACGAAATGCTCTATCCCGACAACTGGGGGTATGTGGAAGACATTCTTTCCTATGTTGCAATCGGCGCGCGTTCGGTAGAAGACCAGCAGCACCGCATGACCGTGAGCGGGTTCGATGTCGCAAGCGGCATGAAGAATCCGACGAGCGGCACGCTTTCCGTCATGTTAAACTCGGTCTATGCGGCACAGCATCCCCACTCTTTTATCTATCGCGGTTCCGAAGTGCTGACGAGCGGCAATCCGCTGGCGCACACAGTCCTTCGCGGTGCGGTCAATAAGCACGGGCAGAGTCTTCCCAACTATCACTACGAAGACCTGGTAAGACTCCTTACCCTGTATCAGGAGCAGGCGCTCGTCAATCCCGCCTGCATCATTGACGCCAACCACAACAATTCCAATAAGGAATATGCGCAGCAGGTCCGCATCGTCAAAGAAGTTCTGCACAGCAGGAAATTAAGCTCTGACATCCATAATCTCGTAAAGGGCGTTATGGTCGAAAGTTATCTGGAAGAGGGCTGCCAGAAAATCGGCGGAGGCGTCTATGGGAAATCCATTACCGACCCCTGTCTCGGATGGGCGGACTCC
Source organism: uncultured Lachnospiraceae bacterium (assembly GCA_910578475.1). Classification (GTDB taxonomy): domain Bacteria; phylum Bacillota; class Clostridia; order Lachnospirales; family Lachnospiraceae; genus UBA3282. The sequence goes on along the minus strand of CAJTRK010000012.1, from coordinate 74,402 downwards.
GAAAAGCTGATTTATGATATCGCGGAATTATGTTAAAAAAAGGCTCATCCTCTCGGATGGGCCTTTGCATATACTTCTCTGATGCGGTTATGATTCAGATTCGCGTAGATTTGCGTCGTGGAAATATCGGAATGGCCTAGCATTTCCTGTACGCTCCGCAAATCGGCTCCGTTCTCCACCAGATGCGCCGCAAAAGAATGGCGTAACGTATGGGGCGTAATATCCGCTTTGATATCCGCCTTCTGTGCATAATGCTTTATCAGCTTCCAGAACCCCTGCCTGCTCATGGGAAGGCCGGAACAGTTCGCGAACAGAATATCCGACTTTTTATCTTCCAGCATGGATTCCCTGACGCCGTCAAGATATTTCTCCAAAGCCTTCTTTGCAGCGCCTCCAAAAGGGATAATCCGCTCTTTGGCGGCATGACATATCAGATAACTCATCTGCATATTAACGTCCGATAATTTTAACGCAATCAGCTCGGACACCCGAATCCCCGTCGCATACAGCAACTCCAGCATTGCCTTGTCACGAATCTCTTTGGGGGAATTTCCGCCCGGCTGCTCCAAAAGCCGGACCACCTCTTCCGGCGACATGATTTCCGGCATTTTCTTCTCGATTTTGGGCGCTTTCAGATTTCCCGACACATCTTCTTTCACGATTCCCTCGCGCAGCATGAAATGGTAAAACGCCTTAATAGATGCGACATTCCTAGACACGGTGGCCGTCGCAAAACGACTGTCCTGCAGATACTGAATATACGCGCACAATGCTTCTTCCGTCACATCATCGACATTCTGAATCCCTTTTTGCACCATAAAATGTTCCATCTTCTCTAAATCCCGTTTATATGACATCTCTGTATTATTTGAAGTTTTCTTAATGTTATGTAAATAAGATATAAATGCCGTGATTTCTTTTTGCATTAATACGGAAGCCTTTCCCCTCTGGTTTTATGTTAATTTAACCAATGTCCTTTTAACATTATAAGCAGAATTTTTCAGAAAAGCAAATGGATTTTTCCTTGATTTTTCGGGCATTTCCGTCATATTTGGAGGGAAGTACAACATATCGTCCAAACACATTTTATGTCTACTAGATGTTGAGAAATTGTTAAAAAAATATTAAAAAATTTTTAAGACGAATTGCAGGATTTCCGGGTTTACATAACTTTCCAAGACGCAGCCGAAAACAATCAGCAAAAGAATACCTGCCAATTTGATTCCCTTCGCCGCAACAAACTGTCTGCCGACAAGATAACGGCCATCCAGGCCGTCAATTTTACCGAAAAGGCTTTTGTTACAGTCAAGTCCCCACCGGAATAACAGAAAATAGCCCGGTATCAGCAGCAGCCCCTGTGGAAAAAGACCGGCGGCCACCAAAAAAAGACCTCTGACGCCATAACGGATAACCGCTATCGAAAGGATGCAGCCTGCGCTGGCTCCCAGATAACAAACATATCCGCATACAATCGGAAGTCCTATGATTGTGGATGCAAGCATACTGATGACCAGTATGGTGGAAATCCTGTTCCGGACAATATAACCAAACAAATAATTTCCGTCAAATTCGCTGTTCTGTAACTGCCTTATCATGGCAGTATTTAAAAGCCCGTCTTCACTTATCCAGATATCATGCCTGATATTTACAAGCAGAATCCCAAGAAACAGACCTGTCATGAACAAATACAATAGATAATAACCATTCCTGTTTCCCTGTCTTATCATCATAAATACATGCCCTCTTTCCAACTACCTAAATATATGTTGGCAAGAGCGCATGTATACATACTTTTCATGAGGTCTGCGGGTGGCCCGCAGACACCGCTTCTCAGCAATATTTATTCTTATACGCCATCAGGGCCGATATCGTCTTTCCGTCCTGGATTTTGCAGTCATAAACCATCTGTGCCAGTTCTTCGATATCCCAGGCTTCCACATTGATAAACTCGTCTTCGTCCAAGTGCTGCCTGCTCGGCTTTAAATCGGTCGCGACATAAACATCTATTTTTTCATTGCAGAAAGCTACCGTCGTCCGCAAAGTTATCAGCAATTCCAGTTTTCCGGCTTTATAACCGGTCTCTTCTTCCAGTTCCCTTGCCGCCGCTGCATCTGTCGGTTCATCCACGCTTTCCAGGCCGCCTGCCGGTATTTCCAACGTCTCCCTGTCCAACGCGTTGCGGTACTGCCTGACCATCAACAGTTTTCCTTCCGCATTGACCGCCACGACTGCCGCGGCGCCCTTATGACCGATAAAATCCCATTTTACAATATTGCCGTTGGGAACTTTGACCGTGTCCTGGTAATAATCGATAATCGCCCCTTTGTGAATCAGGGTTCTTTCCAAACGTTCGAATTTCTCCATGCCGATAACCATGCCTTTCTTAACGCTCTTATTTTACGGTTTCCTCCAACAGCTTGTTCACACTGACAAGTTTCACGCAAAGCACGAACAAATCCGTCGCCTCCGCCATCTCTTCCGGCGTGGGGAAAGTCGGTGCAATACGAATGTTGCTGTCTTTCGGGTCTTTTCCATAGGGATAGGTTGCGCCGGCTCCGGTCATAACAACGCCGGCTTCTTTACATTTCGCGACGATTGCTTTCGCACAGCCTTCCATCGCTTCAAACGAAATAAAATATCCGCCCACCGGTTTATTCCATTCGCCGATACTGAGTCCGCCGATTTCCCTGTCAAGAACCTGCAATACCGCTTCAAATTTCGGGCGAATGATATCGGCATGTTTTTTCATATGCTCGCGTATACCGTCTATATCTTTAAAATACTTCACATGGCGGAGCTGATTAACTTTATCATAACCGATGGTCCGTACCGTCATTCCCTCTCTGATATAATCAAGGTTCGCGGAAGACGCCGCCATTCCGGCAATACCGCCGCCTGCAAAACTCACTTTGGAGGTAGAGCAAAATTCAAAAACGATATCCGGATTTCCGGCTTTTTCACATTCGCTTAAAATTTCCAGAATTTCATCCTGTTTATCGTCATATAAGTGATGCACCGCATAAGCGTTATCCCAGTATATCCTGAAATCTTTCGCCGCCGGTTTCAGATTTGCAAATCTTCTGACCGTCTCGTCCGAATAGGAAATTCCCTGCGGGTTAGAATATTTGGGCACACACCAGATGCCCTTTACCGCTTCGTCTCCGTTTACATATTTCTCTACCAGGTCCATATCCGGTCCATCCGCCGTCATCGGAATCTGAATCATTTCTATGCCAAAATACTCCGTAATTTTAAAGTGTCTGTCATATCCCGGAACCGGGCATAAAAATTTCACTTTATCCAGCTTACACCAGGGCGTACTCCCCATAACGCCATGCGTTACGGAATGTGAAATCGCGTCATACATGACACTCAGGCTGGAATTTCCGTATACCAGTACATTCTCCGCCGGCACTCCCATCATATCGCCCAAAAGCTTCTTTACCTCCGGAATGCCATCCATCAGCCCGTAATTTCTGCAATCAATGCCATCCTCTGTTTTCAGAATGGAGTCGGAATCGAACACATTCATAATACTCATTGTCATATCGAGCTGCGCGGTAGACTGTTTGCCTCTGGACATATCCAGTTTCAGCCCTTTGCTCTTTGCCTCTTCAAATTTTCCATCAAGTTCTTCTTTCAATGAAACAAGTTCTTCCCTGCTCATTTCCTTATAAGGTTTCATAATATAACCGTGCTCCTTTCCTCCGTACCACAAATGTGAAGTATGCGTCTTGTACAACTGGATAATTGTATACAATCATACACTGGGAATTATTCTACTACAAAGTATTTACAAAAACAAGTAGAAAAATTGAATTTTGCGAAAAAAAACTCTGTGGATTACTCCACAGAGTTTTATGCACTATTTAGCGTAGTCGATAACGCGGCTTTCACGAATTACATTGACTTTAATCTGACCGGGATATTCCAATTCAGCCTCAATCTGTTTGGAAATGTCTCTTGCGAGCAATACCATGTCAGAATCCGTAATCTGTTCCGGAACTACCATAACACGAATCTCTCTACCTGCCTGAATAGCAAAAGATTTATCAACACCTTTGAAATTGTTTGTAATGTCTTCTAACTGTTTTAACCTGCTTGTATATGTTTCTAACGTTTCTCTTCTTGCACCCGGTCTTGCAGCGGATATTGTATCTGCCGCCTGTACCAGACATGCAATCAAAGTCTGAGGCTCAACATCACCATGATGAGACTCTACTGCATTAATGACGATGGGCGACTCTTTGTACTTCCGACAAAGTTCCACACCTAACTGAATATGAGAACCTTCCATTTCATGGTCAACGGCCTTACCGATATCATGCAGAAGACCGGCACGCTTCGCAACTCTGACATCCAGCCCCATCTCTGCCGCCAGCAGACCGGACAACTGGGCTACTTCAATCGAGTGCTTCAATGCGTTCTGTCCATAACTGGTTCTGAATTTCATCTTACCGAGTAATCTGACAAGTTCCGGATGAATACCGTGTACGCCAACTTCCAACGTAGCGGTTTCACCTTCTTCTTTAATCATTACTTCTACTTCTTTTTGCGCCTTCTCGACCATTTCTTCGATTCTGGCCGGATGGATACGTCCATCGACAATTAACTTCTCCAGCGCAATTCGTGCGACTTCACGGCGAATCGGGTCAAATCCTGACAAAATAACCGCTTCTGGCGTATCATCAATTATCAGGTCAACACCGGTCATCGTTTCAAGAGTTCTGATATTCCGTCCCTCTCTTCCGATGATTCTTCCTTTCATTTCGTCATTTGGAAGCTGTACAACAGATATGGTTGTCTCGGAAACATGGTCCGCAGCACATTTCTGAATGGCTGTCACAACATATTCCTTCGCTTTCTTATCTGCTTCTTCCTTCGCCCTGCTCTCTACTTCCTTAATCATAACAGCGGCTTCATGTTTCACTTCATCTTCAACAATTTTCAATAAATAATCTTTTGCCTGTTCGGAGGTCAGTCCTGAGATTCGTTCCAGTTCCTGTAATCTTTGCTCGTTCAGCTTTGCAATCTCTTCGCGCTGCCTGGCCAGTGATTCTTCTCTTGACGCCAGACTTGCTTCCTTTTTCTCAATAGCATCCGCTTTCTTATCGATGTTTTCTTCCTTCTGCTGGACTCTGCGCTCATATCTCTGCGCTTCAGCACGACGTTCCTTGATTTCCTTGTCCAACTCATTCTTGGCATGAATGGTTTCCTCTTTTGCTTCAAGCAACGCTTCCCGCTTTTTCGTCTCAGCCGTTTTGAGAGCTTCATCAATAATTTCCCGTGCTTTCTCGTCCGCATTTCCCAGTTTCGCTTCCACTACCTTCTTTCGGTAGTTGGTCGCTGCTACTGCTGTAACCGGAACCGATACAAGCAGCGTGAGGAGTATTGATACCACAATTGCTATCCCGATAGGCATTTACAGGAGCACCTCCTTATTTGGTTTTCATTGTACACATCTATAATAGAATGCTTTGAGGTAAAACATTCTAATTTAGCAAACTACAACATCTCAATTCTACCTCGAAAATTATGTTATGTCAAGCAGAAGTGCTCTGTTGATTGCGTCCGTCCGAAAACCCTTCCTATAAAGAAAACCGTACATTTTCTGCCTTTCCTTATCGGTAGCCGTCTGCATATGAAAATTTTTTTTTAAAAGAAATTTTTGTATCTGGGCGGTTTCATCTATTTCCACCCCTTCTCCCAGAAGCTCATCGAATGCCAGCGCTATCAGCTCTCTGCGAATCCCTTTCTGCTGTAAATCATTCTCAATCCGCCTTCTGCTTCTCGTTCCGATATGATATTCGATAAAATTTCTGGCATAACGCCGGTCATCGATATAACCGTAAGACTCTACATAAGCCAGCGCCTCTTCAATAATCTCATCAGGATACGCTCCCTGTTTCAGTTTATCCGTCAGCTGCCTTTTCGTGTAATCTTTCGCTTTCAGTAAATTCATACAGCGGAGTTTCGCTCTCTTTGGCAGAATTTCACGAAAAATCTGTCTGTACGCATCTTCCGAAAGTTCGCCGCCCTGCTTTATCTGAAATCGCCGCAGCTCGCCTCTGTACAGAACGAAATCGCTTTCTTCATCCAGCGTAATTCTGTATCTCGATTGATTGATTGCTGTAACCTCTGTTATCGTCATAAATACGAATCCGTCCTTTTATTCCGCGGCTGCTTCTCCGGCCTTCTCTTTCGCCGTTTTCTCTTTCGTGCTCTTTCCGGCCTTTTCTCCGGAAGCTTTTCCTTTCGCGGATTTCTCTTCGGTCTCCGGCGTCTCCAGATTGAACAATTCCCGTACCTTCAATTCCACCTCGTTACAAATTTCCGGATTATCTTTCAGATACTGCTTGGCATTCTCCCTGCCCTGTCCTATCTTATTTCCGTTATACGCATACCATGCGCCGCTCTTACTGATGATTCCGTTCTCGGCTCCCAAATCCAGAATATCGCCGACTCCGGAAATGCCTTCTCCGAACATGATGTCAAATTCCGCTTCCTTGAACGGCGGCGCAATTTTATTCTTAACGACCTTCACTCTTGTTCTGTTCCCGATTACTTCTCCGCCCTGCTTCAACGCTTCGATTCTTCTGACGTCGAGTCTGACGGAAGAATAAAATTTCAGCGCACGGCCGCCCGTTGTCGTCTCCGGATTGCCGAACATCACGCCGACTTTCTCACGGAGCTGGTTAATAAATACGACCGTACAATTCGACTTGCTGATAACACCGGTCAGTTTTCGAAGCGCCTGAGACATCAGACGCGCCTGCAGGCCTACATGAGAGTCTCCCATATCACCGTCAATTTCAGCCTTCGGAACGAGCGCTGCGACGGAATCCACGATTACAATGTCAATTGCTCCCGAACGCACCATCGTTTCCGTAATTTCCAGCGCCTGCTCGCCGTTGTCCGGCTGTGAAATATATAAATTATCCACATCCACGCCGATATTTCTGGCATAAACCGGGTCTAACGCATGTTCCGCATCGATAAAGCCGGCAATGCCGCCTCTCTTCTGCACTTCCGCGACCATATGAAGCGTAACGGTTGTCTTACCGCTGGATTCCGGCCCGTATATCTCCACAATTCTTCCTTTGGGGATTCCTCCCAGTCCTAATGCGATATCCAGACTCAGGGAACCTGTCGGAATCGTTTCAACGTTCATCTGTACCGACGGGTCACCGAGCTTCATAACTGCCCCTTTACCGAACTGCCTCTCTATCTGCCCAATGGCAGCATCCAATGCTTTTAATTTCTCTTCCCGTTCCATATCTGTAACAATGCTCCTTTCTGCCTGTTCCAGAACATCTGTTCTTTACTTAGAATAAAACAAATGTTCGACTTTGTCAACTACTACTTTTGTTTTTTGTATAATAGCATATTTTAAGTCCGATAAACCTCCCTTTATCCCACCTTCCTTTCCTGTTTTATTTTTTTTGCTTTGAAATGTTGGCGAGATGCCGGATATGCAAAGCAGAATCAGTCCTGTATAACGGAAGCCGCAGCCTCTCGTTTTAAACAGAGCATCCTCCGCAGTTCCGTGCGGATTCCTGCCGGGATGCCCTGTCAGACTTTTTAGAAAATTTTCAAATATTCCCTGTAATCATGGTATGTAACGGTTACCCAACCTTCATCGTAATTAAAGCCGATTTCCATTCCCTGCGGCGTGTAAAAAATTATTAAATCGCCGTCCGAAGTCAGCAATTCCGTAATTTCCTGGTCGCTCATCCGGTCCACGCCGTCAATCGTGCCGTTCTGCTCTTCGCTTCGGTATCTGAAATCTATGGAAAAATCATCGTCCACAGAAATGATATCTGTATTTTCCATGATAACGCCGTCCCGCATATCAATATTAATGCAGTACAGATATGCCGAGTTATAATAATTCGTATAAACTGTTTCCGAGAAAACAACGCTCAGAACATCTTCACTCATATAGGTAACGTAACCGGAAGCATATGCGTTAAAATAACTGCCGTCATCATTCATATACCTGGAATACTCTTCTTCATAATAATCCGTAAACACATAAATTTCGTTTTCGATATAATTATTGAGTTTATCCAGATTGGGCACATGGCTGCCTGAAATTTCCGGATAATCTACGATAATGGATACATTCTCATTATCCGCATCGTACTCGAAGTATTCCCAGTCAATGGAGTAGGAAAGTTTCCTGATGTCATCATGCAGCGTATAGTATTCATCGTCGTCATAATTATAATCATCATAGACATCGTTGTAATCATCGTCCGGCTCCACATCATTATCATCATGGAAATCTTCTATATCGTATTCATGCCCCTGATTATAGTCAACCAGTTTATCGGACATCCTGTTTTCCGACATGACCTCGAACGCATGATAAAATAACGCAAAGAGCGCAATCAGGAAAAGAACCGCAACCGTGATGATAATGCCGATAATCAGCCCCGTATGTTTTTTACCGGGCGGCTTTGCATAAGGACTGTATTGCCCGTTCCCGTATGCAGGTCCATAAGGACCTCCGTACTGGCCATTTCCGTAAGCCCCATTTCCATACTGACCGTTTCCGTAAGAAGCGTTTCCGTTCCCATAGGGTGCATTTCCGTTTTGACCGCTTCCATAGGATGCGTTTCCGTACTGGCCATTCCCGTATTGATTGTTTCCATAAGAATTGTTCCCGTGCTGGCCGCTTCCGTACTGATTATTTCCATAAGAATTATTTTCATACTGGCCGCTTCCATACTGATTGTTTCCATAGGGATTGTTCTCATACTGGCCGCCTCCGTACTGATTGCTTCCATAAGGGTTATTCCCATACTGGCCGTTCCCGTATTGATTATTTCCGTAAGAGTCATTTCCATAGGAATTGTTTCCATACTGACCGTTCCCACAGGGCGCATTTTCATACGGATTATTTCCATAAGCGCCGTTTCCGTACTGGCCGTCCCCGCAGGGAGCGTTTTCATACGGCCCGTTCTCGTTCGGGTCGCTTAAGGGCTTCTCTTCATACTCCACAAGGTCGTATGGACCGTTTTCGCTCTGCACATCCCCTGAAAACTGCCCGTTTACCGGTTTTTCAAAGGAACTGTCCTCGTCCGTATCCGGTGTCTGATAAATATCCTGACTGCTCTGTGACTGATAAACATCCGGTGTTGTGTAAAGGCCGCCGTCACCCTGTTGTTCCCTCTCGCTCATCTTCTATTTCCCGCCCCTTTCTCAGTATTCCTCTCTGGCACTCCATTAAGATTTCTTTCCAAAAGTTACTTCACTATAATATGCAAGAATGGATTCCCGCATTAAAGATAATGCCGAAGAAACGCTGCTTTCTCTGATTTTCATGCGATTTCCGCTGAAATGGCATTCTTTGACATTGATTCGTCCACATACATTACAGGCGATATATACAAGTCCCACCGGTTTTTCTTCCGAACCGCCGTCCGGTCCGGCCACCCCGGTAATGCCAACCGTCACATCCGCCTTCCCGAAGAGAGCGGCTCCCTTTGCCATCTCTTTGGCAATCTGGGGACTGACTGCCCCGTATTTTTCCAGCATTGTCTTCTTAATACCGAGAAGCTTACGCTTTGATTTGTTGGAATAGGTTATGTATCCGGTCTTAAATACCTCCGAAACACCCGGCACGTTAATCAGTCTTGCCGCCAGCAGGCCGCCTGTACAGGATTCTACCGTACCGACCGTCAGATGATTGGCAAGAAGCAGGTCGATAACGGCTTTCTCCAGCGTCACTTCTTCCTGCGTCGTATAAACATGATTGCCGAAACGGCCCTTTAGCTCTTTGACATAAGGCTTTACAAGCTTCTTCGCTTCTTTTTCATCCGCAGCCCGCGCCGTTACCCGCAAATGCACTTCGCCCGTCTTGGCATAAGTCGCGATGGTCGGATTGCTCTGTTCCCTGATAAGGTCTTCTACCATCGCTTCCACTTTGCTTTCGCCTACACCGCAGACTTTTACGGTCTGCGAATAAATAATGCCCGGCTGAAGCGAATTCAGATAAGGAATCATGGCATTCTCAAACATCGGAATCAGTTCGTCCGGCGGTCCCGGCATCAACAGGACATGCCTGCCTTTATCTTCCATAATAATGCCCGGCGCCGTTCCGTTCGGATTATCCACGACAATACAACCCTCCGGAACCATCGCCTGTTTCCAGTTGTTTTCCGTGATTTCAGTCCCTCTTTTCCGAAAAAAATCCGCAATCGCCGCTTTGCTCGGCTCATGAAGGTATAACTCCCTTCCCAGTACTTTTGCCGCCGTTTCCTTTGTCAAATCGTCCTGCGTCGGCCCGAGTCCCCCCGACAAAAGCACAACATCCGCTCTTGCCAGCGCCGTCTGCAAAATACCCGTCAGACGCTCCTCGTTGTCGCCCACCACTTCCTGATAATAACAGGACAGTCCGATTGCCGCGCATTTCTCGGCAAGGTACGCCGCGTTGGTGTTGACGATATTGCCAAGCAGGATTTCAGTTCCTACCGAAATAATTTCTACTGTCATGATATAACCATGCCCTTCTCTCAGCCTGCGAACTTTCATGCGAACATCGTTCGCCGTGTGCAGGCGCACTAACCTCTTTATCCGTTCCGCTGCTTTGTTACTTGGTTTCCTTCATAATGTCTTTATTTTTTACCAGATAATCTATCAAAGAAACAACCGTCAAAATCAGGGCAATCCATACAATAACATTTGTTATTATTCCAATTGCCGCAATATCCGCAATTAACAGACAAATCATCACCATCTGAAAAGTCGTCTTGAACTTGCCCCAATAGCTTGCCGCAATCACGACGCCGTTATCGGAAGCTATCAGCCGGAACCCGCTGATAATAAACTCGCGCGCGATAATAACAATTACCATCCAGGCAGGCAGTTTTGCCAGTTCCACCAGACAGATAAGCGCAGAGCAGACTAACAGTTTATCCGCAAGCGGGTCCATAAATTTACCGAAATTCGTGACCAGATTATATTTTCTCGCAATCTTGCCGTCCAGTAAATCCGTCAGACTCGCCACAATAAAAATCGCCAGCGCAATCCATTTATCCACGGTTGTTATGTCAACCAACATAAACAATACAAAAAAAGGAATCAGGATAACGCGGAACATCGTCAGTTTATTGGGTAAATTCATCTTCCAATTCTCCAATCAAATCATATTCATAAGCGCCGGTAATCCGGCATTTCACAAAATCGCCCGTCATCAGTTCCCTTTTCGTATTTATGAAAAGAAAACCGTCCACATTCGGCGCATCCTTATAGGTGCGCGCCACATAGGCGTCCTCTTCGGCGACTTTCCCTTCAATCATGGCATCCACGGTCTTCCCAGTCATGGAAAGCGCCGCATCAAAAGCGATTTCCTGCTGTAATTCCATCAGCTGTTCACGCCTTCGTTCTTTTACTTCTTCCGGAATCTGTTCCGGCATAAGAGCCGCCGGGGTGTCTTCTTCCTGCGAATAAGTAAAAACGCCCAGTCGGTCAAATTCCATCCGTTCTACGAAAGAAAGCAGTTCCTCATGCTCTTCTTCCGTTTCTCCGGGAAATCCGGTAATCAGCGTTGTTCTGATACAGATGCCCGGTATTTCCTTCCGAAGCTTCCAAATGACGCCGGCAAGCTCGGCATTTGTCGTCCTGCGTCCCATCCTTTTTAAAATTGTATCGCATCCGTGCTGTATGGGCAAATCCAGATAATGGCAGAACTTCGGCTCTTCTTTCATGACCTTTATCAGCTCGTCGTCGATTTCCTCGGGATAGCAGTACAGAACGCGTATCCAGTGCAGTCCGTCGATTCGGCAAAGCTTCCGAATCAGTTCGGGCAATGCCTTCTTTCCATAGATATCCGTTCCGTATACGGTCGTCTCCTGCGCAACGACTATCAGTTCTTTTACACCTTCCGCCGCCAGCGCTTCCGCTTCCTGTATCAGGCTTTCCATCGGAATGCTCCTGTAACTGCCGCGCACCCGCGGAATAATACAGTATGTGCAATGTTTGTCACAGCCTTCCGCAATTTTCAGATAAGCGTAATGACCTCCCGTCGTAAGAATCCGCTTCGTATCGGCAAGCGGGGCTCTGTCGGGTTCCCCGTAATGATTTTCTTTTTTTCCTTCAAAAAATTCGTCCAGCGCCCGGGTTATCTCATCGATTGCCGATACGCCGATAATGATATCGACTTCCGGAATCTCCTTCTGAATCTCTTCCCGGTAACGCTGTGCAAGGCATCCGGCCGCAACGAGCGCCCTGATGTCTCCGTTTTGCCGCAGCTGCGCCATTTCCAGAATCGTATCGATACTCTCCTGCTTCGCATCATTGATAAAGCAGCATGTATTGATTACGACAATGTCCGCTTCCGTTTCGTCGTCCGTAAAGCCATAACCCTTTTCGGACAAAAAACCGAGCATCCGCTCCGAATCGACCAGATTTTTATCGCACCCAAGCGAGATGAATAATATTTTATCTCTCATGGCCACAGCATCTACTCTTCTTCATTTAAAATCTTGATTTTTCCCTGATTCAGCTCTTCCACCGCAACGGATAAAGGTTTTCTTCCCTGATAATTCTCCACAAACGTTTCATCTCCGGCGATTATCTGTCTTGCCCTTCTGGAAGTCGCCATCACAATGGAATAACGGCTGCTGACTACCGGCTCTTCGCCCTCCTCGATTTCGCTGTTCACGACTTTCATTAAATCTGTGTAAGATGGATGTAACATTATTTTTCTCCTTTCACAAGAACGTCCAGTTCTTTCCTGATTTTTTCAATAAACTCCTCATTTCTGAATGGTGTATTATGAGCAGCCAGGATGATTTCATGAAGCTGTTCCACACAGGTCTCCAAATCATCGTTGACTACAATATAATCATATTCTTCTATCCCTTCCGCTTCTTCCGCCGCACGGGCCAGCCGCCTGTCAATGACTTCCGGCGTTTCCGTTCCTCTTCCGGTCAGCCGGTGTTTCAGTTCCTCCACATTTGGCGGCATGACAAACAGAAGCAATGCGGTCGGAAACTGTTTCCTGATTTTTAACGCTCCCTGGATTTCGATTTCCAGAATCACGTCCCTGCCCGCCTCGAGCTGTTTTTCCACATAATCCCGCGGCGTACCGTAATAGTTTTCACAATACCTGGCATATTCTATCAAACCGTTTTCCGCAATTTTTTGTTCAAAAGCTTCTTTCGTGATAAAAAAATATTCTCTTCCGTCTTCTTCTCCTGCTCTGGGCGCTCTTGTGGTGGCGGAAATGGACAGGGCGTAGTTATCGTATTCCTGTACCAGTTTTTTCATTAAAGTGCCTTTTCCCGCTCCCGAAAACCCGGAAACAACAATTAAAATACCCTTATGCTTCATTCGTACTCCCATCTGGCTGCTTCGGCAGACAATCCTCCGCCTGCATTCCGATTTCGCTCTGCGCTCTGCCCGAAATGGTCTCCGGAAGCAGCGCGGAAAGCACCACCTGGCTGTTCTCCATAATCAGGACCGCCTTTGTCTTTCTGCCCTGCGTCGCGTCGATTGCCATACCGCTTTCTTTAGCTTTCTGCACCAGGCGTTTGACCGGTGCGGAATCCGGGCTGACAATCGCAATAATTTTCCCTGTATTCACAACATTTCCGAATCCAATATGAATTAATCTTCCCAAATAACCGTTCCCGCCTTTATCACTCGATATTCTGAATCTGCTCGCGGACTTTCTCTATTTCCGTCTTCAATTCTATCGCACGATTGGATATTTCCAAATCATTGGTTTTGGACAGAATCGTATTGGCTTCCCGGTTCATTTCCTGTGCGATAAAATCCAGCTTTCTGCCAATGCTTCCACCCTGCGTCAGATTTTCTTTCGTTGTCTCGATGTGGCTTTTTAAACGCACCAGTTCTTCATCCACGCATACTTTATCCGCAAAAATCGTCACTTCCATCAAAAGTCTGCTCTCGTCTATCTGCGCATCTCCCAAAAGCTCTTTTACTTTATCTTCCAGTTTTTTCCTGTAAAGAGCAATGATTTCCGGAGAACGCTCCGTAATATATTCCACATGGGCGAGCATGCCTTCCAGCTTACCAAGCAAATCTTCCCGGAGATTCTCTCCTTCCCTGACTCTGGTGGCAACAAATCCTTCCGCCGCCTGCGTAATTGCCCTCGACAGCATCTGCCAGAGTTCCTTTTCGTCAATGGTCTGCTCTTCCATACTCAGCACTTCCGGATATCTGGATAATGCGGATACTCTGACATCGTTGTCCAACGCAAAATCCTCCGCCATCTGCCCCAGATATTTCATATATTCGGCCGCCAGTTCCTTATTATACTTCACACAGAGGTTCGACTCCGTATAGTCCTCATAAGTGATAAAAATATCCACTTTGCCTCTCTGAATATAATTTTTCAACTCGTTCCGAATCGCCGCTTCAAAAAAATTCAGTTTCTTCGGCATCTTAATATTAACATCCAGATATCTGTGGTTGACAGACTTCATCTCCACCGTGATTTTACGCTCACCTTCGGCAATCTCACTTCTGCCAAAACCGGTCATGCTCTTAATCATAGGAATAACCATGCCTTTCTCTTCATCCGGCGCCCTCATCCAACCGGATATCCGTTGTGTATTCGAGTTCACATTGATAAAACGGGTAATCTATAATATTATAAGATAATCGCCAGTCCCAGTCAAGCAAATCCGACATTGAAAACCCGTTTAAAATATGTTACAATTTGGGCATTATCCGTGGATTACGGACACATTATTTTATCCGGCGGAGCATATCACAATAGCATCTGCTATTTTATTTATATTCTATTTATTTAAGAAAGGACACGCTCATGGCATTTGACGGTATCACGATTGCAGGCATCACAAAAGAATTAAATCAGCTTTTAACAGGGGGGCGTATTTATAAAATCGCGCAGCCGGAATCCGATGAGCTGCTTCTGACGGTTAAAAACAACGGTTCGCAATATCGACTGTTATTGTCCGCAGATGCCTCTCTTCCGCTTGTTTATCTGACAGATAAGAACAAACAGAGCCCTATGACCGCACCCGGTTTCTGTATGCTGCTTCGCAAGCATTTACAAAATGCGAGGATTCTTGATATTACACAGCCCGGTCTGGAACGTATCATCCGCATCCGTCTGGAGCATCTGAATGAAATGGGCGATTTATGTCAAAAAACGCTTGTTATTGAAATCATGGGGAAACACAGTAACATTATCTTTTGCAATGAAAATACGATTATCGACAGCATCAAACATATTTCCGGCATCGTCAGTTCCGTGCGGGAAGTTTTGCCGGGCAGGGAATACTTTATCCCGCAGACCCAGAGCAAGCAGGAGCCGCTCGCGTTTCTGGAAGAAACACCGGACGCCGGACGGCAGGATTTCAAAGAAAAGCTTCTTTCCATGCCAATGCCTCTTTACAAAGCGCTTTACTGCGCCTATACCGGCTTTTCGCCCGTCATGGCACAGGAAATCTGCTTTCGCGCCGGACTGGACGGCGATATACCGGCCGGTTCCCAGACGCCGGAAGCGCTGGAACGGCTTTACGATACGTTTCTTGCCCTGTTAAAACAGATTGCTTCGGGAGATTTTCAGCCTAATATCATCTATGAGAAAAAGACGCCGATAGAATTTGCCGCGCTGCCCCTGACCCTCTATGCGGATAAGGACGCCGTATCTTTTGACTCCGTCAGCGAAGTGCTGGAACATTATTACGAAGAAAAAAATACGCTGACAAGAATCCGGCAGAAATCTGCAGACCTGCGTAAAATCGTGCAGACCGCGCTGGAACGGAACATCAAAAAATACGATTTACAGCTCCGGCAGATGAAAGACACCGAGAAACGGGAAAAATACCGTATATACGGCGAACTGCTGAACACTTACGGATATGGCGCAGAGCCCGGCGCCAGGTCGCTGGAAGCCTTGAATTACTATACGGACGAAATGATAACGATTCCGTTGGACGATACGCTTACCCCTTCCGAAAACGCCAAAAAGTATTTTGATAAATACGGAAAAATGAAACGTACTTTCGAAGCGCTCTCGGAATTGACCATAGAAGTCAAAGCCGAAATCGAACATCTGGAATCCATTGCGGCTGCTCTGGATATCGCCTTGCAGGAAGAAGATTTGGTACAAATTAAGGAAGAACTGATTGAAAGCGGTTATATCCGCAGAAAAGGCGGCGGCAAAAAGATAAAAGTCACAAGCCGTCCCTTCCACTATCTCAGTTCCGACGGATTTCATATGTATGTCGGTAAGAATAATTACCAGAACGATGAACTCACGTTCAAACTGGCATCCGGCAATGACTGGTGGTTCCATGCCAAAGGAATCGCCGGTTCCCACGTCATCGTCAGAACGGAGGGAAAAGAACTGCCCGACCGGACTTTTGAAGAAGCCGCCCGCCTGGCCGCCTGGTACTCCAAAGGACGGGAACAGGAAAAAGTGGAAATCGACTATCTTCAGAAAAAAAACGTGAAAAAGCCGAACGGCGCCAAACCGGGGTTTGTCGTTTATTATACAAATTTTTCCATGGCCATCGATTCCGATATCTCCGGTCTGGAACAAATTAAATAACATATATTATATATAAAACAGAAAGTTCCCGTCACACCGTGTCTTACCGCGCCTGCCGTTGACACCGTGTTCCGGGAACTTTTACATTCTTCTGCAAATACTGCCTTTTGGCTGTACCGATTTTCGCATATGCCGTTTCCGGCAGCGCGGACTGGCCTTAAATTGTCTTCTCGGTAAACAGCGATTTCACATGGTCGATTTCCGCCTGTGTCGCTTTTGCCGCCGGCACATAATAGGATTTCTCCCTCGCAATCTGATATAACTCTTCCTGTGACTGTTCACAGGCATTTCGAAACTGTTTCAAAGTCTGCTTTAACTCTTTGTTTTCCGTCTGAGGAATCATCTCTCCAAAACGAACCAGTTCTCCGTTGATTCCCGTTAAAGTATCCGCTACCATTGTTTTTTCCTGCATCTGCATAATAACCCTCCATCTTTTTTCTGTCTCACTTTAGCGTAAAAATTCCATTAACTGCTGCTTGTTCTGCATCGCGTTTTTCGCACCTTTTTCAAAAAACTGCTTCACCTGCGTATCGCTCGCACATTCAGCGTACTCTTTCATTTTACAATGTGTTACATCGTAACCGCCCATGAGATGACGAAGATTCTGTAATTCAAGTTCTGATAAATTTGCCATTGGGGTTCCCTCCTGATTTTTTGTTTATGCAGGATTAGTATCTGTATTTAGAAGGGAATTATACCTCTTAATTTTATGAAGTTATTTTAACAAACGCATTTTTTTGGCGATATGTACCAACATCGCCCCCTTCGGGAACGCTTTCAGTTCCGCTGCGTTAACCGCTCCCATTCGAATAATCAGCACAAAATATACGAACATGGCCGCACCAAGCGCCAACACGACTGAAATCCGGTTCAGCCCGATAAGATAATAAACACCCGTATAAACGCCGTAAGCCACCGCTCCCATCCAGACAGAAGCAAGCCCCGGCAAAAGATATGTCTTCGCGATATCTTCGCGATAGCCCAGATATTTTTTGACCGAAGCGTGGTTCAACAGGCACATGATAAAGGAATAAGCAATATTCGCGGCCGCAAGCGCATAAAGCCCCCAGTCCGTATAGTACAGCAGGCCAATCAAAATTCCAATCTGCACGACAAGCGCAATGACCGCATGGACGACCGGAATATTAACCTTACCGATTCCCTGCAGTACCGCGTTCGTCAACGTGGAAAGACTGTACAGCACGACCGTCACTGCCAGCACACGAAGCAGGCCTGACGCGGTATCCAGCGCTTCCTTCTGCGGATAGATGAACTGTACGACAGGCTTTGCCAGTACCGCGAGCCCGACCGCTGACGGAATCGCGAGAAGCATTGTCATGCGGGTTGCCTGGCTGACTTTATGTCTCGTTTCTTTTTCCCGATGCGTCGCAAACGTGGCGGAAACTCCCGGCAAAGAAGCCGAGGACATGGCCGAAGAAAGCGCAATCGGGATGTTGACGATGGAAATTGCCTGGGTCGCAAAAATACCGTACTGAATTGCCGCAAGCGACTCTTCCAGCCCTTTGACATCTATCATGATGTTATTATAAATCTTCATATTGACAACGGTAGAACAGTTATAAATAAAAGTGCTCAAAATAAACGGCGTTACCGTCGTAATAATCACTTTAAAAATTTCCTGGTAGCTTTCCTGATGACCCGCATGGTCTCTTTTTACGCGTTTTCGAATCACGTCCCCGTTCAGATAGTACATACCCGCCATGAACAAAAGCGCAATCAGAACGCCGGCTCCCGTACCGAGCGCGCTGCCCGACGCGCCGTATACCGCCTGCGTCGTCTCACTTTCGTTCCTGACCATGCCGATTAACAGATACGCCGCAAGAATGCTGATGACCGCATTTAAAATCTGTTCCAATATCTGGGAAATGGACGTATGAACCATCGAACCGTGAGCCTGAAAATATCCCCGGAATACGCCAAGCAGTCCCGAGAAGAAAATTGTCGGGGCAAAAACACGCAGCACCGGTATGGAATTGGGCATGTCGGATACCAGAAGCGGAGCCGCAAAAAAAGTGAGAAGGGATGCAATTCCCCCAACCACAAGAACATAAAGGAGAGCACACTGAAATACCCTCTGGGCATTTCGATATTCCTTATAAGCCAACCGCTGTGCGATGACTTTAGAAATGGCAGAGGGTATACTATACGAAGAAACCAATAAAATAATGGTATAAATATTGATGGCGCTGCTATAATAACCGTTTCCCTCCAGACCGATAATGCTGGTCAGAGGACTTCTGTATATCAGGCCAATGATTTTAACGATAATGCCGGCTGCTGCAAGGATGCCGGCCTGAAGCACAAAACTATCCTTTTTCTTTTGTTGTGCCATATTTCGTTTCCATCCATCCTTTTGCTGTCTAACCAATCAGCCAGTCATACATTTCCTGATACTTCTCAGCAGATACATGCCATGAGAAATCCGCAGCCATAGCGCGGTCAACAATCTTGTTCCACTCTCTCTTCTTATCATAATAAATGTGTTCCGCATAACGAATTGTGTCTAACATTTCATGCGCATTGTAATTGACAAAGCTGAATCCTGTTCCGGTACTTTCATATTCATTATATGGCTCTACCGTATCTTTCAGACCACCTGTTTCCCTGACAATCGGAACCGTACCGTAACGAAGTGACATCAGCTGGCTCAAACCGCAGGGTTCGAACAGAGACGGCATCAGGAACGCATCGCTGGCCGCATATATTTTATGGGATAACGCATCCGAATAATAAATATTGGCGGAAACTTTTCCATGATATTTCCAGTCAAAATGACGGAACATATTTTCGTACTGTTCTTCTCCCGTTCCGAGCACAACAATCTGCACATTATCCTGGCAAAGCTCATCCATGACATAGGAAATCAGGTCGAAGCCCTTCTGGCCGGTCAGTCTCGATACAATACCGAGCATCATCGTCCTGTCATCCTGTGCCAGACCCAGTTCTGCCTGAAGCGCACGTTTATTTTTTACCTTTTCCTTGCGGAAATTCACCGCATTATAGGGATGTTCGATGTTTTTATCCGTTTCCGGGTTAAAATCGTCATAGTCGATGCCGTTCACGATACCGCGCAAATCATTGGTTCTCGCACAGAGCAGGCCGTTCAGTCCTTCACCGTAAAACGCCGTCTTGATTTCCTCGGCATAGGTATCGCTGACCGTCGTAATCGCATCCGCATAAACAAGGCCGCCCTTTAACAGGTTGGCATCCTTGTACGCCTCCAGTTTATCCGCCGTAAAGAAATATTCCGGCAGCCCGGTAATTTCCCGTACTTCTTTCACGTTCCATTTTCCCTGGAATTTCAGGTTGTGAATCGTCATGACGGTTTTGATGCCGCGGTAAAACTCACCGCCCTGAAATCTTTCCTTCAGATAAACGGGAATCAGACCCGTCTGCCAGTCATGACAGTGAATCAAATCAGGCTGAAAATCAATTACCGGTAAAATGGACAGAGCCGCCTTACAGAAGAACGCATATTTCTCGATTTCAAAAAGCGCATTGTCGCTGTACGGCTTAAATCCGTTGAAAAAGGACTCGTTGTCGATAAAATAATACTTTACGCCGTCCACTTCCGCTTCCAGAATACCGACATATTCATTTTTCCAGTGAAAATCCATATAAAAATGAGTTTTGTACTGCAACAGGTCTTTCATCTTCTGTGACATACAGGTATATTTGGGAAGAATTACCCTTACATCGAAATATTTCCTGTCAATACATTTGGGAAGAGAACCGACAACATCCGCCAGTCCGCCTGTTTTTATAAACGGCACACCCTCTGATGCAACAAACAAAATCTTTTTCATGAAATAACCCTCCAATAAACCTTCTTGCTCCAATGGGAGCTTCCTCCCGCTTGAGCCGTTTCTGTTATTATACAGCATTTCCCCCGGTAATAAAAGGATTAATTTCCATATTATTGTTGTTAATCAGTTTTTCTTTTTAATTTCCATAGCCCCGATACTGCAGACGAATCTTATCCGCTATCAATGCAATAAATTCTGAATTGGTCGGTTTGCCTTTCCCGGTATTTATCGTATAGCCGAACAGAGAATCCAGCGTTTCCATCTTTCCTCTCGACCATGCCACTTCAATTGCATGACGAATCGCGCGTTCCACACGGCTTGGCGTCGTCTGATATTTATTCGCGATTGTCGGATAAAGGATTTTCGTAATGGAACCGAGCATTTCCACATCCTCTACGGACATCATAATGGCTTCCCTCAAATACTGATAACCTTTGATATGTGCCGGCACGCCGATTTCATGTATCATATTGGTTACATCCTTTTCCAAATCATGAATGCCCGTCTCCCTTACGGTTTCTCCGGCCCTTTCCTGACTGCCTTCCTGTCTTCCGGAAGGTACGGTTATCATAATTTGAAATTCTTTATCGCCGCTCATTAAATTGTTCAGAATCTGATATACCTTTTCGTTATCTCTTGTCACCGTTAAGTTTAATTGTTCCATAATCAATTCCCCACACCTTTCTCGTAACCTGCGTTATCATTATTATAAACAATACGGAAGGTCTATGGAATATTTAGGCATCGCACCGGCACAATTTGACTACTGCACTAACATATTTTCGATAAAAATGCCATATCCGCTGGCCGAGTCCTGCACGAGCACATGCGTCACGGCGCCAATCAGTTTGCCGTTTTGGATAATAGGACTTCCGCTCATTCCCTGAATGATGCCGCCGGTCAGGGAAAGCAGTTCCGCATCCGTAATTTTGATGACCAGTCCTCTGTTGACATTCCCCTCTTCCATATGAAGCTCCATAATTTCAATATCATAATATTTCGGCTCCCCGGTCACGGAACAGATAATCTGCGCAGGACCGGTTACCACTTCCTGTTTCAGGCCAATCGGAATCGGTGAAAAAGGCGTCTGGGTAACGATTTCGTCTTTGCAGACGCCAAAAATGCCTTCCGCCGTGTTTTCCGTAATCTCTCCGATGACATTTTCGTTTTCATATTCGATATAGCCCGTCAGCTCTCCTGGAGAACCGTCCTGTCCGCGTGTAATGCCGATAATTTCCGTTTTATAGAGGGTTCCTTCATCCAGCTGCATCAGCGTTGCCGTATCCACATCGTTGATTCCGTGTCCAAGCGCGCCAAATGTATCGTCCACATCCACATAAGTCAGGGTTCCGATTCCCTGTGCATTGTCTCGTATCCAGATACCGAGTTTCCAGTCACCGCTTGGATTTCCTTCGGGTTTTATCCGGACTTCGGTTATTTCCTCGCCGCGCTGCAGCGTCATAATCATTTCTTCGCCTCCCGAATCCGCTATCATCTGTACAAACTGCTTTTTATTTTCCACTTTTTCCCCATTCACATCCAGAATATAGTCCCCTGTCTGCAGAATATATTTCGCCGGGGATATCGTCTCCCCCCGCTCGTTCTCAAATTCTCCGATACCGACGACCAGAACCCCGTTCGTCTTCACATAAATGCCGATAGGAATCCCCGACGGTATCAGCGTCTTATCCTGAATCACCTGAATATCCACGCTTTTATAAGGAAAAATGCCGAAAAGCTTCAAATCCATCTTATAATGCTCCATCTGGCCGGCTTTGACCGTGACTCCTTTGGAGAAGTCAACATGGAGACTCTCTACTTTTGCAGAAATGCTTTCTACCGCTTCATCCTGATAAATTTCTCCGGAGACCGGAACGTGAAAATCCAGCTCCTGTTCGACGCCTGCGCGAATCTTAATCGTCGAAGGCACTTTTCTCCAATAATCAATGTATGCTGTCGTCAAAAGCGCAATCAGGCCGCACGCCAGTATGATATATAAAAAACTTCGATATCTTTTTATTTTAAAATCATGGTCAGTCATTTTCATGTTCCTTTCTCCGCAATTGTCAACGTGTGCCGACGGGCACACCAAAAAAAAGAACATACAAGTGTATGTCCTTTCTAGTATATGAAAAAACTGCGATTTTAATTTAATATTGCTTTGATTTTCTTGCCAAATCTTTCATTTCTCTTGCATTGTTCAAAACATTTTCCGTAATGCTGGCCCCTCCAAGCATTCTGGCAAGTTCTTCCACGCTCTCCGTTTCCTCCAGCGCGCGTATCGTCGTTACGGTGCGCTCCTTCGTTACTGTTTTCTCGATTTGAAAATGGGAATCCGCCATCGCCGCAATCTGAGGAAGATGGGTTATGCAGATTAACTGATGTTTCTGTCCGAGTATGCCCATTTTTTCGGAAACTTTCCATGCCGTCTTCCCGCTGATGCCCGTATCGATTTCGTCAAAAATGAGCGTTTCGATTTCATCCCTGTCCGCAAGCACCGTCTTTAATGCCAGCATGATTCTGGACAGTTCTCCGCCGCTCGCAATCTGGGCAAGGGGCCGCAAATCCTCGCCGGGATTGGTGGATATCATAAAGGACGCCTGGTCATAACCGTCCGGGCCGATTTTATTTTCTTCGGATTCAATACGGATTTCAAACGCCACATCGAGGAAATTCAAATCTATGAGCGCTTTTTTCATGGACTTCGCCAGACTCTTTGCGCTTTTCTTCCGGATTTTGGAAACTTTTTCACACAAAGCAAGAAGTTCCTCTTTCAACGCCGCTTCTTTCTGAACAAGTTCCTGCCTGTACGCGTCGAAGTTCTGATATTTCTCCAGTTTTTCCTGCATCCGTTCCTGATATGCAAGAATTTCTTCGATGGTATTTCCATATTTTGCCTTCAGATGATTGACAAGGTCCAGCCGTTTTTCCACTTTTGCAAACAACTCCCCGTCAAATTCAAGACCGGACAGATAATCGGCCGCCGCCCGGTTATAATCGTTTAAAAGGCTGTCTATGTCCAAAAGCTGCGCCTCAAAATTTTGAAGCGTTTCATCATAGGCGGCGACGGAACGTATCTCCTTCACGGCTCTGCCGATAGCGTCTCCCGCACCGCCGTTCTCATAACCGCTCATCTGGTATGCAAGCGTTACCGACTCCTGTATTTTCTGCCCATTAACCAGTTTTCTGTAAGATTTTTCCAACTCCGTATCTTCTTCTGCCAGAAGCGCGGCTTCCTCGATTTCCTGTACCTCGAAAGCGGCGAGGGAAGCCTCCCGTTTCCTTGTCTCCTCATCGATATCTTCCGCGGAAAGCTGTTTTGCAACCTCTCTGTACTGCTCATAACACGCTTTCAGTTTTTTCGCCGGGCCGCTCAGTTCTTCTTTCGCGTACTCATCCAGAATTTCCAGCTGTCTTGCGGCTTTCAACAGCGACTGGTGCTCGTGCTGTCCGTGAATGTCAATCAGAATTTCGGCAAGCGCCCTGACCTGTTTTACGCTGACGGTCTCGCCGCCCACCTTGCACAGGGATTTTCCCGGCATAATCCGCCTTTGCAGAATCACCGTTCCGTCCTCTTCCACAGGCAGCTCCAGACTTCGAATTTCTTCCAGCTGTTTTTCTTTTTCAACATGAAAAACAAGCTCCACGAGCGCATAGTCCGCACCGGTTCGAATCATATCCTTCTCTGCTTTCGCACCGAGCGCAAGGTTCACGGAACCGATAATAATGGATTTTCCGGCTCCCGTTTCTCCCGTCAGTATGTTCAGACCGTTTCCAAAATATACTTCCGTTTCATCTATTAATGCAAGATTTTTTACATACAGGCTCACTAACATATTCATTCATCCTCATGTCGAAGCATCTTATTTATTTTATCCATAACAGCCATCGTATCGTCTTCCGTCCGAATGGCTATCATAATCGTATCGTCTCCGGCGATACATCCGACGACTTCCTGCATCTTCATCGCATCCACCGCCGCGGCAACCGCCATCGCCATGCCGGACACCGTTTTCACAACGAGCAGATTCTGCGCCACATCCATAGAAGCATAGCCCTCTTTTAACACACGGGTATATTTATCGCCAAGCCTGCCGTTTTCACTGTCCCGCTCATACATAATATATTTCTGTCTGCCGTCCGCGCCCGACACTTTGGAGAGCTTCAACTCCCTGATATCTCTCGAGACCGTTGCCTGCGTTACCTGATACCCTTCTTTTTTCAGTCTTTCCGCCAGTTCTTCCTGTGTCTCGATTTCATACTGTCCAATCAGTTCCCTGATTTTCTCATGCCTGCTCTTTTTCATACTGATAACCACGCCTTATTCGCTCATTTTTTTATGCAGAACTTCCAGAAAACTCTCCGTATTCAGCTTCAAAATCTCCGTCGTCTTTGATGCCTTTTTTATCACAATTTTATCTCCGGTCTGCAGAATGACCCTATGGCTTCCGTCAAAACTGGCTTCCACTTTCTGCACGCAGTTCTCTCTTCCTTCCGGAATTTCAATAACCACCTCGTCGTCGGGTGCGAGAACGATGCTTCTCGTGTTCAATGTATGGGGGCAAATCGGCGTCAGCAGCAAAAGACTCGCCCCCGGCTCCACAATAGGACCGCCCGCCGACATATTATAACCGGTAGAACCGGTCGGCGTCGCCACAATCATGCCGTCCGCACCGTACCCGTTCAGAAACCGCCCGTTTACATAAATATGAAAATGCAGAATCTGCAGGGAGCCACAGCGGGAAATCACGATATCGTTAAGCGCAAAATCATGGACGACATTCCTGCCTTCGCGGAACACTCCGCCCGACAGCATCATGCGCGCCTCTCTCGTATATTCGTCTCGTAACAGCTTGTCAAGCGCGGTCTCAATATTGCCGATTTCCACTTCCGCCAGATAGCCAAGTGTGCCGAGATTAACGCCGAGCAGCGGGATTTCCTGCTCCATCAGGTCGCCGGCGGCTTTTAACAAAGTGCCGTCACCGCCCAGAACAATCGCACAGTCGATTCCTTCCGGCACGCGTACAGGCGTTTCTTCCTGCCCGTTCACGAGGCATGACACCTGTGCGCCATGTTTCCGTAAGTACGAAGAAATTCTGTCGGTATAGCAATGTTCCGGGTCCTTTGCCTTATTCGCGATTACAAAAAAATGATTCATTCTCTTTCGTCCCTGTCTGTGTTAAGCGCCTGATGAGCGGCATTTACCGTATCCGAAATCAATTGCCGCATAGCTTCTCCGACCGGCGGTTCCGCACCCGGTTCCGTCTCTGTCTTCATTTCTGGCGAAAGCATCTCCTGCAGCGCCTTTTCCGCTTCCTGCTCCGTCAGCCGAATCACTTCTTCCGAAAGCGATTCTTTCTTTTCCAGATAAATCAGGTATTCAATATTTCCCTCCGGCCCCTTCACCGGAGAAAACGTAAGCCCCTTTACCGAAAATCCGACAAGCTCCGCATAGATAACGATTTTATGAATAACTTCTTCGTGAATCTCCGGTTCTCTGACAACCCCTTTTTTCCCGACCTTATCCCTGCCGGCCTCAAACTGCGGCTTAATCAGGCAGACCATGCGGCCCGGAACCTTTAACAGATTTCTTGCGGGTATCAGAATTTTGGTTAATGAAATAAAAGACACGTCAACGGACGCAAAGTCCAGTCTGTCCGCAATATCTTCCGGCTGTACATAACGGAAATTGGTTTTTTCCATACAGATAACCCGCTCGTCCTGCCGCAGCTTCCACGCGAGCTGTCCATGTCCCACATCGACGGAATAAACCTTTGCCGCACCGTTTTGCAGCATGCAGTCCGTAAAACCGCCGGTAGATGCGCCAATATCCATACAGACCATATCCGCCAGGCCGATTGCAAAAGCCTCCATCGCTTTTTCCAGCTTCAGCCCGCCCCTGCTCACATATTTCGGCGCGGCGCCTTTTACTTCAATATGTACTTTTTCCTCTTCAAACGCGGCGCCGGCTTTATCTTCCCGCTGCCCGTTCACATAAACGTTTCCGGTCATAATCACGGCTTTCGCCTTTTCTCTGGAAGGCGCAAGCCCCTGTCTGACAAGCAGAATATCCAACCGTTCTTTCATGCTGTATCTATGCCTTTCCCGCAGTCTGCTGATATGCCACAATACGCTCCACGACGGAATCCGCGTCAATGCCTACTTCCTGTTTCAGCAATTCCACGTTGCCATGTTCCACATACGCGTCGGGAATGGTAACGCATATCACTTTCGTTTCCGTCTGCAGCAAATCCACATAGGCGCGAACCTTTTCGCCAAAACCGCCGCTTGCCACATTCTCTTCCATCGTTACGAGCAGCGAATGTTCCTCACAGGCTGCTTTTATAGCTTCTTCGTCGATTGGCTTCACAAAACGCGCATTGGTCAAAGAGCAGGAATACCCTTTCTCCATGAGCTTTCTGCGGACTTCCAGCGCAACCTTAACCATACTGCCTGCCGCAAAAAGCATGATTTCTTTATCCCGGTAAATGCTTTCGCTTTTTCCATAAACGATTGGTTCCCGGTTTTCTTTCAAACCATCAAAAGCTTCTCCACGGGGATAGCGTATCGCAACCGGCGCCCCGAAGGAAACCGCAAATTTAATCATGTCGGAAAGCTCCCATTTGTTTTTGGGTGCCATAATGTGCATGTTTGGTATGGAAGACAGATAGGACAAATCGAAAATGCCCTGATGCGTCTCCCCGTCGCTTCCGACCAGTCCCGCCCTGTCGATTGCAAAAATAACAGGAAGATTCTGGATACAGACATCATGTAATATCTGGTCGTAAGCCCTTTGCAAAAAGGACGAATAAATCGCCACAATCGGTTTTAATCCGCCGGCGGCCAGACCGGCCGCAAAGGTAACCGCGTGTTCTTCCGCGATGCCCACATCGAAAAACCGCTCCGGGTACATATTCCGAAAACGTTTCAAACCGGTCCCGTCAGGCATAGCAGCTGTTATTGCAACGACCTTTTCATCCCGCTGCCCCAGTTTACACATGACAGTGGAAAAAATATCCGTATAATTGGCTTTTGTTCTCGGCGCGCTCGGAATGCCCGTCTCGATATCGAAAGGCTCCGCCCCGTGGAATCTGGCCGGATGCCGTTCCGCCGGGCCATACCCTTTGCCCTTTTCCGTGTTGACATGTACGAGCACGGCTCCCCGGACTTTTTTGGCCTCTTTCAGAATACGCATCATCGCCTGTATATCGTGCCCGTCTACCGGACCAAGATAGGTAATTCCCATATCCTCAAACATCATGCCCGGCACGACAAGATGTTTAAAGCTGCTTTTGACACGGCGTATTTTAGACACCACTTTATCGCCGTATTTGGATTTTCCATGCAGAGAATCGTAGACCCCCTCTTTCAAATCCAGATACATGTCCGCCGTTCTGATATTGTTCAGATATTTGGAAACACCGCCGACATTTTCGGAAATAGACATATTGTTATCGTTGAGAATGATGATAAAATTCGTCTCCAGACGGGAAGCATTGTTCAACGCTTCATAAGCCATACCGCCCGTCAGAGAGCCGTCCCCGATAACGGAAACAATCGTATTTTTTCCGCCTTCCAAATCTCTTGCCTTGACCATGCCGAGCCCAGCCGATATGGAAGTGGAACTGTGTCCTGTATCAAAGCAGTCGCAGTCGCTTTCTTTTCTCTTCGGAAAACCGCTGATGCCGCCGTATTTCCGCAGGTTGATAAAGCTGTCCCGCCGCCCTGTCAGTATTTTATGGGTATAGGACTGATGCCCTACATCCCAGATAATTTTGTCTTCCGGCAGATGCAGAGAAAGATGCAGCGCCATCGTCAGTTCCACCGCTCCCAGGTTGGAACCGAGATGCCCGCCCGTCACGCTGATAGTGTGAATCAGAAATTGTCTGATTTCTTCCGCCAGCGCATTATAATTTTCCGCGCCGATTTCCTTAATATCATTTGGTTTTTCTATTTTTTCCAGAAACATTGTTATGACCATGCCTTTCTATCAGCCTGAAAACATTACTTCTCTCTGCTGATTAACTGTTGCACCAGTTTTTCCAGAAAAGGATTTCTTCCGGAAAAAGAAGACAAAATCTGCACCGCCTCTTCCGACAGCGATGCGACCATCTCCGACGACTTTTCCAGTCCATGTATCGTAACATATGTTACCTTATTATTTTTTTCATCGCTTCCGATTGGTTTTCCCAGTATTTCCTGACTGCCCGTTACGTCCAGAATATCATCCTGTATCTGGAAAGCAATCCCGATGTTCCAGGCGCATTTTTCGATGGCCGCGGTCTGCTCCGTGTCCGCGCCTGCCAAAATCCCGCCAATCATCATTGCGCTCTGGATAAGCGCCGCCGTTTTGTGCTCATGAATGAAAAGAAGGAGTTCCTCCGTTACGCTTTCCTGACGTTCCTCCGCTTCTATATCCGCACACTGTCCGCCAATCATGCCATAAATACCGGCTTTCCGGGAAAGGATTGTCATCGCCTTTGCCACTCTCCGGTATTCCTCCGGGTTCCGGGCTTTTTCAAAAGCGGTGCAGGCCGTTTCAAACGCATAGTTGAGCAGGGCGTCTCCCGCCAGTACTGCCATGCCTTCACCATATACGACATGCGTCGTTTTTCTGCCGCGTCTGTATTCGTCATTGTCCATCGCCGGAAGGTCGTCGTGCACGAGAGAATAATTATGTATCATTTCGATTGCCGCCATAAAAGGTTCCACCAGTTCGCCCGTTCCGCCAAACATCTCCCAGGTTTCTTCCATCAGCATTGGGCGCAGCCGTTTTCCGCCTGCCAGTATCGAATAATTCATCGCCTCGATAACCGTTTTCTGATACCCCTGTTCCTCCGGCAGAAACTTTGCCAGTATTTCTTCAATTCGAACCGTTTTTTCGTTTAATGTCTCTTTAAAATTCATCCAATCCACCGTCTTCGTTAATCTTCAAAACCTGTTTTTCCACTTTGTCAATTTTCTCATTACAATACTGTAAGAGTTTCATGCCTTCCTGATATGCCTGAAAAGATGCTTCCAAAGTGATATCGTCTTCTTCGAGAAGCGCTATCGTCTCTTCCACCTGACCGAATGCTTCCTCCAGAGAAAGGCCTTCCTCTTTATCTTTGACCTTCTGATGCTGTTCCATACCGATAACACTCCTTTTCTTTTATCCGGATATTTTCCGTTTATCCAAAACCTGTGTATGAATTACGCCGTCCTTCACATAAACGTGCAGTTCGTCTCCCGGCTCTACCTGTGAAATACGATTCACGGTTCTGCCCGCTCCGTCCGCCGTATAAGAATATCCCTGATTTAGCTTTTCCAGCGGCGAAAGACCTTTCAGTTGTTCAATATACAGCGCCAGCTGGTGTCTTTTCCCGGACAGCCGCCGTTCCATATGCCCCTGAAGCGTCTCCTCCAGTTTCATCATCAGGCTGCGCTTTTCCCGAATCTGATTGGCCGGGCTCAAGTATCGAATCTGCATCCGGTACTGTTCCAGTCTGTTTCGATAACGGGAGATACGGTTCCGGCATAAATGCTGCATCGTGTAAGCATACTCGCTCATGCGCTCCCGCAGCTGTTCCATATCATATACGGCCAGTTCCGCCGCCGCAGACGGCGTCGGCGCCCGCAAATCTGCCACGAAGTCCGCAATTGTCGTGTCTGTTTCATGCCCGACCGCCGATATAATCGGAATCGGACAGTCAAAAATTGCCTGTGCAACGGCTTCTTCATTAAAAGCCCATAAATCTTCTATGGAGCCGCCGCCCCTGCCGACAATTATCGTGTCCACCCGGTAATGCTCCATCGCACGAATGCCGTTCACGATGCTCTGAACCGCCATTTCTCCCTGAACAACCGCCGGATAAAGAATAATCTGCACATATGGATTCCGCCTCGATGCAATCTGTATAATATCCCGTACCGCAGCTCCCGTCTGCGCGGTAACGACTCCAAGCCTGCTGATATATTTCGGAATGGGCTGCTTATATTCTCTGGCAAACATGCCGCGTTCTTCCAATTCCGTTTTCAGCCGTTCAAACCGTTCGTACAGCGCACCCGCGCCATCCTGGCTGATTTCTTTCGCATACAGCTGGTACTTGCCGTCCCGTTCAAAGACATCAATTGTCCCGTTTACGATTACCTGCTGCCCTTCTGTCATCCGGAACCGCAGTCCGTTTCGGTTTCCCGAAAACATAACACATGCTATCGTTCCTTTTTCATCCTTTAATGTAAAATAAATATGTCCAGAGGAATGATATTTGCAGTTACTGACTTCTCCCTTTACGGAAAGGGACTGCAACATAAAATCCTGCGTGAACATATTTTTAATGTAAGAGTTTACCTGTCCTACCGTATATACATTCTGCATGATGACCGCCTCTATACGAATCTCGCCAATATGCCGTTTACAAACCCTGAAGAAGCATCCTGCCCAAACTTTTTGGCAAGCTCCACCGCCTCATTGATTGCCACACCGGCCGGAACATCCTCATCAAATGCAATTTCATATACCGCCAGTCTCAAAATCGTCAGGTCAACTTTGCCCATCCTGGCAGTATTCCAGTTCTCCGCCCGTTCGTTCAGCATATTGTCTATCTCTTCCAGTTTCTCCGCTATCTTGTGATACTTGGAAGAAATATACGCTTCATCTGCCTCATCCGCGATACAGGTATCTTCAAAAAACAGTTTTTCCTGTTCGGGCATTTCCTCGGAGCTGTTAAATTCTATGCGGAACAGCAGTTTGAACAACTGCTCCCTCAATTCTCTTCTGCTCATATATACGCCCTATTTTTCCTTTGCCACATTGATGCCTGCAATGCGGATATTGACATCCGTCACTTCCAGACCTGTCATATTTTCCACGGCATTCTTCACCTTCGTCTGTACCCGCTGGCAGGTAGCCGGAATATTGAAGCCATATTCAATCGTAATGGCCAAATCGACCTTTACTTTCTTCTGAATGACCTCTACTCTCGTTCCTTTCGCCGCATTTCTGACGCCGACTCTGCTTAAAAATTCATTCGTCATATTACCGGACAGCGCCGCAACGCCTTCAACCTCCGTTGCCGCAAGCGCCGCAATCATCGCTACTACATCATCTGCTATTTTAACCGAACCGATTTCTTCATTTTCCTGTAAAACAAACGTATTCTTACTAAATTCCTGTTCCATCAGCCACACCATACCTTTCTCACTGTCCGATTTTGTTCATTCTGATTAAGTATACCAAAATATCTTGCGCTTGCCTAGTGCTATTCCACAAATTTGTTGTGTCCGGCGTCCCTGTCCGGGAGCCTGCGGCGAGGCATCGTTCTCTGGCGGAGGCCCTTGAAAACCGTCGGCACTTAGCGAAAAAGCGGCGCAATGCTGCTTTTGAGCTTAGTACCGCTACTGGTTTTCGCGGAGCGGAAGCGTGCCTCCAAAGAGAACGATGCCTCGCCGCAGGCTCCCGGACAGGGGCGTCGGACACAATATAAAACATCCTGTATCATCACAGCCAAAAACTCATACTGTACTGCTGCTCATCGTCGGTATAGGACACAATGCCGTCCGGACAGTCCAGATAACGGAAAATTTCCTGATTGTCAATCAGCCTTTCCTGCATTTCCCGGTAGATATCCTCCGATTCACACTTGAACGTAATGTAGGCATCCCCTTTTTCGTATCCGCTTTCAAAGACGCGCGTCAGCTGTTCTTCATCGACGGCGGAAAAATAAAGCCCTTCCCTGACATAATAATTCGCATTCATCGAAGTACATAACGGCAGTTCCACTACGTTGTCAATCGTATGGGTCTTGCAAAGCTGTTCCGTTGTCACACACAGATAATCATAATTGATTCTGGGGATTTTCTCCTCCGGATAAGATGCCGCTCCGCCGACCGCCTGATAGGAGGCATCGCCCCATGTGGTGTCCAGATAATACCATTCGCCGTCTATCCGAATCAGATTCCAGGCATGTCCCTCTCCTGAAGAAATACTTCCGAGTACGAGCGTCGCCGAAATACCTGCCTTCTGCAATAAATACTGCGTCGCTTTAGCATATCCCTGACATACCGAACGCCCTTTCAGAAAAACCGAGCATATATTCTGATTATCTTCCACATCCGCATCATACTCTGTATGCTCTATCAGATATTCATAAATATACTTTACCGTCTCATATTCGTCAGCTCCGGCCGGAAGTCCCGCAAGACACCGGCTGACATATTCATCTATCCGCGCCTGCCTCCCGGCGGCATCTTCCCTGTCTTCCGTATAACTTCCGGTAAACGTAATCTTTTTCAGCATATTTCCGAGCGTATACTTCGTATAAGCATAACCCTCTACATAAAAGATTTCCGGATGGTCGTTCAGTACACACTGAAAAATATAGGAAATCTCTTCCTGATTCCGGGTCGAAAGCGTCACATTATCCTGAAACTCCAGAAGCGACCACAAAATTTCAATATAGACCGTCCGTTCCGCCTCCGTCAGCTGCTGATAAGCATAAAAAGCTTCCTGCTCTTCCTGTAAGCGGGCCCGCTCTTCTTCCGTCAGCTCCTTCGTTCCATCTTCCGACGCCCCTTCTTCGGGCATCTGAACGTTTTGTTCTTCAACAGCATACGGTTCCGCCCGTCCCGCTTCCGCTTTTCCCACCGCAAAGGCTGTCTCCTCCGGAAAAAGCGCGGATAACTCCGCGGCCGCCCCATCCAGCCAGTCCGTACGTTCTCCAATAAAAGCAAAGCATCCGATTAACACCATCATTCCCGATAATAAGATAAAAGTCTTTTTCATAAAAACAACCATACCTTTCTCTCAGTCTGCAAACCGTATGCTTTACGAAAGCGGAAGATAAATCAGGTCAGTTACGGCCAAATTCAGAAAGTATCAGCCCTTTATTTCTCTCTACCGTCATGCCGACGCTCCACTGATTAACGAACAATAACAGCGGATTGCCCTTTAAATCCTTGATTTTCTTCATGTCGGAAGTGCCCGTAAGCCTGTCCAAATCGATATCTTTATTTTCAATCCAGCGGATATGCTCATAAGGAAGATTCTCCAGGCGAATATCGACATTATATTCATTTTCCAGACGATATTTCAGCACATCGAACTGAAGAACGCCTACCACGCCCACAATAATCTCTTCCATACCCGTATTAAATTCCTGAAAAATCTGTATCGCGCCTTCCTGTGCGATTTGCGTAATGCCTTTGACAAACTGTTTTCTTTTCATCGTATCCAACTGACGCACTCTGGCAAAATGCTCCGGTGCGAACGTCGGAATCCCTTCATATTGGAACTGTTCTTTCGGCATACAGAGCGTATCTCCGATAGAAAAAATCCCCGGGTCGAACACGCCGATAATATCACCCGCATATGCCTCGCTCAGTATCTTCCTTTCGTCCGCCATAATCTGCTGCGGCTGCGAAAGCCGCATCACCTTGCCGCCCTGTATATGCTTTACCTCCATGCTGGCATCATATTTACCCGAACAGATACGCATAAAAGCGACACGGTCCCTGTGCGCTTTATTCATGTTTGCCTGAATCTTGAATACAAACGCGGAAAAATTATTTTCCACCGGGTCAATCAACCCGATATCCGCCTTTCTCGGCAGAGGCGTCGTCGTCATTTTCAGGAAATGCTGTAAAAAGATTTCCACGCCAAAATTGGTCAGCGCCGAACCGAAAAAAACGGGAGTCAGCTCTCCGGCACGGATTCTGTCCAAATCATATTCTGCGCTTGCTCCGTCCAATAAATCGATTTCGTCCAGAAGCTGCGTCTTAAACGCCTCCCCGATATGGGAAATAAGCATGTCCTCCTCATCGATACCGATTCTGGTCGTCTGTCCCTCTTTCGTACCTTTCTCCGTATCGGAATAGGTAATCACGCATTTCGATTCCCGCTCATATACTCCTTTGAAACTTTTGCCCGAACCAATCGGCCAGTTTATCGGACAGGTCGCAATACCGAGTTCCTTCTCGATTTCATCCAGAAGTTCAAAGGTATCATTGGCATCCCGGTCCATTTTATTAATAAAGGTAAAAATCGGAATCCGCCGCATGACGCATACTTTGAACAGTTTTCTTGTCTGCGCCTCAACGCCTTTGGATGCGTCGATAACCATGACCGCCGAATCCGCCGCCATCAGCGTCCGATAAGTATCTTCCGAGAAATCCTGATGCCCCGGCGTATCCAGAATGTTGATGCAAAATCCGCCATATTCAAACTGTAATACAGAAGAAGTAACGGAAATACCTCTCTCCTTCTCAATTTCCATCCAGTCCGATACCGCATGCCTCGCCGTAGCCTTTCCCTTTACGCTGCCCGCCAGATTAATCGCACCGCCATATAACAGAAACTTTTCCGTCAGCGTTGTTTTTCCCGCATCCGGATGCGAAATAATCGCAAATGTTCTTCTTTTGTTGATTTCGTCTGCAAAATTGCCCACGTTTATTCTCCTCCATAAAGCATTGATGTTCCTTCAAATTCCGGCCTGATACCAAAGTAATCGAGTATGGTAGCGCCGATGTCTGCGAAAGTTTCCCGGGTTCCGAAATTGCCCGGCGCTACGTTCTCTCCGTACATAATAAACGGCGTATGCTCTCTGGAATGGTCGGTGGACACCGTATAACCGGGGTCGCAGCCGTGGTCCGCCGTAATCATCAAAATATCGTCCTTTTGCAGCTTTCCGCAGATTTCCGGCAATTTCCCGTCAAAATAAGCAAGCGCCTTCGCATACCCGTCGATATCATTCCTGTGCCCATACAACATATCATAATCTACAAGATTTACAAAGCATAAACCTTCAAAATCTTTTTCCAGATATGCAAGCGTCTTCTCGATGCCTTCTTCGTTGCCCTTTGTATAGGTAAATTCCGTAATGCCTCTTCCTGCAAAAATATCCTGAATTTTTCCGACCGAAATAACATCTTTCCCCGCACCGCTCAGCTGGTCCAGCATCGTAATACCCGGCGGCTGCAGCGAAAAATCATGTCTTCTCGGCGTTCTTACATAGCCGCCCGCTTCCCCGGTAAAAGGTCTTGCAATGACTCTTCCGACGCCGTGCTTCCCCTGCAGAATTTCCCTTGCCGCCCGGCAGTATTCATACAGTGTTTCTACCGGAACGACATCTTCATGAGCCGCAATCTGAAAAACACTGTCCGCCGATGTATAAACAATCAGCTTCCCTGTTTTTACATGCTCTTCCCCATAGTCCTTAATGACTTCCGTACCGGAATACGGCCGGTTGCACAATATGCCTCTGCCTGTTTTTTCGCAGAAAGCATCCAGTACTTCCTGCGGGAATCCGTCCGGATAAGTGGGCAGCGGCTGTTTCGATATAATACCCGCAATTTCCCAGTGCCCGATAGTCGTATCTTTCCCTTTCGATGCCTCCTTCATACGGGCAATGGCTGCCGACGGCTCTTTCTCTTTCTCTCCGCATGTTACGCCGTCTATGTTGAAAAGCCCCATCTTCCCCATATTAGGCATATGAAAATAAGAGCTGGAAGATACGGAACGTATGGTATTTGTGCCTTTGTCTCCATACGCCGCCGCATCCGCCATCTCTCCTATTCCGAAACTGTCAAGTACGATTAAAAAAACTCTTTTCATCTTTTGGCCTCCAAATGTAATCTGTTAATAACCGCCTGAAAAGCAAATGGCGCTTTGCGCCGCTTGCTTTTCTTTGCGGACTCTCTCTCGCAAGTTCGCGCTTCCGCGCTTCCTGTCCGATTTCATCGGACTCTTGCTCGTTAATAACCGCCTGAAAAGCAAATGGCGCTTTGCGCCGCTTGCTTTTCTTTGCGATT
>CAJTRK010000012.1:0-38136 GCA_910578475.1 uncultured Lachnospiraceae bacterium | reverse complement strand
CGGTTATTATATCATAAAGTTTTCTTCTGTGCACCTAGTTTGCGTTTACTGTACTGATGATAATGGCATCTGCGCTGACGCCGGTCTTGCGGATAACGATATCTTCAATCTGTGCGCGCTGTGCTTCGGTCAGTTCCACCGTATTGATTACGACATCCACGCTGTCGCCGTCAATGCTGACAATGGCATCCGAAAATCCCTTGGCCTCTAACAGGATTTCTGCCGCGGTTTCTTTCTCGGCGATGTCCGTCATGGAAATCATGCTGTTTACAGCTTCCTGTTTCTGCGTCTCACTGATATTGGCGTTGTTGATAATCTCCAAAAGCGTTTCCTTATTCTGCGCTCTTGTCTGCTCCTTCTGCAACTTGGCTCCGGATAATGTGGAAATTCCCGATGATGTCGTGAAAACCGCTTCTCCCGGCGTTTCATCTTCTCCCACGGCTTCCGCCATGCCTTCATCCATAATATCCGTACTGCTCACTTCCACATCGCTGTCCAGACTCAGAATATCCGCAGAAGACTGCTCGATATCCTCGTCCGATAAATCTAATAACGCTTCGTAATCCACTTCTTCGTCCGCCAACGCCAGATTCCCCAAATCATCCGTTGCTATCTCGCCGTTCACCGTCATAATTTCTTCATCTGTTACTTTCGTGCCTGCGAAATTCAGGTATCCCGCTACCGCAATCATAATCGCCAGGGCCGTAATCATTACCTGATTCTTCTTAATCATATTCTTCAAACCATTCTCCCCTTTAATTTATTTGGTTTTCATTTTTACTACTCTTATCTTATTCGCTTCGATACCAAATAATACCTGAATTGTCTCAATAATATTCTGTTTTACAATTTCGGAGTCGCCCCCCTGCGCAATAACAACGACTCCTTCTACGACAGGCTGTATCACTTTCCGCACATAAGGCACGTTCTGTCCTGCCGCATTCACCGTATATACCGTCGCTTCTTCCAGACGGCTCTCGGAAATTATCCGGCTGCCGCCTTCCGCATCCGTCTCGGATGTCTCGCTGACCTGTTCGGGAATATCCTTCTCCAATACCCGTTCTTCCGATTCCTTTAACGTAATCAGAACTTCCACTTCACCCGCTCCCTCAATACGCGAAAGCGACCCCTTCAGTTTATCTTCCCAGTAGGCCGTATAAGAAAATGACTCCGCCACGTCCCCCTGCCAGACGCTGTCGGATTCTTCCGACGCCTGCGCGCTTTTTCCTATTGTAGCAGAATTCCTGTCCGATATATTGGACTTACTGCCGGAAGATGCGGAATCTTTTTGTTTGACAGGAAGCGCTACGACGCATAACAGAATCCCGCACAATATCATGACCACGAGCTGGTCTTTCCGCAATTTCTTTACACCTGTTATTTTATCGGTCAGTTTTTTCATTTGCTCCATATACGCTCACCTCCATCATTTCCTCTTCCAGGCCAAGCACACGGGCAAACCGGGCCCGCAGCCGTTGTGCGGACTTCTCCTCCTCTCCCTGAAACAATCGTGCTTCTCCGCCTTCCTGTCCTTCTTCTCCCCCTTTCGAACTGTCTTCCTGCCATTCTTCCTCATGCAGGCTGACGTCAATTTTATCAATCTGAATCTTCCCGACTGCCGCATTATCCGTCTGCGTTCCGGAGACATCCCCGTATACCACGACCCGTACCTTCTCAAGTTCATACTGTTTGCTGCTGCCCTCTTCAATAGGCCGCAGACGTACCTGTACATTCGATACCACATATCCCTCTCCGGAGATTTCATCGTTTAATCTCGATTTAATTTCATTTTCGAGGCTTTCAACCATAACATCCGCCGCAGTCGATACGGTTTTATTTTCCCCTGTCAGTCCCTCTTCCCCGAACAGCGCTTCCATCTCCGCCAGTTTGCCGCTCCAGTCCGTTTCTGTCCTGGATATTATCCCATCGAGCGGCGTCACGAACTGCAGTAAAATCAGGATACTGATTATCAGCTTTATGTACTTTTCATATTTCTGCCCGGGCGCAAAGTGCAGAACTGCCTGCGCCGCAATCATGAAAATTCCGATTCTTTTAATCAGCGTTACCAGTTCGTTCATCCTATCCCCCGATTCGTTGAATATGCTGCAACGGCCACGCTGATGATAAAAAGAGCGATAGCGGACAATGCCACCTTCAAAAGCATCATACTCCCGTCACCCGCCCGGTTCGCCAGATTCGTCATCCGTTTGTCGCTGACGATGCCGATTAACGCCGCACCCGCCTTTAACGCCCCTGACAAAAGGAGTATTTTCAATACAGGCAGAATGCAGACAAAAATCATAACAATAGTTATATAAATGCCGATACTGTTCTTTATCAGCACGGCGGAACCGGCTACCATTTCAAACATGCCTTCTGTCAGACCACCG
This sequence comes from uncultured Lachnospiraceae bacterium, assembly GCA_910578475.1. Classification (GTDB taxonomy): domain Bacteria; phylum Bacillota; class Clostridia; order Lachnospirales; family Lachnospiraceae; genus UBA3282. The sequence goes on along the minus strand of CAJTRK010000012.1, from coordinate 35,746 downwards.
ATTCCCGGAATCATGGAGACCGCCTTTTTCAGCGCAGAAGTCTCAAGCGCATCCACAACCGGCGATATCATCGACTGCAGCAGACTGAACCCAGTAATAATTCCAAGTGTTATTTTAATTCCGTATCCCACCATCTTCTGCACGAAATCCAACAGCAGATTCAGCTTTTCCTCCATCCAGATGCCATTGATAACGCTCAGCAGAATAAAACAGTAAATCAGCGGGAGCAGAATTGACAGATAACATTTTTCTATCAAATAAACGACCATGAGAAAAAGCTGATAATAAGCTGCCGCCGAAGCCGTTCCCGCAGCCGTTCCGACTGCCAGAAGATACGTCGGAATAAAGAGCTGCATAAAAGTTGTAACCTGATTTAACATTTCTCTCACGATATCAGCCGCGTTTCCGAACACTTTCAGCAGCCCGGCGGTCAATAGCAGGTAAATAAAATAAAACGCAATATCCGATACCTGCCGGCTTTGAAAAATATCCGCAAAATTGGAAAACAATGCCGCCGTAATACCCAACACCAAAACCATTACAAACAGTGTCCTGATTTCCTGAAACTGAGCTTTTACCATGCCTGTAAGCCCTCTGACAAGCGTCGTCACGGCTCCTTTGATATCTCCCTGAAGAATAAGTGATAACACCTGTTTTCCATCAAATTGATATTCTGGAAACAGCGTTTCAAACCGCTTTTCCACTGTGTCCATATCCTGCCACAATATTTCTCCTCCGGAAGCCTGCACTTCCATCGGCCTGAAAAGCATCAGGCAAAGCAATGCCATCATGGCTGTTTTTTTCCACATATAAACGACCATGCCTTTCCGGAGCCTTTAACCCGCAAGCGCCTGAATGCTGTCCATCAGTGTCATCAGCACCGGCATTCCAATCAGCAAAATATACATTTTCCCCATTGTCTCCACTTGTCCGGCAATACCTGCATATCCCGCATCTTTGCAGATACCGGAACAAAATTCACAGATATAGGCGGCCCCTACCGCTTTAAATAACACCGACAAGTATTGAGAATTATCTCCAAGATATCCTTGCAGACGCTCCATTCCGGTCAGAATTCTCGTAAAATAATTCACCGCATATGTCAAAAGCAGCAGACAGACCGCAAAAGCCGCATATACGCCAAATTCGCTTTTGTAACTTTTCAGGGGAATCACCAGAAGCACCCCAAGCAGCCCTACCATTCCGATTTTTACAATATCCATGCTTGTCCTGTCTCTCTTTCAGAGGTTAAATCTCGATTAAATAGTGAATAATTCTTGTATCATCATAAATAAATCATAGATATAGGGTACGAGCCAGGTTAATACAAGAATCAATCCGGCGAGACTGATGAGGAACGCATGCTCCTCTCTGCCGCTGTGCTTTAAAATCTGGCTCAGAATTGTTACCAATATACCAACTGCCGCAATTCTGAAAATAAGACTGATGCCCATCCCGTTACATACCCCTCCTCATGTATTCTACAACAATAAAATAACAATAAATATTCCGGCCGTGACGCTGATGCTCATAATCACTTTTGCCCTGTTCTCATATTCGTTTTCCGCCTGTGTAATATGAGCCTCCAGGAAATCCAGAGATTGTCCGATATCGGCCGCCTGCTGTTTTTCATCCATAATGCCCAGACATTCCGGCATATTACACAATATCTCTTTTTCTTCTCTCTGAAGCGGCAGGTTCCGCATACAGTCCTCCAGCTCTTCTTTCCATATGCTGCCAAAACCGCTTCCGCCGTTCTCCTCCAGCCTCTTATATATCATAAGAAAGGCCGTGCGGTACGGTTCTTCCATACATTGTCCAAAAAGGAGACACATTTCCGGTAAAGCCCTTTTGCCATATGTCATCTCATTCTGTATTCGCAGAATGATGCGGCGAATCTGCCGAAGTTCCCTGATACGTCGTTTTTCTTCCGCTACTTTGTTGATGCCGAGTCCGCTGCATCCTGCCATCAACAACAGGATTCCTGCAAGTTTGAGCATAATTTCCTCTCTCTATCATAAATCCCGGTTACAATACACTTGTTATTTTTCTTTCCAAGAAGAAGGTATCTGTCAAACAGCCGTTCCTCCATCACCGTTCTCATATAGCTTTTACGGCTCACTTCTTCCAGCGAATAACTGTGAATTGTCGCCAACATTTTGCATCCGCACCGGACTGCCCTGTGCATTGCCTCCACATCTTCCGCATTTCCGAGTTCATCGACCGCCAAAACATCCGGCGCCATAGAACGAATCAGCATCATCATGCCTTCCCGCTTCGGGCAGGCATCCATGACATCCGTGCGAATGCCGATATCGTTCTGCGGAATGCCGAGATAACTTCCGGCAATTTCCGAACGTTCGTCCACCAGACCTACATTCCGTCCTCTGCCGTAAGCGGTTCCTCCGGAAATATTCCGTACCAAATCGCGCAGCATCGTCGTTTTCCCGCAGCCCGGCGGAGAAATAATCAGGGTGTTTAACACCTCTCCCTGATTGTAAAGAAAAGGAAGCGTTTTATCGGATACTCCTTTGACTTCATGTGCAATACGGATATTTAAATAACGTATGTATTTAATATTTCGAATCCGCTCCCCGTCTTCCAGTATGACCTGTCCCGAAAGACCGATTCTGTGTCCGCCCCGAATTGTCATGAATCCCTGTCTGATTTCATCCGCAAAGGCATATATGGAATAATGGCATATATGTGTGAGTATCGCTTCCAGTTCTTTTTCATCGCTGCGGCCGGCATACGATATCTCATCCGTCAACTCGCCCCGCTCCGAGAGAAATTTTTCCTTATGATTCATAAGTACCGTAACCGGCTGACCAATGCGCAGGCGTATCTCCTGCAATCTGTCAGCCCGTTCTGCCACCTTCTCCCATCGCGGGCGCATGAAGTCAGGGAAAATATGTAAGATTTCTTCTTTCTGCATCTCCATCGCCTCCTTATCTCAATATATGAAACGTTGTCCAAGTTATGACAGAAAACGTTATCATGGAAAAGTTATATTTTTATTACAATCAAAAACGCAAGCCAGACGGCTTGCGTTACATAAACCCTTTCCTTTATTTTCAGTCTTCAAATTTCCGATGCGTCTGTTTCCATATCAGGATTTCCTGAAGTTTCTTTCCAACTTCCGCCTCATCCCCCTGCTCCGTCGGATAGTAATAACGCACACCGCGCATGGAATCAGGCATACACTCCATATCCGTCAGCTTTTCCTCCGTATCATGCGCATACCGGTATCCTTTTCCATAGTGCAGGTCTTCCATCAGCTTTGTCGGCGCATTCCGCAGAATCAACGGCACGGGTTCCGCCGTCCGATTCCGGATATCTTCTTTACAGTTCTCGCACGCCCTGTACATGGCATTGGATTTCGGGGCCATTGCCAGATATGTGACCGCGTGCGTTAAATGCACATCGCATTCCGGCATCCCCAGAAAATGGCACGCCTGATAAGCGGCCACCGCGACCGTCAGCGCATTGCTGTCCGCAATGCCGATATCTTCGCTGGCAAACCGAATCAGCCTTCTTGCGATGTAAAGGGGATTTTCTCCGCCTTCCAGCATACGGCACATCCAGTAGATTGCCGCATCCGGGTCACTGTTCCGCATGGACTTGTGAAGCGCGGATATCAGGTTATAATGTTCTTCGCCGGCTTTGTCATACAGAAGCGATTTTTTGTCGAGACACTGGGCCAGCCCTTCATCGGCTATCCGAATACAGCCATCCGTCGTAATCTCCCCGTTCAGCACTACCATTTCCAGCGTGTTTAAGGCCATTCTCGCATCCCCGTCCGCGAATATTGCGATTGCCCTTAACTGTTCCCCGGAAATTTCTATCCGCTGTCCGGCGAAGCCTGCCGGATTCAGCAAAGCATTCTGCAGCAGTCTGAGCAGCTCCGCTTCTTTCAGCGCTTTCAGCACAAATACCCGGCATCTTGAAAGCAATGCGGCATTTACTTCAAAAGAAGGATTTTCCGTTGTCGCTCCAATCAGCAAAATGCTCCCTTTCTCCACATAGGGAAGAAAAGCATCCTGCTGCGCCTTGTTAAAACGATGAATCTCATCGACAAAAAGCACGGTCCGCTTCCCCATTTTCCGTCCTGCTTCCGCCTGATTCATCACATCCTTAATTTCTCTGATTCCGCTCGTGACCGCACTGAAATTAATGAAATCCGCCTTCGTCCGTTCCGCAATAATTCCTGCAAGCGTCGTCTTTCCGACGCCCGGCGGCCCCCAGAATATCATGGAAGATATCTGGTCTTTTTCAATCAAATGCCTGAGCATCTTTCCCGGTCCAAGCAAATGCTCCTGCCCGATAAAATCTTCAAACTTCTGCGGCCTCAGGCGGCTCGCCAGCGGCACTGTCATATTGCCGCTTCCCGGCATTGCATCGAACAATGACATCTGCTCCATCCGAATCCCTCTTTTCTTCCTGTCAGACTTCCGTTCTCCATGTCATTTTAGCAAACATTTGTTCTATTGTCCATCAAAACTTTGCTTCTTTTTAAACCGCTGCTTTTGAAGCTTTTGAAGCAAAGAAAATCGGATGAAATTGTCAATGTTATTTTTTTGAAAATCTGCTATAATAGGATAGGAAATGAAGATATTCATCTCAAGAGATTCCAAACAGAATATGAAAGAGGTATCAATTTATTATGAAACTGGACATGCACTGTCATACGAAGGAAGGGTCTCCGGACGGAAAGACTGCGCTTCTTGACAATATTGCCATTCTGAAACAGAAAGGGTTCGACGGCATGTTGATTGCCGACCACAATTCTTACAAAGCTTACCGTTATTACAGGCAGCTCGAAAACAAACCGGAAGATTTTACCGTCTTATGCGGCATCGAATACGATACGCTGGACGCGGGCCATATACTGGTTATCATGCCAAGCGGGCTCTGCCCGCGCATTCTGGAGCTGCGCGGCCTGCCGGTGCTTCTTCTCATTGAAATTGTACACCGCTACGGCGGCATTCTCGGACCGGCCCACCCCTGCGGAGAGAAATTTCTCAGCATCTTCAATACCCGGCGCGGAAAAGCGTTAAAAGAAAGGCTGATACGGAAATTCGATTTCATCGAAGCTTTCAATGCCTGTGAAGACGATATTTCCAACGAATGCGCGACTTCCCTCGCCCTGAAATACCATATGCCGGGTTTCGGCGGCAGCGACTCGCATAAAGATAACTGTATCGGACTCGGTTATACGAAAATACAGGAACATATCGCCAACGAATCAGAATTCATACATTATATCAAAAAAGGGCTTCCAACGGTCGCCGGCGGCTCCCATTATTTTTATACGACCAAAGAAAAACTGGGAAAAGCCAATAAAATTCTCGTCTACTCGTTCTGGTTCTACAACAAATTTCTGGCAGCCTTCCGGTATAAGGCCCGAAAATTCGAACTTTCCTTAACTTTACGGGAAAAGACATAATAAAAAAACGCAGGCTCAGCAGCCTGCGTTCCAAGAATTTACTGCGTAAATTCTTGTCTGGCATCCACTAGATTACAGCAATTTCCTATAGGATAAAAAAAGGAGGAATAACATTTGTTATTTCTCCTTTTCTTTCTCTTTCTTCTTTTCAACGGCTCCTTTTAATTCTTCAAAAGAATCTTTATATTTTTCCGAACTCATGTTTGGATTGTTCCGAATCATATCCCATTTGTAGAAATCAAGCATTTCTTTATAATTTCTCCGGTTTTCCATATACAGGTTATAACGGGCGCGCAGCTCCGCGATTTCCTCCCGCACATTATCCACATAGGCCCCCGGCGTTCGCTGAATCATCTCTTTCAGGCTGTTGAAACGCTGTCCGAGCGCTTCCGCCAAATCGCTTATCCGCAATTCATACTCATGTTCACGCTCCTGCTGTTTCTGCGCTTTGTCCGCATTGTTAAATGCGATGATAACATCCAGCCGTTTGTTCATACGCTCCATTTCTTCTTTCACGCGCTGCATCTTGGCCAGGATATCCCGCAAATCCAACGCCGTTTTGAAGGAAAGCGCGAAATCCGCAACAATATATACCGTCAGGAAAAAGGTCGCATAATTCAGGATGTTTTTCGGAATCCCCATTACAAACAGCTCAATCGGCCTGTGAATCACCCGTGTCATCATAATGGTGAAAAATCCCCATGTAAGCGTAGAACTCAGGCAGATATGTCCCTGAAAATTAAATTTCTGATTGGAATAATCCCAGTACCTGATATGAAAAAGGCTATCCATAAAAACACCTGTTATATATTCAAGCGCCGTAGCGCCGATGCAGCCTGCCACATACGTCAGAATGATATTATCCCGGAAAGGCATGGAAACGACATACATCATAATTGCCCCGCTCCCGTAAATGGGCAGAAAGGGGCCTCTCATAAATCCCCGGTTGACAAACTTGCGGGTACGAATGGAAACATAGGTGGATTCAAAACACCATCCAAGAAAACAATAAGTATAAAAAAAGAATAACCAATGAACCATATTATAATGATATATCGCCGCCATGCCTTTCTCTCATCCGAAAAATCCTACGGATACCCTCTCTTTTCCTTTTTTCGTCTCTCCCGCAAAACCATAGTAAATAAATTTCCCATACCCCCGCACCGTCACCGAATCTCCCTTTTTCAACGAATAGCTGTTGTTTTCCGTTGCAATTCCGTTCACAAAGATTTTGCCGGCGCCAAACAGTGCAAGACTCTGGCTTCTTGAAATATGATAAAGCTTTGCGATGACGCTGTCAATCCTCGCGGAGGAAACTGTTACCGTTATTTTCTCAGGTTCCGCATTTTGCAGGGCGATTTCTCCCTCGAGGAGCCGGCATTCCATACTGGTATGCTTCACCTGATGCAGATTTTCCAGAAGATACGGAGTGATACTCTCCTGACAAAACAAAATGCCTCCCGATGTCTGTACGAAAATATCTCCAATCGTGTTCCGGTCTATCCCCAGATTCATAACCGCTCCGAGAAAATCCCGATGTGTCAGCGTATCCGCAAATTTCGGCATGGCCGGTCTCATCTCGATTGCGGCAATCGGATATTCCTCTTCATATCCCAGATTTTCCGGACTTCCGAAACGTATCATTTTCCGTTCACAGACCGGCGCGCCGCCTTCCATCCCATATCCGGCATAGGAAAGCTCGTTCTTTGCCGCATAAAACACCTGCTGCTGTGACAGACTCAAAAAAGGCGTGTAAGTATAAATACCTCTGCTGTATGATTTGTCCGCCAGCTCGAACAGACGGTTCTTTAACTGTAATAATTCTTTATCGTTTATTTCCGCCATATTTCAGAAATCCGCCTTTTCTTCTTTCCTGCCTCTCCTGCTGCCTTTTTTCAGAATATACAGTCCGATTCCCATGAGCGCCAGCCCGATGCCAAGAAGCAGGAGCACATCGCCAAACCGCAGCGTATCCTGATAAAAAATCGGAAAAATCCGCCGCACCTGCTCCGGACAGCAGGAAATTATCACGCTGAACGCATTGTTCAGAAAGTGCATCAACATGGCGGGATAAATACTGTCCGTTCTGTACGCCACATAACAAAACACCAATCCAAGAAGGCCGGTGGGAATTAATTTTATCAGACTCATATGATAGATGCCGAACAGCGCCGCCGTAATGCCGATTGCCGCTGAAACACGATATTTTTCTTTCATACTCTGCAAAATCATCCCCCGGAAAAGCATTTCCTCACAAACCGCCGGCGCCAAAGCAATCACAAACAGCACCGCCAGTATATTCCCGCTCATGAGTTTATCAAAAACGGTAACGACATTCTCCGTACTGTCAGGGAACAGGCCGGCAAGCCCGGTGGAAATCACAACATTGACTGCATAAAAGCCCGTTACGATAAATGCCGCCGCCGGATAATTCCGGACAGCCGTCTTTCTGAAACCAAAAGTCAGCCGAAAATCCCTTTTCGTATAAAAGATAATAACGAGCGGCACGCACAAAAGAAGCAGCTGTGTTCCGAAGACCCCCGCGAGACCGAACTTCATCTGTAACATGCTTCCCGCATACATGACGAGCACAATCGTAAGCGCAACCGCAAACCACACATCGGACACTGTCGGCACACCGCCTTTTTGCAGGTTGCTCCGCTTCTCGAACAACTGCATTCCACTCTTCCCGTCGCCGAACAAAATCGCTTCGCTGTCATAAATACGGCTCAGGAACAACACCGCGAACATGGCATAGGCAACATTGGAAAGCAGGACGACGGCAATCGCCGTATAATCTATTTTAAACAATAACATATTGCGAATCAACAGGCAGATATTGGCCACCGGAATCATCGCCATTGTCTGCGTCAGCTCCACATTCGGAATAAAGCCGATATAGCCTGTGAACATGATAACCAGCATAAGCGGCGTAATATAGTTATTCGCCTCCTTATAGCTTTTGGCAAAAGCCGTGATACACATCGTCACCGCGCTGACGAACAGAGAAAACACAAAGACCGTCAGTATACAGACAAGGATTGCCGGCAGAAAACGCCCGATTTCAAAAGCCTCCGCATCCGTCTGCATATCCGCCACTTTGTACATATAAAAGGCAATGCCGCCCATAGAGCAGATATTGAGCAGCGCCGACACAATACCGATTGCCGCAACCGTCAGGAATTTGGAAATAATCAGCTGTCTGTTCGTCACCGGCAGCGTCAGAATCGTCTCAAGCGTTCCCCGCTCCCGCTCTCCGGCCGTCGTATCGATAGCCGGGTACATCGTTCCCATCATCAGACTGATAATCAGCATAAACGGCAGAATCGAACCCATGATACTGCCAAGAGACTGTTCGCTGCTCGCCGTATCCTTTTTTTCATAAAGAATCGGCTCCAGAATTTCATGCACATCCAGCCCGGCTTCCCGGATTTTTTCTTTCGTCAGGACTTCCCGAAACTCATCAAACGCTTCCGTCACAATATTTTTGGCATAGGATGAGTTCGTCACCGAAGAAAGATAATAAATGTCGTATTCCATCTTTCCGTTTTGCAGCGCACCGGACACATAGACATCAATCAGCTCGTCGTTGAGCGCCGCTTCGTAATCCCCAACGGTTCCGGCATCCACAAGCGTTATCGTATAGTTCTCTTCTTCGTCCTGTTTTGCAGCCGTCTCTTCAGCCGTTTCCGCATTGCCGCCATCCTGCTCTTTTCCCTTCTCCGCAAGCATCCGTGCAAAAGCGCCGTCATCCGCTGCGTCTACGACAATCCGATAATTCTGTTCCTTCATGCTGGCCGAAATCATTGCCACCGCCTGCATGCCTCCGAAAAAAATAAGAGGATAGAGAATGACTGGTATAAAAAGCATAATAACAACCGTTTTTTTATCTCGAAATACATCCAGCATTTCTTTTCTGACAAGCGTCCGAATAATTTTAGTGTTCATCCGCAATTCCCTCCTTTGCAATCAGCTCCGCAAAAACCTCCCGCAGGTTTTCCTTTCCGGTCTGCGCTTTCAGACTGTCGGGCGAGCCTTCGCTTACGATTTTCCCCCGGTGTATCATCACGATGCGGTCGCATAAATATTCCGCTTCCTCCATATAATGCGTGGAATACAGGATTATTTTGCCTCTGTCCCGCTCTTTTTTCATAAATTCAATAATGGCGGCGCTGCTCAAAATATCCAGGCCGAGCGTCGGCTCGTCAAAAATATAAACCTGCGGGTCATGCACAAGACATCGGGCGATTGAGGCCCGCTGCGTCTGCCCTGTGGACAATTTTTCAATCCGATTATCAAGAAAACTTTCCATCGAAAGAATATCGCTGATTTCCTCGATTTTCCGCTCCGTATCCGTTTTGCTCATCCCATAAAGAACACCGAGCATCTGCAGCAGTTCTCTGGCAGAAAGCCTCCCATAAAGTTTCGTATTATTGGACAGATACCCGATATGTCTTTTAATTTCAATATCATCCGTTATTTCTTCTTCTCCGATTTGAATGCTCACCGTACCATGCGTGGGCCGCATCAATCGGGACATCATCCGCAGAAGCGTCGTCTTTCCGGCGCCGTTCGGCCCGAGAATGCCGACAATTTCTCCTTCCTGCACTGTCATGGAGATACCGTCCACCGCATTGACATCCACTTTCCTGCTTTTCTTCTCGTTCTTTGTAAAGGTCTTTACAAGGCAGTCTGCCGTAATCCTATTCTTCCCCATGCTTTTCCGTCTCCTCTTCTCCGTTTTCCAGTCTCTCCATCCGCTTCCGATACAGACGCGACATAAGCGTCAGTCCCACCAGGCACGTTGCAAATACAATCAGAAAAATAATAATTCCGCTTGCGGCGGCTCCCCACAGCAAATTATGTTCATGATATTTGAGACAGAAAACAGCAAATCCGGCGATACCTGCGCCAATCAGACTGACCTTCAAATTTGTCTTCGGCTCGGGCGAAAGCTTCCTGTCCCAGATGCCGTTCTTTATGCAGCTGCCCACAATATACCAGGAGAGACACATAAAAACTACCCATTCCCCCGCAACACTCTTAAAATCTTTTCCGTACAGAAACAACTGTATCATAATCACCGCAGCCAGCCCGTAAAAAGCGAGCCAGCATCCATTGTGCTCAATTTTTAACAATTTCTGTTCCTGCATCTCATCCAGTCTGTTTTTCATCTCCAGATTTCCCCTTTCAGTCTTCTTCCCAGAATAAGTCGTCCAATCCTTTTTCAAGAACACGACAGATGGCACGGCACAGCTTAATCGTCGGATTATACTCTCCCTGTTCTATGGCGTTAATCGTCTGTCTCGATACACCAACAGCTTCCGCAAGGTCCTTCTGCGTCATGTCTTTCTCTGTCCGCGCCACTTTGATTGCAATATTTCTTGCCATGCCGCTCTCCTTTCTTCTTTTTTCAAAAGTAGCATATACAAGTCCATATGTCAAGTATATATTACTTTTTGTTTATTCTATATTACTTTCATTTATTCTATATTGCTTTCCATTCATTCTATATCCTATATTGCTTTCTATTCATCCTATATTACTTTCCATTCATTACACATTCCTTTATCAATCCTGCTGCCTGCTCCACCTTCCAGGAAACATGACCGATAATCCGCCAGCTTTCGTCCCTGTATTCGGCCAGTATCGTCTCATCCCGGAAAACGATACCGTATTTTTTATCATAAGATTCCAACCGGCAGACGAGTCCGGCCTCTCCTTTTGTAAAGTCCTCAACGGCATTCTCCTGAAACGACATGTTCCAGACATTTCCGGAAAGCTCCTGCAATTCCGTTCCCGGCGACAGATTCCGCACCGTTTTATCTTTTATCTCAAAGATATCGATTAGCGTATACTCCGTCGCGGTGTTGGCAAAATATCGGTATATCAGCGCTTCCTCCGTTCCGTCTCCGTTTATATCCAGAAATTCTATTTGCTTAACCACACTTGGATAGTAAGGAAGTTCTACATCAATTTCAGTCCCTTCTCCAAGTGAAAAATGAAGCACGGTCGGCTCCGTTTTTTGGGTATTTTGATAATCATCCCATGTAATTACCGACGGAAACGCCTCTGGCGCTTCTTCCGCCGCCTTCGCCATACTGCTGCCTTTTATGCTGAAAAAAGCCCCTGCACAAAGAATAGCTGCAAGGGCCGAAATCACGGTTCTCAAATTCTTCATTCACATACCTCTCCGCCCGCCTTTGCGGGTATCGGTCTCATCGTTTTCTGTTAAAAGAAACTGATGATTTCCTCTTTGGGCTTTTTGGTCTGCTCCACACTGAGCGCATGGAGAACAGGCCCTTCTCCGCCATAATCGGCAAAATATTCATTCGCGATTTTAGCGGTTACTTTTACCCACTGTTTGTCGGTCAGCTTATCGGTTTTGTCGTATTCACAGGCAAATCCGAGAAAAGCCATATCATCGGCACAGCAGGTCATTGCCATTCTGCCCGGCACGAAATACCCTTTCGGAAAATTCTTCGGTACAAGCACCATCGCCGTAAATTGCACGGTCTTGCCCTCATACCGTCCGATATGGTCCAGGGAATCCAGATACCAGACACCGTAGCTTTCGTTGTCCAGTTCCAATATCGGCGACGTCAGGTCATAAGGCAAATCATCCTCCATAATCTCGTTGACTTCGCCGTTCGCGTCCTCAAATACAAGTTCCGCTTTCTGGTTGATTGCCTTGACATTCCTTTTATAACTGCTCAGGTCTTCCACACCGTCACAACGGTTGAAAATAATCAGCTCCGATTTCCGTATCATCTCCGCAAGCAGCGACTTCATGTTCGTAAAATACATCGGAAAAGTAGAAGCGTCAATCGTCGTCACCTGCTGTTCGACGCTCCAGTGCCAGGGGAGTTTCATATTCTTACAGTTCCACATCCCGTTATATTCGATGATAATACGCTCCGGTTTATGCTTTTTCTCCAGTTCTATTAAATGCGCGGAATGAAAATCCTTTTCCTCTTCAATCAGCTCTATTTCCGTTCTGCTTTGTGCAAGCAGCTTTTCGTCATACTCGACTTCGCCCTCCTCGCATAGCAGAAGAAGCGTTTTGCCCCGCACCTGAAAATAAGGCTGTGCCAGCGTATAAGTAATAAATTCCGTTTTTCCGCTTTCGAGAAAACCGTTGATGATATATACCGGTTTCATAATGTCAATCCTGCCCCTTTCTTACACTCTCGGACCGCTTATTTCTGAAACAGCGCCTCCAGTTTTTCCTCTTTCAGCTTCGAACCGATGACACAGATTTTACCCGTCACGTCCGGCTTTCCGGCTCTGATATCGCATTCTTCCGGAACATAGTCAAAATAAACCCATGTTCCGTCTCCTGCGGCTACCATCCCCTTTGCCCGGAGCACGATGCCGTATTCCTCTTCCTGTTCCAGCTTTTTCAGCCGCTCTGCTATTTCGTCCCGCGTATAAGACAACGGCGTCTCAATTCCCCAACTTGTGAAAATTTCATCCGCATGATGATGATGCTCATGGCCATCGTGATGATGCTCGTGGCCGCTGTGCTCTTCGTCATGATGGTGTTCATGCTCTTCGTGGTGATGCTCGTGGCCGCTGTGCTCTTCGTCATGGTGATGCCCGTGGCCGCTGTGCTCTTCGTCATGGTGATGCCCGTGGCCGCTGTCGTGATGATGGTGGTGCTCATGGTCTTCGTGGTGATGTTCGTGGTGATGTTCGTGGTGATGCTCATGGTCTTCGTGATGATGGTGCTCGTGTTCATCGTCGTGGTGATGCTCGTGATGATGCTCATGCTCGTCTCTACGCGCCATAACTTCCTTCATCAGTTCCGCTTCCAAATCTTTTGCGCCCTCAATTGTATTCAGGATGTCCATTCCTTCCAGTTCTTCCCAGGGCGTCGTAATAATCGTTGCTTTCGCGTTGTGTTCGCGTAACAGGGCTGCGCAGGCCGAAACTTTTTCTTCACTCATCTTCCCTGTCCGGCTCAGGATAATGGTTCCGGCATATGCAATCTGATTGATAAAGAACTCTCCAAAATTCTTCATATACATTTTGCATTTTCCGGCGTCTACAACGACAACCGCGCTGTTCAGCACGACTTCCTCGTTCTGCATGGCGCCCTGTACAGCCTTCATGACGTCGGACAATTTTCCGACACCCGAAGGCTCAATCAATACGCGCTCCGGCGTATAGGTAGAAAGCACTTCTTTTAAGGAAGCCGCAAAGTCCCCTACGAGCGAACAGCAGATACAGCCGGAATTCATCTCCTTGATTTCTATGCCCGCTTCTTTTAAAAATCCGCCGTCTATGCCAATCTCTCCAAACTCGTTTTCAATCAAAACAACCTGTGTATTCTGCAAAGCTTCCTTTAACAGCTTTTTTATCAACGTCGTCTTTCCGGCTCCGAGAAAACCGGATACAATATCAATTTTTGTCATCCTGCCCACCATGTCCTTTCCACATGTTCTTTCTGCCTGTTCTTTCCATCTGTCTTATTTCAATTCCTTATTCTGCTCCTGTTTTTCGAATCTGTCAACACTGTGGTCCTAATCCAGATTCAGTCTGCGGTCCATCACATACCACGTCAGAAAATAGAAAATAACGCTGTAAATCAGACTGGACAGCAGCGTAAACGCCCACGATGAACCAAATGGATTATAATAATAGGTATAATCCGCAGCCCTGATAACCAGTGCGTGTATCACATAATACAGCAGCGTAAACATTCTCTGTACAATATAAATTGCATAATAAAAGCCGATGGAACTGAGCACTTTATGGTTTGAAGACAACTGACCGAGAGAAATACAGGCCGTAATCTTTAAAACCCGCGCAAGCAGCGCAAAAAACGATGTTATAAGCGTCATGAATATACCGAATGTATCGATTCTGTTATAATTGTTCAGCGTATCTATATAAAACTCAAACCCGTCCACAATCGTCCGGGAAAACCTTCCCTGCGTCGAAATCAGAAACAGAACGGAAAGATAAATCAGAAAAATATTTAAAATAACCCAGGAAACGCTGACAACGGCTTTGGAAACGATAATATGATGCTTATCCACCGGAAGCGTATGCAGCAGATATCCTTCATCCCCGTAAACCGACGTATAAAACCGGTAAATCAGATAGATAACCGTGACAATCGAAATCACAAACATACTGAGAACGTAAGCCAGAAGCAGAAGCGTTCCCGTCATTATGACCAAATCATTATTGGATTCAAAAAATTCAAGCTGTACGGTCGTATAGGCCAGAACCGACATGACCACGATAAAAAGGTTCAGGGGAATCAGCAGTTTCCATGTCGCCTTCCACTCATATTTCATCAGTTTCCCTAACATGCAAACACCTCCCTGAAAAAGCGGTCTATCGACTTACCTTCCCGCTGCCTTATCTGCTCCGCCGGAGCCTGCAGAATAATATTGCCGTATTTGATGAAAACGACTTCGTCCAAAATGCTCTCCACATCGGAAATCAAATGCGTCGAAAGCAGGACCGAGGCATTTCTGTTATAATTGCTGACTATCGTACGCAGAATATAATCCCGCGACGCCGGGTCCACGCCCGCAATCGGCTCATCCAGCACATACAAATCGGCGTCCCTGCTCATCACGAGGATAAGCTGTACCTTTTCCTTCGTTCCTTTGGAAAGATTTTTCAGCCGCTCATTCGGCGGAATCTGAAGCCTGTGCAGCATATCGAAAGCCCTTTCGATTCTGAAATCCGGATAAAAGTCCTGAAAATACTGCACCATTTCCAGCACTTTCATGCCGGAATGGAGGTAGGTCCGCTCCGGAAGATATGAGATTTTATATTTTGTTTCAATGCCGGGTTTTGTGCCTCCGATAAAAATTTCTCCTGCTGACTGCCGCAAAAGGCCGTTCATAATTTTAATAAGTGTCGTCTTACCGCTCCCGTTCGGTCCGAGAAGCCCGATAATTTTTCCCCGTTCCAGATTCAGATAAATCTGGTTCAGCGCCGGTTTCCCGCCATATGTTTTGGTGAGCCCCACACATTGTACAATCGGTCCCATTTCCATTTTTAACTCCATTTCTTCGTCTGCCTGTCAAACGATAATCCGATAAGATGCTTCAAAGCTTTCGTCTGCCTGTCAAACGATAATCCGATAAGATGCTTCAAAGCTTTCGCCTGCCGCCAGATGCTGTCCCCATTCCCGTTCTTCCCAGGTTCCCTCAAAATCAAGCGCATCACATCTTCCATACCAGGGTTCAACACAGATAAAAGGCGCGTTTCGCCCCGGCGACCAAATGCCGAAAACCGGCGCATCAAAACGCACCGTCAGATATGTATTTCCGTCCGGTTTCACAAATGCGACCTCATGCGCCTGATGTCCTTCTGCCACGAGCGCGTCTTCATCAAACAAATGCTCCGTCAGTCTCAAATGCCCGTTCTCCAACGGATAATCACGTTTTCCGTTACTCACCAGACCATTTTCAATCACGTCGGTCGTTATCTTGTCCTTCACATCAAAGCGAATGCGGTAATCCGTCTGTTTGGTATCCTCCACAATCGGACACCGGATGGCCGGATGGCCGCCAATGGAAAAATACATTTCGCCGGATGCAGGATTGGTCACTTTCCACTTGACAATCACCGTATTATCTTCTAATTCATATCCAAGTTCCAACACAAACGCATAGGGATATTTCTCCAATGTCTCCGCATTCGATTCCAGCGTAAACCAGATTTCCCTGTTCGTCTGGCTTTTCAACGTAAACTGCATATTTCTGGCAAATCCGTGTTTCTCCAGCTGACAGCGGCGGCCCTCATGAAGATATTCGCCGTTTTTTAAACCGCCCACCAACGGAAAAAGAACCGGCGAAGTCCGTTTCCAGTATGCCGGGTCGCCTTCCCACATATACTCTGTACCGGTATCCACCCTTTTTAAAGATTTCAGTTCCGCCCCCATACTGTCTATCTGGATGGTAATTTTATCGTTGCCGATTTGAAATAACGCCATAGATTTTCCTCCTTGTTTTTTGCTTTCTCCCATACCGTTTTCTGCCCCACTCAATGCCATCATGTACAGTATAACACACTTCCCTGCGCATGGACACCATAACCATGTTTTTCTCTTATCGAAACCTTTATAATCTTTCCAGCAATTCATGCTGCAAAGACAGCGCTTCCATATGGTAACGGTTCCGCGGCAGCGCATGGGCAAGCCAGCCAAGCTGCCAGGCAAGTTCTTCCCCTACATTATCAAAAAACCGGATTTTCAGCGTTTCTCCCGCCCGGAAAGATTTCGACACACTGATTACCTGCACATAAAACATCACCGCCCTGCCCTTACTGTCCAGCACAAAAAGGCCGTCTTTTTGCAGATATCCCTCTATGACGAGCAGATAACCTTCGGGCAGACCTGACGGAAAAGCCTTTCCGCTGCAGCCTGTCTGTTCCCATAACTGCTTTTTCTCCGATAATTCATCTTCCAGATAAGCTGCAATTCCCATCTTCCAGTCCACATCAAATTCTTTATGCAGTTTTCCCCATTCCCATACATATTTTTTTGCCTCTTCCAGACAGGCATTTATATTTGCCGGAATTTCCTCCTCGCAAATGGTTTTCGTGCAAAGCATACTTTTCAAATAATTATCGGACGCTTCCGAACACTCTATTCTGACCTGATTATCCATAAGGTACTGTAAGAAAAGCGCGCTGTTTTTCATTCTGATTTCGAGTTTACATAACTTATTCCCGAGCAAATCGTAGATTTTCAGATAATCTCTGCCGCCCTTTTCTTCCAATGCCGCCCTGCAATAACCGATTTCATCCAGAGAAAAAGTTTTCTTTCTGCCGAAACTATCCGTATAACACAATGTCCGGTCTTCTACCAACAGATTTCTCTTCCTGCCCATCATGCACATACCGATGCCGATGCAGATAATCAGCGCAACGACAAGATAGCCCGTCAGCCTGACAGCCATGGAGCCGTTCGGGTACATGACAAGCGGTACGGCAAACAATATCCCCGCTACCGCCGTGCCGCCTCCTACGATACAGGGCAGTTTTCCTTCGTTTACTTCTATCTTCATGCTAACCCCCTTGATTCCGCTCTGCGGAATCTCAAATCCGTTGGAAGAATGCCTTTCTCTCAACCTGCGATATTTGCACCGTGCCGAAAACGAGTTTATGCCATACCGCATCATGAATAAATTATCATCCTCGTTTTTCCGCCGTTACAATATCCTCATACGCCTCCAGAATCGCCGGAAGCGGCACGCTTGCCGTCTCACCGCTCATCGTCGCCCCGGAAATCATCCCGATAAAATTTCCATAGGAATCAAAAGTTCCGCCGCCTGACATGCCTTCTCTGGCGTAACCATATCCGAAAATCATATATTCTTCGAAATCGTCGATATAATAATTCATGTCTCTGACGCTGCCCTGATAAAAACTGTCCGTGCCGTCTGCCTCCGCTTTATCGCCCGCTCCCGTACAAAAAATAGCGTCTCCCGCCTTTATCGCCTGGTAGCGCTCCATATCCCAATGTATATACCGAAGCGCTTCCAGTTCTTTGTACTCAAATTCCCGGTTATCAACCGCTAAAAAACCAATATCATGTTTGGATGCTGTGCCAAGTACCGTGGCTTCCACATAATATCCCTGCGGAAACTGCACATAGCTGACTGTCTCATCCCAATAGGAAAGAACATGCTTATTCGTTACAATGATAACCCTTTCCGGCGTAATCTGAAAAACAACGCCGCTTCCATAAGCATTCCCCATATGAATCCGGACAATGCAGTTTTTCACGTTTTCATATGCTGCTGCGCAATCGCCCTGTGTCAGAACCGGACTTTCCAGAAAGCCAAGCGCAAGCTGCCCTTCGAACAGGTCCTTCTCCGTTACCGTCTGTATCAGATGGGGCGTCTGTCTTTTCTCCGTATCCCCTGTTCCCTCCGCCCGTACTTTCAGCGGAAAAGCCGCGGCCAAAAGGCAGAAAACAAAACACAATATTCTTTTATGATAAGAATACCTTAATTTCAAATGAATCCTCCATATCAGAACCGTTTCCGCTTCTCATGCACAAATCTCTCCCCATAGGGGAGAGATTTGTCAACAATTTCTTTTTATCAAAAATAAGCAGAACGATAAGCCGGGTTATGTCGTGAATGGTCATCTATCTGGAACTGTCGTCGCCGACAGTCTCGAGCAACCTACCTGAAAGCAGGCCGGGCAAGCCTGTCGCTTTCTTTCTGGTCTTGCTTCGGATGGGGTTTACACAGCCTTTTCCGTTACCGGAAAAGCGGTAGTCTCTTACGCTGCCATTCCACCCTTACCGCATCAAATGCGGCGGTATTATTTCTGTTGCACTATCCTTGGAGTCGCCTCCACCGGACGTTATCCGGCATCCTGCCCTGTGAAGCCCGGACTTTCCTCACCCGTCATGCGGGCGCGACCATTTATTCTACTTATTTTGAATCTATATTGAGAAACTATATTGAAAAACGTTATTTTCCATTTGGAAGAACCGCAAAGCGATTCTTTCGGGAATAACATAGAAACTTTATTCCCTATTCAAAACAGCTTCCCCCCACAAATTCCCGGCAAAGGGAATTTTTCGGAAGTTCTTCGCTGCTGACGCCCAGAAAATACTCCAGGAATTTCAGAAGCCTCTTCGCTTCGTGATATTCCGGTTCTCCCTTTTTGATACTGAACAGGAGAGGCTCCGCATATTGTTTTAAAACAGCCAGCTCATATATCAAAGCCGAATTGAACATGGCGTCCGCCTGTTCCTGGAAGGGGAAAATATATTTTTCTTCTCCGCGTCTGACGGAAGCCCACATTTCAATCGTTCTCTGTGCCGTCGCGCCTCTCGTTCTGGCATCCCGCACCATGCGGCGTATCAGCCTTCCGTCCGTGGTCGGAATCCTGTTATGTTCATCCACATTCAGGCAGGTAAGCGCGCTGATATAAATTTTAAACTTGCTTTCCGCCGGAAGTGAATGGGACATCTTTTCATTCAATCCGTGAATCCCTTCAATGACAAGAATATCGTCCGGTCCGAGCTGTATTTTCCTTCCATTATACTCTCTTTTTCCGGTCTTGAAATTGAAAGTCGGGAGTTCCACGCTCTTACCGTCCAACAGTTCCACCATATCCTGATTAAACTGTTCCACATCCAATGCCTCGAGGCATTCATAATCAGGATTTCCGTCTTCGTCGAGCGGTGTGCTGTCATGGTTTACATAATAATTATCCAGTCCAATCGTATGCGGCCGCATGCCGTATGTCCGAAGCTGAATCGACAGTCTGTGGGAGAATGTCGTCTTTCCGGAAGAAGAAGGTCCTGCTATCATCACGAATTTTACGCCGTCTTTTCTCGCAATATCTCTGGCAATTTCTCCAATCCTTCTTTCCTGAAGAGCCTCCTGCACCAGAATCATATCCGAAATATTGCCTTCGCATATCTGGTCGTTCAGGTCGCCCACCGTATCGATGCCCATTTCTTCTCCCCACCGGCCGGCCTGCATCAACGTCTGGAACAATTTCTTTCTCGGCTCAAAAACCGGCAGTTCTTCCGGCGCTTCTCTTTCCGGAAGCAGCAGAATCAGGCCGTCTTCATAAGGAAGCAGGTCAAAACAGCTGACATAGCCCGTGCTCGGCAGCATGTAACCATAATAATAGTCAAAATAATCTCCCAGGCAATATACATTAATGGTAGAACTTCTCCGGTAACGGAATAATTTTACCTTATCATTCATTCCATATTCTCGAAACAGCGCAACGGCCTCTTCCGCGGGATAAGCTTTTTTGGTAACCGGAATGTCCGCCTCCACCAGTTCTTTCATCCGTTCTTTTACCCGGATGACCTGTTTTTCATCCAGAGAAAAGCCTTCCCGGAACCGGCAGTAATATCCGGCTCCGATTGCAAATTCCACCTTCGTCGCAGACGCCGTCTCATAACCGGCCACATCCTTAATCGCCTTCATCAGCAGCATGATGGCAGAGCGCACATATGTCTTATGCCCGATGGCATCCCCATAAGTGGCAAAAGTGAGTTCGCAATCCCGGTCTACTCTCTTCATCAGCTCCCGTATCTTGCCGTTAATGATAACAAGCGCAATCGGCTCTTTGTACAAATGCTGATACTCTCTGGCTATGATTTCGTATTTGATGCCTTCCTCGTACAGCTTTTCTTTTCCGTCAATCGTAATTCTCACCATACCCATCACCATACCTTTCTTTCATGACCTGTAAACAGTCCTGCTTTTGTCTGTTGATTTCTTCCGGACGGCCGCTTTTTTCCAGTTCTTCGGTTCCCTGCGCCCGCATCTGTTCCAGTATCTTATCACAAAGACACACTTCCCGCTCCAGATACCGATACAGAACCGGATGTTTCCGCCGCAGCAGCAGCGGCCCGTATCTGTCTTCCATCTGTGTCTGAAAATCTTCGTGACCGAAGTATTCTCTATAACTATCCTCTTGTGGCAGAGTTTTGTTTCGATTTCCCGGTTTCTTAACTGCTTCAGTCGATTGAACCGGATTTTCCCCAGGCACGGCTTTCATCATCGGATAAAATTTGCCGTCTTCCTCTATCATATTCTCATCTGTGATGAGATATCCCTGACTGCGCAGAAACGCGCGAAACAGTTGGATTTCTGACTGCGGCTGCAAAATCAGTTCCCGAAAAGACGCCGCCTTTTCCGCTTCTTCCGTAAGAATGCGCATCATCAGCCTGCCGCCCATTCCCGCACAGATAAGCGTATCCGCCTCCCCTGCCCGAAAAGCCGCAAGCCCGTCGGAAAGCCTTGTCTGAATCAATGCTTCGAGGCCATAAGCCCTGATATGTAAATCGGCCTGAGAAAGCGGACCTTTTCTGACATCCATCGCAATCGCACCGGGACTGATTCCCTGCCGCACGAGATAAACCGGCACAAAACCGTGGTCACATCCGATGTCACAGACCCGGTTCCCCGGCGTCACCATAGATACGATGGCCTGTAATCTATCCGAAAGCACTATCTTATCCCGCATCAATCCAGATAATCCTTTAATTTGCGGCTCCTGCTCGGATGACGCAGCTTTCTCAGCGCCTTTGCCTCAATCTGCCGGATTCGTTCACGGGTAACGCTGAACTCTTTTCCGACTTCCTCTAATGTTCTCGCGCGGCCGTCATCCAGACCGAAACGCAGGCGAAGCACTTTCTGCTCTCTTTCCGTCAGCGTTCCAAGCACCTCCACGAGCTGCTCTTTTAACAGCGTAAAAGCCGCCGCATCCGCAGGAACCGGCACATTGTCGTCCTGAATAAAGTCCCCGAGATGACTGTCTTCTTCTTCGCCAATCGGTGTTTCCAAAGAGACCGGCTCCTGAGAAATTTTCAGAATTTCCCGCACGCGTTCCACAGGCATGTCCATTTCCTCCGCGATTTCTTCGGGGGTAGGTTCCCGCCCAAGCTCCTGCAGCAACTGCCTGCTGACACGAATCAGTTTATTAATCGTTTCCACCATATGCACCGGAATCCGGATGGTTCTCGCCTGGTCGGCGATTGCCCGCGTAATTGCCTGACGAATCCACCATGTCGCATATGTGGAAAATTTGAATCCCTTTCTGCAGTCGAATTTTTCGACAGCCTTAATAAGACCCAGGTTACCTTCCTGAATCAAATCCAGAAAAAGCATACCGCGGCCCACATATCGTTTTGCAATGCTGACAACAAGACGCAGATTCGCCTCCGCGAGTTTCTTCTTCGCTTCCTCGTCTCCCATTTCCATCCTCTGCGCCAGTTCAATTTCCTCTTCCGCGCTCAAAAGAGGCACTTTGCCGATTTCCTTCAGATACATTCTGACCGGGTCTTCGATGCTGACGCCGTCCGGCACGGACAGGTCAATATTTTCCACATCCACATCGTCTTCTTCCGTCAGAATGATTTCCTCGTCATCTACATCGTCTCCGTCCGTAATCCGCAGAACATCTACATTATTCTGTTCCAATGTTTCCAAAATCCTGTCAAACTGCTCTTCTTCCAGCGTTATATCATGGAAAAATTCGCTGATTTCCTGGTATTCCAGAACATTCTTTTTCTTTTTAGCAACATTCAAGAGTTCTTTTAAACGCTCTTCAAACTTTGCCTGTACATTTTCGTCCATTATTTGGCCCATCCTTCCTTTTCCGGGTTAAACAGTTCTATTTTTGCCTTTAACGCAGGGAAATATGCGTTTTGCTAAGTTCTTCCAGTGCTTTTTTCCCTGAAATCACCTGATTTAAAGCATTCATATCCACGCCGGTTCTGCTGGAATAATATTCAAAACTATTTCGCTTTACCGTACAGATAATATCATGAAACGCTTTTTCCCGCTCCGCATCTGTCATTTCTTCCTGTAATTTGGTATTGAACAAAGAAGCTACCTCTCTCTGCTCTTCTTCATCCTGGAACATGCTGATAATCGCCGCAGGCTGAAAATTCCCATGCTCCAAATCCTCAAAGAATTTACGGGCCACCTGTTGATAAAGGTTCTCCGTAAAGTCTTCCACCTGGATATACTTTTTAATCTTCTGATATAATTCCGGCTCGTCTGTCAGCCATGTCAGCAAAAGCCGCTGAGAACGCTTTGTATTCTCCTGCGGCGTATTTTTCGCAGTCACGGTAGATTTTGGCTTTGTTACAGGTTTCACAAATCCCGTCTGCGCCGCATGAGAAGCGACCAGCTTCCGAAGGTTCTCAAAACCGATATGATATTTTTCCGCTACGGATTCCACATAATTCCCACGCTCCACCTCATCTTCAAAGTTACAGAGCTTTTTGGCAATTTCCCTGTAAAACCTCGTCTTGGAATCCGGGTCTTTCAAATCATAGTCCCGTTCCAGAATCCGCAGTTCAAAGAAAAAGCTGTTTTCGGCCTGCTCGATACGCTCCTGAAAAGCTTCCGCGCCATTCGCCTTAATGAACTCGTCCGGGTCTTTGGCCGGCGACATGTTAATGACCTTTCCCCGCAGACCGCTTTCCCGCAAAATGCCGATTGCACGAAGCGCCGCGTTCACACCCGCACCGTCGCTGTCATAAGCAAGCAGCACTTCCTGCGTATACCGCCGCAGCAGATTAGCCTGTCCCACCGTAAAAGAAGTTCCCAGTGATGCCGCCGCCTGGGTAAAACCGGCCTGGTGCATGGCGATAACGTCCATATATCCTTCACACAAAATAATCTGGTTTTTTCTGGATGTCCTTGCAAAATTCAATCCGTACAGGTTTCTGCTCTTATCAAAAATCATCGTTTCCGGCGAGTTCAGATACTTCGGCTGACCGTCTCCCATCACCCTGCCGCCGAATCCGATAACCCGGTGGTTAATATCCTGAATCGGAAACATGACCCGGTTCCAGAATTTATCATACATCCCCCGTTTCTCATCGAAATTCGCAAGTCCCGCCTCTTTTATCAATCCGTCGTCATATCCTTTGGAACGCAGATATGCCGACATCTCATTATTCGTGACTCCCGCAAAACCGAGTCCGAACTTTTTCATCGTCTCGTCGCTCAGCGCCCGGCCCGCTAAATACCGATAGCCTGTCGCTCCCTTTGGCGAACGCAGCATATAATAAAAATATTTTGCCGCTTCTTTATTCACTTCCAGAAGCTTTGCCCGCCTGCTTTCCCGCTTCTTTACTTCTTCTGAGTATTCCGCCTCCGGCAGCGCAACGCCCGCTCTCTCGGCCAGTTCTTTGACAGCTTCCCCAAAAGAGCAGTTTTCATATGCCATCAGAAACGTAAAAACGTTGCCGCCCGCCCCGCATCCAAAGCAATAATACATCTGCTTGCCCGGTGATACCGAAAAGGACGGCGACTTTTCATTATGAAAAGGACAGAGCCCAAAATAACTGCTCCCCTTTTTCTGGATACGGACGTACCCGGAAACAACATCGACGATATCGTTCCGCGCCCGCACCTCCTCTATCACTTCATCCGGATAATACATATATCTGCCTTTCTGTTCTGAATTTCATTCACCCCCGGAAGAATGCCCTCCGGCGTAAGCTTTAGAACTTCTTCTCACCTGTGCCACGTCTTCGGAATATAAATCTCCTGATATTTGGCGATGGCATAGCGGTCCGTCATGGATGCGATATGGTCACATACAAGCCTTTCGTCCGGCTCTCCCGCGTCGCGCAGCCGCAGTAAAAAGGCCGGTAATTTATCAATATGCTTCCTGTAATATTCATATAGCGTCTCAATTAACGCTTCCGCTTTTCCTTCTTCGCTTTTGGCAACCGGATTCTGGTATACGTTCTCGAACATGAACTTCCGCAGCTTCTGCATGGCTTCCGCCACATCAGGGGACATCCTGATATCATTCCGCCCCCGGCTCGTCGTTACAATATCATGTATAAAGTAATCCAGCCGCTGCCCGCAGCTGTAACCGATAATTTCTCCAATCTCCTTCGGAACGTCGTCCTCTTTCAAAATGCCGCCACGGATGGCATCGTCCATATCATGATGTATATAGGCAATTTTATCGGAAAACCGGACAACCCTTCCTTCTAACGTATCCGGCATTCCGGAAGTCTGATGATTCAGAATCCCGTCTTTTACCTCATAAGTCAGATTGATTCCCAGACCGTTTTTTTCTATCAAATCAACCGTCCTGACACTCTGCTCATTATGGCTGAACCCATACGGGCAAACCCTGTTCAGCGCCCGCTCTCCGGCATGGCCAAAAGGCGTATGCCCCAGGTCATGCCCGAGCGCAATTGCCTCTACCAAATCTTCGTTCAACTGTAACGCTTTGGCAATCGTCCGGGCATTCTGGCTGACTTCCAGCGTATGTGTCAGCCGGGTTCGGTAATGGTCGCCTTCCGGCGTCAAAAATACCTGCGTCTTATCTTTCAGCCTTCTGAAAGACTTACTATGTATCACCCGGTCCCTGTCCCGCTGAAATACCGGCCTGATATCACACTGTTCCTCCGGCTTGCTCCTCCCCCTAGATTCCATGCTGAGCATCGCATAGGGACTTAAATATTCTTTTTCCCACTGTTCCAGACTTTCCCGTATATTCATGAATGTAAACTACACCCCTCGCCCGCTTTAGCAGATATCCGTTCAAAAGTCAAATATAATCCTATTTATAATATTCTGCCCGTATCCTTAAAATCCTTTTTTTCAGTCGCAAGAAAAAAACATCTGTTTTTAGCGGCATATATCATAGATAAACTCCGCGTTTTTATCCATCGCTTCATAAGCCGTCTTAAAAGGCGACATCTGAAACACATGCCACATTCCCTTGAAAATGTCTATTTTAACCGAAACATTTTCTTTTACCATCTTTTTGTGCAGCATTGTCGCATCGTTCAGTAAAATCTCATTATCTCCCACCTGGATATAAACAGGCGGGAATCCTTCAAAATTGCCGAAGAGCGGCGAAATCAACGGATTTTCCAAATCCTCTCCCACCGTATAGTTGTCCGTCATTTTTTTCAGATATCCGGCATTTAAGACCGGGTCTACGTCCGCTCTGGTGAAATGAGATTTTCCGGAAGCCGTTAAATCCGTCCAGGGCGACATCAGCACGAGTCCCCGCGGCAAAAGTCTTTTCTCCTCTTTCAGTTTCAGAACAAGAGATAACGCCAGATTTCCGCCGGCCGAATCCCCCGCAATAATGATATCCCGAGCCCCATAACCGAGAAGCATCAGATAATTCCATATCTTCATGGCATCCTCTGTCGCCGCCGGATAAGGATTTTCCGGCGCAAGCCTGTAATCGAAACACAACACGTCCATAGACGTTGACATTGCGAATTTCGTCGTCAATGTCCGCGCATATACGCTGCTTCCCGTAGAATAACCGCCGCCGTGACAATACAAAATGATATATTTCTTCATGTGGGCCCTGTTGACAGCGATCCATTCGCCATGTATTCCCTCTATTTCAAATTCCCTAATCTCCACATCCTTGCTGTTACTGAGCAGCACCCCAAAATGGTCCTGCGACTGCCTGTGTTTCTCCAAATCCACATTTTCCACTACGCCATGCACTTTCCTGATAAAATTCATTAAATTCTGGTTTTTCCTGTCCGAAATCGCCATATCTTCCTGACCTTTCTGTATTTTGCCATTTGTTCGCTTTCGCGCTCCCTGTCCGATTTGCATCGGACGTTTGCTCGTTTATATATGCAAGAAAAACAAATGTCTGCTGCGCAGCCGCTTGTTTTTCTTTTGCATATATAATATTTTACCATAAATGGGGTGGATTGTGTTATACTGTATATAAAGTGATGAAACTCATCTGCGCGGAAAGCTGCCTGTGAGTAAAGGGGTCTCGTTATGTCCGTTTCGAATCAGAAAAAAACAGCATCGGTAAAAAGTAAAAAAGAGGTCTGGTATAAACTGGATTTATCGGCAATCGTTTATCCGACTTTACAGAGAAAGGACTTTTCGTCCGTATACCGCCTGTCGGTTCTGCTGAAAGAGGAAATAGACCCGGCGGTTTTGCAGAGAGCGCTGGACATCACGCTGCCCCGTTTTCCAACCTATAAAGTCGCTATCCGAAAGGGCCTTTTCTGGCGGTATCTGGAACCGAATAACAGGCCCGGTCCGTTTGTCACGCCCGATATCAAAAACCCCTGTATGCCCATGCCCTTTAAGGCGAATAACCGTTATCTGCTTCGCATTTACTATTACGGAAAGCGGATTTCCTTAGAGGCTCATCATTGTCTGGGCGACGGCACGGGAGGCATGTGTGTGCTGCAGACTTTAACGGCCGTATACCTCGGCCTGCTCGGGCATTCCGTTACCCCTTCCGGCTTTGTTTTGGATATCAACGATTCTCCCGATACGGAAGAACTGGAAGACGCCTACATGCGTTATGCCAATGCCAGAGTCAGACCGCCCAGACCCGGGGAAAAAACATACCGCGTCCGGGGCACGAAAGAACCTTTTTATACACTCAACATCATCGACGGCATAATGTCCGTCAAAGAAGTCATGGCCGTAGCGCGAAAATACGATGCTACCCTGACCGAATATCTGAACGCCGTTCTGCTCTATGCGCTTCTTCAAAAGCAGGAGCATGACATGCCTTTCCGTTTCCGTCCTGTAAAAATCGCGATGCCGGTCAACCTGCGGCGTTTTTTCCCATCCAAAACGCTGCGCAACTTTATTACAATGGTATATCCGTCCATTGACCCGCGGCTTGGCGATTACACCTTTGAAGAAATCGTCGAACAGGTTCATCATTATATGAAATATTACATCAGTGAAAAGTTCCTCCGGGGCGATATCACGACCAATGCCGCCACACAGCGCAACCCGGTCATCCGCGTTGTACCGCTTTTTATTAAAGATTTCGTTGTCCGCACTTTTTATACCAAAGTACAGGACAAAAATTCTTCCGCAGGCCTGACGAACATGGGCGCGTTGAAAGTACCGGAAGATATGAAGCCATACATCGAACGGTTCGATATCTATATGGGGCAGCCTTTTTCTTCCCGTACCAACTGTGCCATCATCAGCTTTGAAGATACGCTTACCATTAATTTCGCAAGCAGTATTGTGGAAGCCGATGTGGAATGCCTCTTTTTCCGCAAGCTGGTTCAGGACGGCATTCATGTGACCATTGAAAGCAACCGGGAATCCCATCTGTTCCATACAAAGAAAGTCATCCATAGCTGAGCAAAGGAGCGTAGAATCATGTCATACTGTGTAAACTGCGGCGTAGAGCTGGAGGCGTCCTTAAAAGAATGCCCGCTCTGCAATACGCCGGTCATAAATCCCAAACAGCCGCATCCCGTAACGGGTTCCGGCCCTTATCCGTCTTCGAAAGGTCAGGTTGAGGTCGTAAAAAGAAAAGATTTGGGCATTCTTCTGTCGATTGTCCTTTCCGCTACGAGCATCACCTGCTTTTTGCTGAATCTTTTTGTATTCAAAGGCAGTCTCTGGTCCTTTCTCGTCATCGGTATCTGTCTCTGCCTCTTTTTCTTTGCCTTTCCGGCTGTCATTTACACGAAAACGCCCGTATACGTCGCGCTTCTGGCAGACGGCGTCGCAGTCGGCCTGTACCTGTACCTGATTACCTTTCTGACCACTACCGCAACCGCCAGATGGTTCTGGCAGCTCGGACTGCCAATCGTCGTCACCGTGACGGTATTAATCGAAATTTTCACTTTTCTGGCACACAAACTACCCTTTTCCGTGCTGACCGGTTCTCTCTATTTTTTCATAGAGGTTCCCGTTTTATGCGTTGCGCTGGAACTGCTGATTAAGCGATTCTGCCACGTCCCATACCGCATTACATGGTCCGCCGTGGTACTGACGGTCTGTGTCATTATCGACATCACTTTGATTACCATTATCGCCAAAAAACGCCTGCGCAACGAAGTGCGCAGACGTCTGCATTTCTGACTTTCCTGCCGGCCATTCCGCCGGTGGCATCCGACATGTCTTCCGAGCGGTCACCCGGCATATTTTTTTTCGGCTTCCTCTAAAGATTTATAGCCATAGAATAATGTCTCATTTGCAATAATCTGTTTCAACAGATTTTCTCCGCTTTCACAGGCTTCTTTCGTTTCTTTCAGAAGAATTGTTAAGGTCTCTAAAGAATATGTGAAAAGCTCTGCACGCAGATAACTCTCCATCGAAGAACCGTCCGTCGCATTATCCTGTTCCGTCGTCATCGTTCTTCCCCGCCTGCGGATATTCGGATACTCGGCAAGCATCTGCTCGTCCCATTTCAAATGCACCGGAACGATTTGCTCTACGATTTCCTTCCGCGCCTCCACATCGGGCAGGTATTCCTTTATTTTTTCGTATTCTTCCGGATAGGTGCTTTCCATCATTCTTCCGTATTTTTCAAAAATAAGATTTCTGCCTTCTTCACACGCCCGCTCGCAGTCCTTCTGATAACTGTGCAGCAGCTCATCCGAATAAACCATCCACTGGCTCATTCTCATGCGGAAAAAGGTGTCCGGGTCATCCTGACAGGATGCACGCCCTCCGGTATTATATACATGTTGGAACATATCCCATTCTTTCTGTGCAATGTCAAATATAAGCTGCTCTCTTGCCGATATTTCCGCCATTAGTCCTTTTCCTCCTTCTGAACTTCTCTTCCTCACCAGCCATGCCGCGCCCATGAGGTTTCCTTTTCGCCCTATTCGTTAATCGGTGCGACAAAAATCTCCGATGAAAGCCGGATTGGCTCTTCATAAGACGCGTGCTCGGTTTCCAACGCTTTCCCATCTACCGTAATAATAATTTCCTCTGCATCATAAGCTTCCAGAAAAGTGGCCGCCACGGAAGAAAGGATGATTTTTTCACCTTCCTGCGTCATTGTTTTTAAATAATCCCGAAAAGTCTTGGACAAATCCAGTTTCAGCATCTTAATGCCGTTTGTTTCTTCTTCTTCAAAAGAATTAACCTTTGTCCCCAAAGAAACAATGTTATGTTTCAGCAAAGCGTCTATCAGTTTTTCGGCCGTTACCTGTTCCATTGCCGCCTTTTCGCTGCTTAACATATCGGAAGCGCCGTTTCCGTAATAGATTGTAACTTCATTCTGCTTTTCTGTTTCTTCCGTTATTTCTTCCTCCTCCGGTATCTGTCCTTCTTCATCGGTCGATGTTCCGTTCTCACTTAGTAAAAATTCCAGCGAATCCACCAACAAATCGTTTGTGGATGTCTCAGGAACCGGATTATTTTCCATTGCGGTCACTTCCTCCGGCACATTGCCACAGGCGGCCAGTGTCAGCACGATTAGAATAAAGACTACTGCCATCAGCTTTCCGTTCTTCATAATTACTCCCCTCTGTCTGCTTCGACAGACAACTGCTTTTCCTCCCTGTTCACCTCAAACACATCATTCACATAGAAATCGGCTTTATTTTAACATACTCTCTGAAAAAAAGCAAAAAAACTTTCGGCCTGCGCTTCAAAATCTGCTGCGCTGCGGTGTAATTCCCTGCACAATAAAAAACACCGTATAACGGTGTTTTTTATTGTAATAACATCAGTGCAGGAAAAGGGACTTGAACCCTCATGATATTGCTATCACACGGACCTGAACCGTGCGCGTCTGCCAATTCCGCCATTCCTGCGAACAAATGCTATTTTAACTGCTTTTCCCTTTTCTGTCAATACTATTTTGAAATCTTCTGAAAAATCTTTTAAAAAATTTTCTGATAATCATTTATATTGTGAACTTCTGCGTCTTCTGATTCTGCTCTTCGCTCAGCTCTACCAGCATCTGCGTATCCCGGTAACATTCCTGAATCGCTTCCGCCACAACCTGCATTCCTGCGCTCGTTTCCTGTGCGGATGCGGAATTTTCTTCCACAACGCTGCCAAGATTCGATACGGAATCCGCCACGACTACTTTCAGCTCATTCAGAATATCCGTCTGCTTACCTATGGTTACCGCAACATCATCTACGATATTAATCTCTTTATAAAGATTGGCGAAAGCTTCCTGCGTTTCTTTCAACTGTTTCTGCTGTTCTTCCACATTTGTCATCGCTTCCTGCATTCTGTTCGTGGAAATTTCAACATTGGTCGTAAGCTCTTTGACAACCGCTTCGATACCGGCCGCGCTTTCCGCCGATTTCTCCGCAAGATTCCGGATTTCTTCCGCAACCACCGCAAAACCTCTACCGGCCTCGCCTGCCCTTGCGGATTCAATGCTCGCGTTCAGCGACAAAAGATTTGTCTGAGAAGTCATATTTTTAATGACCTCTACCATTTTATTGATATTTACCGCCGATTCGCTCGTCTGCTTCGTCTGTTCAGAAACTACCTGAATCGCATTATTCGTAATTTTCGATATTTCATACAGCTTCTTAATGCTTTCGGAAGCGCCGTCGGAGAATTTCATCATTGTATCAACAGAAGTTTCCAGTTTATCCATTTCGCTCTTTTCTGTATCAATGACATCTCCAAGCTTCTGCACCTTCTCATTAACGGTTTCTGTCTCTTCCGCAAGACTCGCCGTACCCTTCGCCATTTCATCAATCGCGCAGTTCGTGTCATTAATGCTGTTTGTAATGTCTCCGAACTTCTCGCTGAAATCCTCGCTGCTCTTTTTCAGCTGCGCGCTGGCATGGCTGACATCTCCAATCATTCCGGCCAGAGAAAGTTTGACTCGATTCAGTGACTGGGCAATCTTGCCGATTTCATCGGAACGGTCGGTCAGCTTACTGTCAATTTCAAAGGAAAGGTCTCCCTCCGCAATTTTTCGCAGATTACCTTCCACCTTTTTAATGCCGCCCGCCAGACGCCGGCCGAAGATAATCGAAATTACAAGAACAAGGATTAGAATTGTTACAATACTTGCCGCATAGGAAATCAGCATGTTCAGAAATTCAAACTTGATTTCCCGCTCCTCAGCCTGAATTTCTTCCGTCATATCATCTATGTAGTTCCCCGTTGTAACCACCCAGTTCCAGGGCTCGAATTTCTCCGAATAAGCCCGTTTCGGCGCCACCGTTACGCCGTCTGCTTTCGTAAAATAAAATTCATTGTAACCGCCGCCGGCATCCGCGGATTTCATAATATTCTGAATAATCTTTACGCCGTTCTGGTCCGTTAAATCATATCGGTTATTCCCTTCCTGCTCCGGCAGAATCGGGTGCATGACAAGATTATAATCCGTATCGTCAATCCACATATACCCGGAATCGTCATCGCGATAGCGCATACCGCGGATAACTTCTTTGGCCAGCTCTTTTGCCTCTTCCTCCGTCAGTTCCCCGGCCTGACTTCGGTCATAATACGTCTGGATGATGGCAATTGCCGACTGGATTTCCGATTTGATTTCCAGATTGTATCCGTCATTCATCGTTTCCTCATATGTAGCAATGTTCTTGTTCATGGACTTTCTGAGAAATGAAATGCCCAGTGCCCCAAGCACAACAATCGTTGCCGCCAGCATCAGAAAAATGACTGCCACCATCACAGTTGCGATACTCTTTGACCGCGGTACGGAATCATTATGATTCGTCCTGTTACTTTTGCCTTCTTTGCTTTCCCCGTTCATTCTTTTAACCCCCTCTCCGGAATAAATACATTATATAGCTTTATTATACTCTTTTTTCTCAATTTTCAATGTTTTTGAATATATTCAGGCGGCTGCTTCCCGATTTTTTTATCACTGTGTAATATATGATTTACAAGCCATTCTGTCAGAAATTCCATCATTTCTTCCAGCGTTTCCTGTTGATGCTCATCAATATGTTCAAAATTCATTTCCTCCAGCCTTGCAACAAACGCATCATGGGCCCGTTTCTGCGCCGCCAGCCCTTCATATTGAATGCTCTGCATATAGTTTTCCTCATCCGCAAAATGGAACTTCGTATAATCCTTCAATTCTTCCAATAAACGGACAATTTCATCATATTTATCATGAAGATATTCCTCCATGATGACACGGTATACCTCTCCGATAATGCGGAATAATTCTTTATGTTCTTCGTCCACCAGACTGATTCCTGTCAAATACTGCTCCGTAAAGGCCGGAACCGCATGCTTCTTTTCCGGCGGGTTCAATTTGCCAATCATCAGGTCGCATCCGATAATATGACGATACAGCCAGGTAACCAGATATTTTAACAAATCTTCCAGAAACTCCTGTTGTTCGCTCCCCGTAGACCGCGCGTCCGCTTCGTCAATTTTTTCACAAAAAATAAGATG
Source organism: uncultured Lachnospiraceae bacterium (assembly GCA_910578475.1). Lineage (GTDB taxonomy): Bacteria > Bacillota > Clostridia > Lachnospirales > Lachnospiraceae > UBA3282. Next base: position 2,689 of record CAJTRK010000012.1, on the reverse strand, counting down.
CTGCTGTTTCTGCAGTTCCAGCTCCGGATGATGGATGCTTTCCATATACGCTTCTTCATGCTGAAAATGCTGTTCCGCGTATTCTTTCAGTCTTTCCACCATCTCCAGAATCTGATGATATTTGTCCTCAATCATTTCGTTGTTGAGAAGTTCCTGTATCTCGTTGATAATGCGGAAAAGCTCCTTGTGCTCATTATCAATCATTTCCACGCCAAGCAGACAGTCGTCCGTAAAATAATACATTTTTTCCTCCATTCCGGAGCGTCACAAACTCCAATATCGTTATCGATTCGCTCTAAGAGCCTGTATTTATTGTATCATACAATAGGAAAAAGGGATATATGCTGCATTATCTGTTTCGGCAGAAATTTTTGCAGAAATTTTCGACAGAATTTTAAAAAAAGATATTGACTTTTGCTTCATGCGATAGTAGAATATTATTTGCGTTGTGAACGTAAGCGGAAGTGTCGGAACTGGCAGACGAGCAAGACTAAGGATCTTGTGATGGTTACATCGTGTGGGTTCAAGTCCCATCTTCCGCATTGTTAAGAGTGAGGAAACCTTGATTATACTAAGGTTTCCTTATTTTTTGCTGTCAAGCGTTTTGAACACGCTTGAACACGTTGTTGATTTTGCTGTTAATAGCCCTTCTATAAGCATCGGCACGGTTTTCAAAAATCTCCATTTTGCTGTCTGCGGCAGTCATTGTAACTGCCCGCGGACGTCCGCAGCCACTTTTTTACAGAAATCCCGCAAGCGGAAATCTGTAAAAATCACTCATAGTTGGAAAATCTCCCTCCCCCATACATATCAAAATTTCAAAAAATTGGCATAGAAAAAGATGCACTACATTTTCAGCATTTTCAAAGTCTCTCCCATATCGTTATCAATGCAAATAGACCTTTTTTTGATTTCTGCCGGGATATAGGCTTCCGATAAATTGATACATATATAAGCTGCATTGGGATTGTCATCATGCGTCATTTTCCAAAATGGATATTTCATAATTCCCGGGGTGTTATGTTCTTTGCGCACCAAAAATACAAAAATTATAACTCAAGACTATTGGGATTCAGAAGAAAATCCATGATTCCCATAATTACAATTCCCTTCTCATTCCGCCATAATTTAATTCGGTCTTTCACTACAATAATCTTTTTAAAAGAATCGCCAATATGCACCAAAGATTTCTGTTCCTGCTGCATTTTATCATTGTCCGGAATGGCAAATGCCGACTGAATATAATATCTTTGATTGCCACGATTGCAAACGAAATCAACCTCCAGCTTTTTACGTATCGTCTTTCCGCTTTCATCCCGTTCGGAGCGTTCCACAACGCCAACGTCTACATTGAGTCCCCTGACAAGCAATTCATTATAAATAATATTTTCCATAATGTGATTTTCTTCCTGCTGCCTGAAATTGAGTCTGGCATTACGCAGCCCGATATCGGTAAAATAGTATTTAAAAGGAGAGGCAATATATTTTCTCCCTTTTATGTCGTACCGTTCTGCCTTGTTAATAAAAAAGGCATCCAATAAATATCCAATATACACTCCAATCGTTTTGTCACTGACATGAATCCCATTACTTTTGAACGTATTGGCCAGTTTTGTCGGGTTTGTCAAAGAGCCTACCGCCGATGCAAGTATGCTGACCAGAGTATCCATGACATTATCTCCCCGTAGTTTATACCGTTCTTCGATATCTTTTAAATATAATTCCCTGCATAAGTCAATCAGATATCTTGATTTTAACTCATCCGTCTTTCGGCTGAGAATCAACGGGAGTCCTCCATAATTATAATAATCCATCCAGGCATCCTGTTTATCCCCCGGATGCGCAGTCACATATTCGGAAAAAGAAAGCGGATAAACCCGTACTTCATCCCCACGCCCCCGAAACTCAGTCAATACATCAGTAGAAAGAAATTTGGAATTACTTCCGGTTACATAAATATCCAGATTATCTCTCCTGTTTAAACCGTTGAGCACCGACTCGAATCCCCTGCACATCTGAACTTCGTCTAAAAAAATAAACCATGTCCCCTCATCAGTTACACACTTCTTGATATATGCGCTGAGGCGTCTGCTTTCACGAAGTTCTTCATACTCTTCATCATCCAACGGAATCCGGATAATCCTGGAGGCCTCAATGCCGGAATCCAACAGATATTGATAGTATAACTTGAACAGAAGATAAGACTTTCCACACCTTCGAATACCAGTAACTACCTTAATCAAACCGTTTTCACGGCGTTCAATCAATCGATTCAAATATAAATCGCGTTTAATTGTCTCCATTTCCTTCTCCTTACTTCGGATTTTTGCATTTTAATTCAATTTTCCGTAATTATATTCTAAAAGAAACTGTCCGGAAAATCAATCGCTTTTAATATTATATACCGGAATTTTAGATAAATATGCAATTTCCCGAAGTAAAAATTCCGAAAGTTCTTTTTTATACAAAAAATCCATAAAATACTATTGTTTACGGGCTTTGCGGCTTAGCTCCTGTCCATACAGAAGAAGTTTTTTCCGATGGCAGATTATAATTTATCCTCTTCCCTTCCTTCATTTTTCCTGCCTCTTTTAAGTGCCCCAAATGCTTCGTTTTTTATGCTGTGGGAAGGTTGAGGGAAAGGAAGAGGACCTTGTGGGACCGAATCCTACAAGGTCCTGAATTTTTA
>CAJTRK010000011.1:39592-99986 GCA_910578475.1 uncultured Lachnospiraceae bacterium | reverse complement strand
GTATCAGGGGTTTCCCAGGTTTTACTGCCACTGATGAGCAGCGTGTTACCGCCACTCCTAAGCGGAAGGCCGCTGGTTCGAATCCAGTCAGGGACGTTATGATGATGAACAGTAGTCTTGATAACAGTAAGGAAAGTATTATGGATTATATCATATTGGACTTAGAATGGAATCAAGGCGCCGGAGAAGTAACGGAAAAAAATCTCCCATTTGAAATCGTTGAAATCGGTGCAATAAAATTAAATAGCCGCCGGGAGAAAATCGGTGAATTTAATGAATTGATAAAACCACAGGTATATCACGAAATGAATTATGTTACGAGAAAACTGATTCATTTACAGATGGAGCAGCTGAAAGACGGAAAAAGTTTTCCGGAAGTCATGCGGGCATTTAGAAACTGGTGGGGGAAAGATTATATTTTCTGTACATGGGGCTCCATGGATTTGACTGAGCTTCAAAGAAACATCCGATACTATAACATGGAACCGATGTCGGACAGACCGTTTCGTTTTCTGGATGTTCAGAAATTATTCAGCATTGCTTTCGAAGACAGAAAATCCAGAAAGTCGTTGGAATATGCGATTGATTTTCTGAAAATTGACAAAGACATTCCATTTCACAGGGCGCTCAGCGATGCTCATTATACAGCTAAAATAATGGCGATGCTCGACGAGAATGTACTGGAGAATTATTCTTTCGATGTGTTTCATATCCCTGCCGGCAAAAAAGAAGAAGTACATGCTATCTTTGATAAAGTGCCGCAGGAGTCTTATGCAAAATATATTTCCAGAGGGTTTGAAGATAAAATCAAGGCAATGAATGACAGGAACATTATTTCCACAAAATGTTATCTTTGTCATAAAAATCTGAAGAAAAAAATCCGTTGGTTCACTCCAAACGGAAAGCACTATTATTGTATTTCATACTGCGATGTGCATGGGCACATGAAATCCAAAATCAGAATACGCAAAGCGGAAAACGGCCATATTTATGTGGTAAAAACCGAAAAATTTATTTCCGAAGCAGACGTGGAAAATATTTATTTTAAACAGGAACAGGCAAGGCTTCATCGCAAGGAAAAAAGAGCGGCTAAAAATCAAAATCATCGAAGTTAGAACGAATACGTTCTCTTCGGTGTTTTTTTCTGTCCACGCGGTTTTTACGCCGCTTCGAATTATGATTGTTGACGATGAGCGCTCGGATAATAAAAAGGCAGATAAAGCAAGATGCAAAAATCAAAACCCCGATGAGTACGTTTTTTACATTGATAAAAATCGTGTCGCCTTCTTTTTCTTTTGCAGGGGATGTTTCCTCTTTTGCCGGTTCGATTTTGTCATTTTCGTTTTTTTCTTCCGGCGTATCATCGGAATTTACGACCTCAAACTGATAAATCGATTCGGCATATTCCGACAAATTAACATAGGCGCTTCCTACATAAACACTGTTATAAGTATAATCAATTTTTGCAACATGGTCTTCTTCATCAATATGATAATCGATGGAAGAATCCAAATCCGAAAAATCCGCCATATTGGGAACGATAACATAACTGTCCGTATCAATCGATAAAATAGGCTTTGAATTTCCGAAGATATCATTATCCGCCTGAAAGAAATTGACATTCTTTATATTAAATTTTTCTTCGTTTTCGGAAACATTCAGTATTTGAAAATTCTGAAAACCATAATTAAACAGTTCTACCGTATCTGTAAACTGTTCCGGAGATTCTTCTTTGAAAACGACACAAATCAGTTTCATACCGTTTTTTTCCGCACAAGTGACAAGTGTCTGTCTGGATTGGTCCGTATAACCGGTTTTTCCCCCAATGATTCCTTCATATGGCATTTCGCCGTTTATCAGCTGATGTTTGTTGTTTTTGTAAAAGTCATCCGGTTGTGTATCGGTCGGTTCAAAATGATAACGGGGTGTGCCGCTGATTTTGCAAAGCATTTCATTTTGAAAAAAGGTTTTCGAAATAATAGCGAGGTCATAGGCGGATGTATAATGATTTTCGTCGAAAAGACCGTTTGTATTGACGAAATTAGAATCCGTACAGCCCAGTTCTCTGGCGCGCATATTCATCAAATCCGTAAAATCATCGATAGAACCGCTGACATATTCCGCAACGGCATTGGAAACTTCGTTCGCGGAAGCGACTAAAATTCCATACAGCGCCTCTTCCAGAGGAATCGATTCTCCCGCGTCCATTCCCATATTGGAACCGTCCACGGGCACGCTGAATACAGCCTCATGACTAAAGGAAACCATATCGTCCAGGTTTCCGTTTTCCATTGCGAGAAGAGAAGTGAGAATTTTGGTGGTGCTTGCCGGATATAATTTTTCATGAATATTTTTGGCATAAAGAATAATGCCGGTATTGGCTTCCATTAAAATTGCGGCCTGAGCGCTTGTCTGGGGACCGGTCGGCCAGTTTTCTATCTCATCGGACTGTACCGGAAGCAGTTTCCGTGCTTCCGATTCCGCAGCCAGTTCTTCGGCGGTAGCGGAAACAGTCAGATAATCATTGTGAAAAAGAAAAACCGTAAGGAAAGCCGATAATAAAATCCGGGCTAAAAACTTTCTATGATGAATGAAATACATGAATTTCAAAACCTCCAAATAAAAACCGTGTCGATATGATATTATATCACATTTGAATGAAAACAAAATAATTTTGCCCGAAATTTTAAGATATTCTTTCCTTACATTTTAAAATGGTGTAAAATGGAATCGCAAAGAAAGGACAGACTATGAGATTACGAAATGTTACCGGTTCACGGGAAGCAATTGCAAAGAGCCGATTTGTGATTCAGGAACCACAGAAAAGAAAAAACAGCTGGCGGGAGCTGTTTGGCAATTCCAATCCCCTCCAGATAGAAATCGGAATGGGAAAAGGCCGGTTTATTATGGATATGGCCAGACTGCATCCGGAAATTAATTATATCGGTATAGAAAAATATTCCAGTGTTCTGATTCGCGGCATACAGAAGATGGAAAAGGAAGAACTTCCCAATCTGTACTTTATTCGTATGGACGCGGAAGAAATTACGGATGTATTCGGACAGGGGGAAGTGAATAAAATTTATTTGAATTTTTCCGACCCGTGGCCAAAAGACAGACATGCCAAAAGAAGACTTCCTTCCCGTGAATTTTTGAATCGGTATCGTATCATACTATCCGAAGAAGGAAATTTGGAATTCAAAACGGATAATCAGGAATTATTTGCTTTTGCTCTGGAGGAATTGGAACCGGCAGGATGGCATCCCGACCAGGTGACATATGACCTTCATCATGATGCAGAGATGATGGAAGGAAATATTATGACGGAGTATGAAGAACGATTCTCTTCTCTTGGAAATCCGATTTGTAAATATATTATTTCCGCCATCAAAAGCGGAGAGTCCAAAGAATCTTAGATGTGCTCTGCAATTACCTATTATAGAGATAAAAGAAAGGAGAAAAAAATGGAACAGAAATTTACAGGTGCAAATTTTGAACAGGAGGTTCTCGCTTCCGATATGCCGGTTTTTGTGGATTTTTATGCGGACTGGTGCGGACCGTGCAAGATGATGGCTCCGGTTATCGAGAAACTTGCGGAGAAATATGAAGGAAAAGTGAAAGTCGGAAAATGTAATATTGATGAGGAAAACCAGCTTGCGGCGCAATATGGCATCATGTCTATCCCTACGATGATGCTTTTTGTAAACGGAAAAGTGAAAGAGACCGTTGTAGGCGCAGTATCTCAGAAAGAGCTGGAAGACAAAATCGACAAATCTCTGTCCTGATTCGACCTCATTTTACAAAAATATGCCAATTTTGCCTGAAAAGCTGCAAAAATTGCCCGACAAGTAACGGTTCGGTAACATTTTATATGATAAGATAGGGAACGTAAAAGGGGAAAATATCGGGAAAGAAAATTATTCATGTAGAAATTTCGTGAATATCGGAGAAGATTAATAAGATACAGTGGCAGAAACAATTCTTTTTCTTTCCTGAGCTGTTGAGGGGAGGTTCGTAATCCTCCCCGTCAATGGTAACAAAACGGCTTCGAAGAAAAGGAATAAAAATAGATAAAACGTATTGAAAATTTTTCAATACGTTTTATTTTTTAATTATGGAATCGGGGTGACGTGATTCGAACACGCGGCCTCTACGTCCCGAACGTAGCGCTCTACCAAGCTGAGCCACACCCCGTTGTGAAATAATCTTTTGCACAAATAAGATAATACAATATTTTACTGGTGTTTGTCAATGATTACTGCAAGATTTTTTTATCAAAACTTGTATTCGGTCGAAATAGCGGATATACTAGACGTAAGACTGCCTGCGCCCGGATGCTCAGGCTGAAAGAAAGGCGGGTATTGATGAGATTGAACAGCAGGAATGACAAAAAAACAGAAGGTCAGATTGAGAAATTACTGAAAAAACTGACATTGGACGAAAAAATTTCCATGATTCACGGGGCGGGATTGTTCCAGACCGGAGCGGTAGAGCGGTTGGATATTCCGTCCTTAAGATGCTCCGACGGGCCTATGGGCGTCAGGAATGAATTTCATAATGAAAGATGGATTCCGACAGGAAATCACGACGATTATGTTACCTATATGCCAAGCAACAGCGCGCTGGCATCAACCTGGAACCGGGAACTGGCATACCAGTCAGGCTATGTGCTCGGAGAAGAAGCGCGCGGACGCGGAAAAGATGTGATTTTGGCTCCCGGCATTAACATCAAAAGAGACCCGCTGTGCGGCAGAAATTTCGAATATATGAGCGAAGACCCGAAACTGGCGGCGGCCCTTGCCGTTCCTTTTATCAAGGGCGTACAGGAAAACGATGTTGCAGCCTGTGTAAAACATTTTGCATGTAATGTGCAGGAAACAGACCGCCTGATGGTGGATACGATTGTGGATGAAAGGACTTTGTATGAAATCTATCTTCCGGCTTTTCAGGCAGCGGTGCAGGAAGGCGGCTCTTATTCCGTGATGGGCGCTTACAATATGATTAACGGGACACATTGCTGTGAGAATAAGAAGCTTCTTGATTCTATTTTAAGAGAAGAGTGGGGATTTGACGGTACGGTTATCAGCGACTGGGGAGCCGTACATAAAACAAAACAGGCGGCAGAAGTGACGATGGATGTGGAAATGTCGGTGTTCCCGGACTTTGATGACTATAAATTCGCAAATCCGTTAAAGGAAGCAATCGCGAAGGGAGAAGTGGAAGAATCTGCGGTAGACAATAAAGTGCGCAATATTCTTCGAATGATGTTCCGCCTGAAAATGATAGGCAAAGAAAAAGATATGAGAAAAGCGGGCGTTTATAACAGTCCCGCTCACAGGGAAATCGTGCTTCGGACGGCGGAAGAATCGATGATTCTCCTGAAAAATAAAGAAAACAAACTGCCTCTTAACCGGAAGAAAATCAAAAAAATCGCGGTTATCGGGCAAAACGCCGCGAAAATTCATTCGGATGGAGGCGGAAGTGCGGAAATCAAAGCGCTTTATGAAATCTGTCCGTTAATGGGCATGAAGATGTATTTGGGCGGAAACACGGAAGTGGTCTATGCGCCGGGATATTATGTGCCGGAAAAACCGAAGACGTTCAGCAATAACTGGCAGGAAAAGAGTCTGGATGAACTGGAAAATTCAGATATCGGCCTGGCGGTCAGAAGAGAGGGCGAGGAGTCGCCGGATGTACAGGAAAGAGCGGAAGTTTTCCGGAAAGAAGAAGAGGAGAAGGCAGCACAGAAAGAAAATGATAACCGGCTGATTCACGAAAAAAACGTCAGACTGTTTGAAGAAGCCCTCCAAATCGCGAAAGAAGCGGATGAGGTTATTTTTGTCGGCGGCCTGAATCATGACTTTGACAGCGAAGGGTTTGACAGAAGCGATATGAAGCTTCCTTATGAACAGGACATGCTTATTGAGAAACTTCTGGATGTAAGGAAAGACGCGGTCATTGCGCTGATTGGCGGTTCCCCTGTGGAAATGCCCTGGAGAGACAAGGCGGAAACGATTCTGTGGAGTTATTATGCCGGAATGGAAACGGGCAAAGCCTTTGCCAGAATTTTGTTTGGAGAAGCTAACCCTTCCGGTAAGCTGGCGGAGACTTTTCCTGCCGCATATGATGACTGTATTACCGCAAAGAACGGGCAGTCGGGCATACGCGGAAGCATTCGGTTATCCGAGGGACTCTATTATGGATATCGCTATTTCGATAAAGAAAGAATTGCGCCGGCATTTTGTTTCGGACACGGACTTTCTTTTACGAAATTCGTTTACAAGAATTTGTCCATCAAACAGGAAAAAGATGGGAACAAGGCAGTCAGAGTAAATCTCAGCGTGAAAAATGTTGGGAAGCTTGCGGGAGCGGAAGCGGTTCAGGTATATATTACTCCAATTACGCCGAAAATCGACCGCCCGGTAAAGGAATTAAAGGCTTTTGCCAAAGTGAAGCTGCAGCCGGGAAGAACGGGGAAAGTAACGTTTATTTTGAACCGTCAGGATTTTGCCTGTTTTGACAGCGAAAATCATGCGTTTACCGTTGACCCCGGAGATTATGAAATTCTCATCGGAGCTTCCAGTGAAGATATTCGTTTGAGAGGAATCTGCACGCTGGTATAAAAAAGGATATCTGTGGAATTTATCATCTGAATATGGCAGCAGGAATAAATTGTCCTTTTCTGTATACGCTAACTTTGTATATCAAATTCTGCATTCTCGGGTTGAGAACGGCGGAGAGATATCGAAGTAAAATACGGAAAGGAATGATATTAAGATGGACTATAATCAAATGCCATTGGAGCTTGGCTATGCCATGGCGGCGGACAGGCTTGCAATGAACAATTTTTCCAATATGTCGGATGATGAGAAGAAAGAATATATTGAAAGAAACAGAAGTATTTTGTCCGATAAAGAATTGAACAGGATGACAGCTTCTTTAAAAGATGAGGAAGAGGACGTTCATTTCAGCGACCCGACATCTCTGTTCCGGGGACCCGGTATCGGATAACTGTAATCTGTAAAGCAAGAGAGGAACGGTTGTTATGATTCGGATATGTTTACCCCGAAAAGTAGAAGATATTATTGACAGGATTCAGGCAGCAGGCCATGAAGCCTATGCAGTCGGCGGCTGCGTCAGGGATTCCGTTCTGGGGAAAGAGCCTGATGACTGGGATATCACGACTTCGGCGAAACCGGAAGAGATAAAAAAACTTTTCGACAGGACAATCGATACAGGGATTCAACATGGAACCGTTACAGTTATGCTCGGAAAAGAAGGTTTTGAAGTAACAACTTATCGCATTGATGGAAAATACGAGGACAGCCGTCATCCGAAGGATGTGACTTTCACGATAAATCTGAAGGAAGATTTGCGGCGCCGGGATTTTACCATCAATGCGATGGCTTATAATCCAAAAGACGGATTGATTGATTTGTATGAAGGAATGCAGGATATAGAGCGCGGACTGATTCGCTGCGTCGGCGACGCAAAAGAGCGGTTCACGGAAGACGCTCTTCGTATGATGCGCGCCGTTCGCTTCTCCGCTCAGCTTGGATATACGATAGAAGAAAAAACAAAAGCGGCAGTCAGAGAACTTGCGCCTTCCATACGAAATATCAGCGCAGAGCGCATACAGACCGAGCTGGTAAAACTGATGGTATCGGCGCATCCGGATTATCTCAGAACCGCATACGAAACGGGAATTACCGGACAGATACTTCCGGAGTTTGACGTCTGTATGAAAACGGAACAAAACAATCCTCATCATTGTTACAGTGTCGGAGAACATATCCTTCATACACTTTCTTATGTAGAAGCCAATAAAGCGCTCCGCCTTGCGATGCTTTTACACGACATCGGAAAACCTTCGACGCTGACGGTCGATGAAGAAGGAATTACGCATAATCACGGTCATGCGGACGCAGGTGAAAAAATGGCGGCCGCAATTCTGAAGAGGCTGAAATTTGATAATGATACGATAGATAAGGTAAGAAGACTTGTCAGGTATCATGACCTGAAAATAGAAAATAACGCAAAGTCTGTCAGACGGGCGGTAAATTACATAGGAGAAGATATTTTTCCGCTGTTGTTTTCCGTCAAATATGCCGATATTATGGCACAGAGCGCATATCTGCGGGAAGAAAAGTTATCGGAACTTGAAAAACTGAAATCTGTCTATGATAGAGTCATAGCCGAAAAAGACTGTCTATCCCTGAAAGACCTGGCCGTGACGGGGAGCGACTTAATCGCCGTCGGAATGAAGCCAGGCCGGGAGATAGGGCTGACGCTTCACAAACTGCTGGAAGTCGTTTTGGAAGAACCGGAACATAATCATAAAGATTATCTTCTCTCTTTGCTGCCTCTTCAAGATTAACCGACAAAAAAATCATACTTTTCCATACTTTCTCATAAGATAGGATAGATGAGGAACAATCTGGTATGGGAGGTATTTTTGTGAATGACAGAGCGGTCGGGTTATTTGATAATTATGAAATAGAAGTCAGCCGTACCTGGAAAGGAAGGGGTGCGATTCTCTGTGAATCGGATAAGGGACTTTATATTTTGAAAGAATATAATGGGCCCATGAATAAGATTTATTTTCAGGATGCGTTGTTAAAGCATATTAAGGAGGCAGGATTTCCGCTTGCAGAGTCTATTCTGAGGACAAAAGAGGACGAACTGATTGTCTATGACCAGGATAGGGTTCCTTATATTGTCAAAAGTTATTTCGAAGGAAAAGAATGTAATAACAGGGAAATTGAAGAATGCCGTCAGGCAGTCCGTGTTCTCGCCAGACTGCATAACTGTGCGGATTTGTCGGATTGGGAAAATCTGTCCTCACAACCTGTTTTTCAGATTGAGAAGGAATATGAAAAACATAATAAAGAGCTGAAAAAAGTTCGTCGTTTTCTGCGGGAAAAAAGCCAGAAGACTGCTTTTGAGATATATTTAATTGAACACTATGATTATTTTTTTGACCTGGCGCTGCAGGTTGCGGAAGAAATGCGCTGTTATATGCAGACCGGAAAAAATGAAAATTTGGAAAAATTTCCTATTGTATGTCACGGCGATTATCAGTATCATAATATTATACAGACGCCGGGCGGTATGGCGCTGATTAATTTTGAAAAGTGCGTGAGAGATAATCCTGTCAGGGATTTATATCTTTTTATGCGGAAGCTGCTCGAAAAGAATAACTGGTCGCAGTCGCTAGGGGACATTCTTCTGCGTTCTTATGATGAAGAAAAAGGTCTGACGGAAAAAGACTATATGCAGCTTTATTATCGATTTGCGTATCCGGAAAAGTTCTGGAAGATTGTGAATTTTTATTATAATTCCGGGAAAGCGTGGATTCCCGGGCGCAACATGGAGAAGCTCGAAAAACTTTTGATGCAGGAAAAAGAAAAAAAGGACTTTCTGGAGACGATTTTCCGGAAGCAGACATAATTTTGCGCGGTCGGCGAAAAGATTGAAAGGTAAGGAATCAGGATGTACAAGAGATTATCAGCATTTGTAACTATCATAATGATATTGGCATTGGTTATTACCGGTTGTACATCCCAGGCAAGTAATATCGGTCTTGCCCGGGAGAACGACCAGAATACGATTGGAACCGATTTTATCGTGGCGGAAGCCGGCAGTTATGATTCGGCGGATACGGCGGTGGTGCTTTCCACAGATTTTGACAGCGGAAATGTTACGTTCATGAATATCGCTACCGGAAAATCGTACACGCTTTCCTATGACGGGACAACCTATGTAAAGGACCGGCACGAAGGCCCTATGTCAATGTCACAGATTAAAGAAGGAGATATTGTTGATATCACTTTTTTAAGAGGAAAAAAGAAACTCGCGAGCGTACAGCTGTCTCCTCAGTCCTGGGTGTATGACAATATTGAAAACTACGATTTGGGCGGTGTGAACAAAACGGCAACGATTGGTTCCGGCACTTATTCCCTGCCGGACCAGGTAGTGGTTTTATCGGATGGCAGACGGGTCGAAATCATGGATATCGTGAATAAGGATATTTTATCTTTCAGCGGCATCGACCATGAGATATACAGTATCAACGTGCAGAAAGGACATGGCTATCTGCGGCTGGCCAATGACCAGGCATTAATCGGCGGATGGATTGAAGTTGGAAATACGGTAATCCAGCAGATTACGGAGAATATGCTCCTGGCGGTTCCGGAAGGAAATTATCAGGTATTTTTATCCAATGGAAATGCAAGCTGCATGAAGGACGTAACAATCGAGCGCGATAAAGAAGTCGTGCTGGATGTCGGAGATTTGGAAATTACGGGTGAGATGACCGGAAAGATTCTGTTTGCCGTAAATCCGTCCGAAGCGACCGTAAACATTGACGGGGAAACAGTTGATATCAGTCAGGAAGTCGAACTTACCTACGGTATTCACCGAATTATGCTGGAAGCGGAAGGCTATGAGTCGTTGACGAAATACATTCAGGTTGGTTCCGAGTATGCGAGCATCAGTTTTACACTGGAAGAAAGTGAAGACGACGAAGAAGACAGCGATGATAAGTCAGAAAGCGCCGAAAATAAGAATGACGTAAGCGAAGTCGAAAACGCGGTAACGGGTAACAGAGTTTATATAGACGGCCCGCAGGATGTGGAAGTATACCTCGACGGAAATTATATCGGTATTTCTCCGATTAATTTTAAGAAGGTGACGGGAAGTCATACCATCACGCTGAGAAAGAACGGATATCAGGCGAAGAGTTATACGATTTATCTTTATGATGACGGTCAGGATATCACCTATTCCTTTGCGGACCTGGAACCGGAATATTATAATAATGATACGGTCAGCGGAAACAGAAGTTCTTCGAACCGGAGGCCGACATCTTCCTCTTCCGGAGGGTCTACAAACAGCAAAGATACCGTCAGCGGAAATACGGTCAGCGGCAATGAAGAAAGCGGCAGCAACAACTAATGCGGCGGCGTGAATTAAAAATATTATTTACATAATATTAAATAAACGCCAATTTTGCTGAAAACCTTACAAAAAGGCATTTATAGCTTGACAACACGCTAGAAAACGTATATAAATAGACATAGATGTTTCAAAAGAGAGACTTCTAAAGACAATGTAAACTCATATAAAGAGGAGGAACTAAAATGAACAAAACAGAGTTAGTTGCAGCTATGGCTGATGCGGCAGGATTATCCAAAAAGGATACAGAGAAGGCATTAAAGGCTTTTACCGATGTTGTTGCTGAAGAATTAAAGAAAGGCGAAAAAGTACAGTTAGTTGGTTTCGGTACTTTTGAAGTAAGCGAAAGAGCAGCAAGAGAAGGTAGAAATCCTCAGAGCGGCGCTGTTATGAAGATTCCTGCATCCAAAGCTCCTAAGTTCAAAGCAGGTAAGGCTTTAAAAGATTCTCTTAACTAAGAGTTGAAATTCGTAAAACCGATAATAGGAAGAATGACCTGTATATGCGCGGCATAATACAGGTTTTTTCTTCTTTAAGCATCTGGGAAATGACTGTAATCACAGTGGAATGCAGGCAGCAGAAAGGATATGGTTATTCATATGAGACTGGATAAATATTTAAAAGTGTCCCGCCTGATAAAAAGAAGGACGGTAGCAAACGAAGCATGCGATGCGGGAAGGGTTTTTATCAACGATAAACCAGCCAAAGCATCGACCAACGTAAAAGCCGGCGATAAGATTACCATTCAGTTTGGCAATAAAGAAGTTAAAGTGGAAGTGCTGGACGTACAGGAGACAGTTCGCAAGGAAGAAGCAAAAGAATTGTTCCGTTATCTGACATAGTGTTCTATTTCACCAAAATCACGCATACACTTAACTGGAAGATGTTTTCAGGGAGGTATGTATGGAAGATTTAAACAGCATGAATAAAAGGCAGCATAAATTGATGCTTACCAATAGAAGGACATGTACTATCAGCGGCGTTAATGATGTGCTGTCTTTTGACGTGAATGAAATTTTGCTGGAAACAGAACAGGGAATGTTGATGATAAAAGGAAACGAACTTCATGTCAGCAGATTGTCGTTAGACAAGGGCGAAGTAGACATAGACGGCAGAATCGACAGTCTTACCTACTCGGAGACAGCCGGCTATAATGCCAAAGGAGAATCATTGCTGGCGAGATTGTTTAAGTAGGTGACGCATGAGTCAGGATATCATACAGGAAGTTACCTTTTTTCTACATTCGGTTGTGATGGGCGTTGTGATTACTTTTGTTTATGACTGGTTCCTGATTTTGAGGAAACTGATAAAACATAATATGTTCTGGATATCATTCGAAGATTTTCTTTTCTGGACGGCCTGCGGTCTGGGTGTTTTTTATATGCTCTACCGGGAAAATAACGGTGTGCTGAGATGGTTTACGGTATTGGGCGCCACGTTTGGAATGATTCTTTATAAATTGCTCGCCAGTAAAATATTTGTACATATTATGTATTCTATTATATACAAGATAATGTGGTTTTTGTTTCGCATAGTACAAATTGTGGTAAAACCGTTGAAATGGATTCTTTCTTTCATTAAAAGAATCGCAATAATTTTGAAAAATAAATTAAAAAAATGTCAAAATTTCATAAAAAATAAGTTGACGTGCATTCTGAAAACGCTTAAAATGGTTTTATGTAAACATTAAATTGGGATAATTTCTCAAACAAACAGACAGGTAATAATATGGCAAAAAAAGCAGCGTACCGTAAGAAGCGGCAGAACCGGACCGGAATGCTTCTGGTTACGACCGTTGTTATGATGATGTTAATCGTTGTGACGGTCAAGAGCGTTGAGCTTCGCGGGAAAAAAGAAATATATGAGCAGAAGGAAGCGGCATTGCTTCAGGAAATTGAAGCGGAAAAGCTGCGGACCGAAGAAATTGCGGAATATGGGAAATATACGCAGACGAAGAAATATGTGGAAGAGCTTGCGAAAGATAAGCTTGGTCTTGTGTATGACGGGGAAATTATTTTTAAGGATGAAAAATAAACAGATTTTGGAGATATATCCGGAATCTGTTTTTTATTCTATAGGAAATTGCTGTAATCTCAGCAGCCTGCGTTTTTTATTCTATCAGGATTCCGGCAGGACCGGCTTTTTATAAATTTTTGTGAATAATACGGACATGCCTCACATATATTGATTAAATAGATGGCAAAATAAGGGAGGCGTGTTGCGGATATGAGAAAGCAGGAAGAAATAAAAGAAGATAATATTATTACGATAATACCGGAGTATGGCAGACAGAAACTCCTGGGATATGCGGAATCTTTTCGGGAACTTGCGGAGCTTTTTGAAGAAGAACGTGTGGAAATCCCGACGGAAGACAAAGACAGACAGGAATATCTGTGGCAGAAGAAATTGCATGAAAGCCGGGGACTTCTTGCGGACCATTTAAAAGAAATGGCACATATCATGTCCGATGTGGCCGGCGAAGCCTATCGTTACCGGCCGGTAGGCGAACGGAAATATAAGCAGGTGGCGCATTATCTGAAAGATGCGGGGATTCTGCTTAAAAATTTTATGATTCTGGAAAACGAAGACGGGCATCTGACATTGAGTCTGATGATGAAACCGCAGACGCAGGAAAATGTCACGACGGAAGATGTAGGAAGTCTGATATCCGCCGCGATGAATATCCGGCTGCATATGTCCGGACAGGCCCCGTTGTTTATGACGAGAGAATGGAACACCTATTATTTTCAGGAAGAACCGTCTTTTCATGTATTGACGGGATTTGCGAAAGCGACGAAAGAAACGGAGAAAATTTCCGGAGATAATTATTCTTTCTGTGAGACGGAACAGGGGAAAATGGCGGCGATTCTTTCGGACGGTATGGGTTCCGGCGAGAAAGCCTGTGAAGAGTCGGGGAAAGTCATAGAAATGATGGAACGGCTTATGGAAGCCGGATTTCGAAAGGAAGCCGCGATACAGATAATTAACGGCGCGCTGGCAGCAGGAGAACAGGAGCAGAATATGTCCACACTCGATATCTGTGAACTGAACCTTTATACAGGCGCCTGCGAATTTACGAAAATCGGTGCGGCATGCACTTATATCAAAAGAGAACATCTTGTGGACAGGCTTTCCGCAAGAAATCTTCCGCTTGGCGTTTTCCAGCAGATAGAGCCGGAAACGATTTACAGACAGCTTCAGGACGGAGATTATATTATCATGCTTTCAGACGGTGTGCTGGATGCGTTGGAACAGGGAATCGGAGAGGAAATTCTGCCGGAACTGATTGGAAAAATATCGCATACGAACCCGGGCGAAATCGCAAGACAGATATTGAATTACTGCCTTCATCAGAGCAAGGGAAAAATCAGGGATGATATGACGGTACTCGTCATTGGAATATGGTGTTATGACTGGGAATATGATAAAATGGGTTAAAAATATACAGGGAATACGAATGTGAAACAGGATAAAAGGACAGGGCTGTATGGAAGAGGTTTACCGGAAAGTAAAAGCATATATTGAGAAGCATCGGATGATATCCGGCGGTGATGTAATCGTTGCGGGCGTTTCCGGCGGCGCGGATTCTGTCTGCATGCTTTCTGTATTGCGGAAGCTGGCCGAAGAAATACCGTTTCGCCTGTTCGTCGTGCACGTTCATCACGGTGTTCGTGAGGACGCGCAGGAAGATGCGGATTATGTCAAAAGGCTGTGTGAAGAATGGAATATCCCCTTTACATTGAAAAAAGTGGATATGAACAAATATGCGAAAGAAAACCGTCTTTCTCCGGAAGAAGCCGGAAGACAGTTACGATATCAGGCATTTGAAGAGGCGCTTTGTAAAGAAACAGGCGCCAAAATTGCGGTCGCCCATAATCGGAATGACCGGGCGGAAACGATGCTGTTTCATTTGTTCCGGGGAAGCGGCCTGAAAGGACTTGGCAGCATCCGTCCGGTGCGGGAACGGGTTATCCGGCCGCTCTTATGTCTTGAGCGGAAGGAAATTGAAGCGTATCTGTCCGAAAAAAAAATGTCTTATTGTATGGACAGTACCAACTATGAAGATACTTATACAAGAAATAAAATCAGACATCATATTCTTGCATATGCGGATGCGCATATTTGTCAGAATGCTGTGGCGCATGTGGGAGATGCCGCGGAAATTCTCGCGCAGGCGGATGATTTTATAACGAAACAGACGATTCTGGCGTGCGATAGATGTGTGATTGCTCAGGAAGAAAGCGAAACAGCAATCAATCTGGCCGCATTCCGGGAAGAAGATATTTTTATACAGAAAATGATTCTGCTGCGGTGTGTGGAGCAGATAACGCCATACCGGAAAGATATTACGAGAGAACATATAAACGATTTGATGGAGCTGACCGGAAAATGCGGAAGCAGGGAATTGATTCTTCCGTATAATCTGCGGGCCTGCAAAGAATACGATAAGCTGATTCTGCACAAATTAAAGCGTCGGGAATCTGATGCAGGGGAAGAAACGCCGCGGGAAGAGCGGAATTTACCGCCGGAATATTTACCGGTTTTCGTAACGGTACCGGGAGAAGTTTCGATACCGGGTCTTGGAAAAATATCCTTTCAATATGTGCCGGAAGAGGCGTTTTTTTACAAAAAAGGGCAAAATATTCCGGAAAAGACATATACGAAATGGTTCGATTATGATAAAATAACTAAGGTTTTAATGTTTAGAACGCGTAAAACGGGGGACTATCTTACCATTGATAATGCCCTGCGGAAGAAAACCGTAAAAGAATACATGATAAACGAGAAAATTCCCAGAATGCAGCGAGAGCGCATTTATTTACTGGCGGACGGTCAGCATATCGTCTGGATACCGGGATACCGTATCAGCCAGTATTATAAGGTGAATGAAAATACAAAACGTATCTTACAGGTACAGTTAAAGGAGGAAAGCGATGTCTGAACAGATTGAAGTCTTATTATCTGAGGAGGAAGTCGATGCCAGAATCAGGCAGCTCGGAGAGCAAATCAGCAAAGATTATGCGGGAAAGGATATCTATCTGATATGTATTCTGAAAGGAGCGAGCTTTTTTGCATGCGAGCTGGCCAAAAGAATTACGGTTCCCGTTTTTCTTGATTTTATGTCCGTTTCCAGCTATGGAAAATCATCCGAATCAAGCGGAGTAGTCAAAATTGTCAAAGATTTGGATGAACCGCTTCAGGGAAAGCATGTCCTGCTTGTAGAGGATATTGTGGATACCGGAAGGACACTGGATTATCTGATGAAGCTGATGAAAGACAGAGGCGCGGAGGATGTGAAACTCTGTGCATTGTTGGATAAACCGGACAGACGGGTAGTCGATGTCAGGGCGGATTATACCGGATTTCCGATTCCTGATGAGTTTGTTGTCGGATACGGTCTGGATTACGCTCAGAAATACAGAAATCTGCCATATATCGGTATTGTAAAAGTGTGAAACGGTTTTCTAAGGCGTCACAGCGAGAAGTTTTACATGGAAATGACATTTTTAAGGTTGTTTGCATTTAGGAAAAGAGGCTTGTTTTGAATAAGAATAACAGAAATTTTTACTTATATTTTGTGATTATCATCGGACTTCTTCTTTTTACCGTCTGGATTGGCACTTTAAGAGTACAGGGAAGCGGTTATACGAAAGGAGAGTTCGAAGCGCAGTTAAAAGGCGGCGAAGTGGCGATGGTCAATATCTGTCCCAATAAGGAAACGCCGACGGGCTCACTGGAAATTACGTTAAAGAGTGGAGAAGAAAAGCTTCTCTATGTTACGGATACGGCGGAAGCGGAAAGTCTGGTCAGACAATACGGACTGGACCCGACCGTGGAGAACGTGCCTGAGGAAAGCTGGTTTTTGAACAGTGTCTTCCCGGTACTGCTCGTAACAATTGTCTGTGTGTTCTTCTTTGTGATGATGAATGCCCAGAACGCGGGGGGCGGCAGCGGCGGAAAGATGATGAACTTCGGAAAGAGCCGCGCGAAGCTGTCAATAGGCGATAACAAAATTACTTTGAATGAAGTTGCAGGATTAAAGGAAGAAAAAGAAGAATTAGAAGAAATCGTTGAATTTTTGAAAGAACCCGGGAAATTTACGAGGGTCGGAGCCAGAATACCGAAAGGCGTTCTGTTGGAAGGCGCGCCGGGTACAGGTAAAACATTGCTTGCCAAAGCGATTGCGGGAGAAGCCAATGTGCCCTTTTTCAGCATTTCGGGTTCCGATTTCGTGGAGATGTTCGTCGGTGTCGGCGCGTCCCGTGTCCGGGATATGTTTGCGGAGGCAAAGAGACATGCGCCCTGTATTATTTTCATCGACGAAATTGATGCGGTGGCGAGACGACGCGGAACCGGTATGGGCGGCGGCCATGATGAGAGAGAGCAGACGTTGAATCAGCTGCTGGTGGAAATGGACGGTTTCGGCATTAATGAAGGAATCATCGTCATGGCGGCGACGAACCGTGTGGATATCCTCGACCCTGCGATTTTAAGGCCGGGCCGTTTTGACAGGAAAATCAGCGTGTCGTCCCCGGACGTAGGAGGCCGGCAGGATATTCTGAAAGTGCATGCGAAAAACAAACCGCTCGCGGAAGACGTCAATCTGGAGCAGATTGCGCAGACGACCGCCGGGTTTACGGGTGCGGATTTGGAGAATCTTCTGAACGAGGCGGCAATCAACGCGGCGATGGACAAACGGGTTTTCGTGAAGCAGGAAGATATTAAGAAAGCGTTTATCAAGGTGGGAATCGGTTCGGAAAAGAAGAGCCGCATAATTTCCGAAAAAGAGAAAAAAATTACGGCCTATCATGAGGCGGGGCATGCGATACTCTTTCATGTGCTGCCGGATGTCGGCCCTGTTTATACGGTGTCTATCATACCCACAGGAATCGGCGCTGCAGGATATACAATGCCTCTTCCCGAAAAAGACGAAATGTTCCTGACAAAAGGAAAAATGAAAGAGGACATCATGGTTTCCCTCGGCGGCCGAATCGCTGAAGAAATCATTTTTGATGACATTACGACAGGCGCATCCAGCGATATTAAGAAGGCGACGAAAACTGCCCGCCGCATGGTGACGCGATATGGCATGTCGGAAAATATCGGCGTTATCAATTACGATGACGACGATGACGAAGTCTTTATCGGAAGAGACCTCGCACATGCCAAGAACCACAGTGAAAGCATCTCCGGAGAAATCGACAGAGAAGTGAAAGCGATTATCGATGAGTGCTATGCAAAAGCGAAAGAAATCATTATGGAGCATGAAAAGGTGCTTCATGAATGCGCGAAGCTGCTGTTAGAAAAGGAAAAAATCGGAAGGTCCGAGTTTGAAGCGCTGTTCGATGTAAACTATCCACAGCCGGATTGTGCAATATAGACAAAAAATGGATTGCGAATTTGTAATATTTGTGAATCCTATGGATTGTAGGTTTTCTAAGGCTATGCTATTATACACTTGTAACCCCCAATACATTATATAGTTTTTTGCTATACCCCATAAGAAGAAATACCTTCTCTAAAAAGGACAGCGATTCCAAAGCTGTCTTTTTTACTTTAACGGATTTCATGAAAAAAGTATGTGATTGGCGTAAAAAAGACAAGACAGTAATAATGGATGATGGAGGCTCGCTTATATGGATTTTAACCGTTTTTTTAAGGCAGAACAAAATTATCAGTACATTTCGTCAATGCGTCCCGTTTTTAATAGGAAAGCTTTATTTACAGATGTGACGGGAAACTTTATTTCACCGGCAGAACCCAGTGCATATGCGGAAGTTACGATTCGGTTCCGTACTGCCAGAAACAATATCGACAGAGTATTTTTTGTGACGAAGAATGAAAAGCACCTGATGTTAAAATCCGAATCAGATGAATATTTTGATTATTATGCGCATTCGGAACAGTTAGAGAACGAAAAACTGACCTATTATTTTGAAATACATGCGGGTATGATATCCTGTATCTTCGACGCGAGAGGAGTCGCACGGGATATTAATGAGTATTACCA
Organism: uncultured Lachnospiraceae bacterium; assembly: GCA_910578475.1. Classification (GTDB taxonomy): domain Bacteria; phylum Bacillota; class Clostridia; order Lachnospirales; family Lachnospiraceae; genus UBA3282. The sequence continues at coordinate 81,019 of CAJTRK010000011.1, read as the reverse complement.
TTTTCAGATTGTTCCCGGATTTAAAACGCCTGACTGGGCAAAAGGCGCCGTTTTTTATCAAATCTATGTAGACCGCTTCTATAACGGCGACCCGTCGAACGATGTTCTGACGAATGAGTACCAGTATATCGGGGAAGGAACCGTTAAAGTGGAGGACTGGGATAAATACCCGGCCCAGATGGGTGTAAGAGAGTTTTACGGCGGAGATTTACAGGGAGTCTTGGATAAAATGGATTATTTACAGGACCTGGGCATCGATGCGATTTATTTTAATCCGTTGTTCGTTTCTCCCTCGAATCATAAATATGACATACAGGATTATGATAATATTGACCCGCATTTTGGAAAAATTGTCAATGATACGGGAGATGTACTGCAGCCGGGGCAGCATGAGAACCGTTTTGCCTCCAAATATATCAATCGCGTGTCCAACAAAGAAAATCTGGAAGCCAGCAACGCTCTTTTTGCCGAAGTCGTCAAAGAGGCGCACAGAAGAGGAATCCGTGTGATTTTGGACGGTGTTTTCAATCATTGCGGTTCTTTCAATAAATGGATGGACAAAGAAAGAATCTATGAAAATGTGGAAGGGTATGAAAAAGGCGCCTATATTGAGAAGGAAAGCCCCTACCATAATTATTTCCATTTTCATGACCAGCATAAATGGCCTTACAATGACACCTATGACGGCTGGTGGGGGCATAACACGCTTCCAAAGCTGAATTTTGAAAATTCCAGAGAATTATTTGATTATATTCTTCATATTGCGAAAAAATGGGTGTCTCCGCCTTACAATGCGGACGGATGGCGGCTGGATGTGGCGGCAGATTTGGGACATAGCCCGGAATTTAATCATAAATTCTGGCAGGAATTTCGGAAAGCGGTCAAGACGGCAAACCCAGATGCGATTATTCTGGCCGAACATTATGGAAGCCCGAAGGAATGGCTGCAAGGCAGCGAATGGGATACGGTCATGAATTACGATGCGTTTATGGAGCCGGTTACCTGGTTTTTGACCGGTATGCAGAAACACAGCGATGACCATCGCGAGGATTTGTACGGAAATGCCAAAAGTTTTTGGGACGCCATGAGACATCATTGTGCCTGCTTTCCGATACAGTCTTTGCAGACGGCAATGAACGAGCTGTCCAATCACGACCATTCCCGTTTTCTGACGAGGACGAACCGGAAAGTCGGCAGAACCAATACTCTGGGGCCGGAGGCCGCCGAAGAAGGAATCAACAAGGCTGTATTCCGGGAAGCAGTCGTTATCCAGATGACCTGGATGGGGGCTCCTACAATTTATTATGGAGACGAAGCGGGCGTCTGTGGTTTTACGGACCCGGATAACAGGCGTACTTATCCCTGGGGACATGAGGATAAAGAACTGATAGCGTTCCACAGGGCAGTCATTCAGATTCATAAACAGAACCGGGAATTTATATCAGGTTCGTTAAAGTATATTGTGGAAGAATATAACGTTATCGGTTACGGCCGTTTTACGAAAGACGCGCAGTCTGTCATTCTGGTGAATAACAATGACCACGAGGTGACACAGCATTTGTCCGTATGGTATCTCGGTATGCCGAAAGAGTGCATGTTAAAGCAGCTGCTTATTACGACGGCGGAAGGTTTTTCAACGGAAGCGAAAGAATATCCTGTGGTTGCCGGAAAAGTAAAAATTACGCTGCCGGCGACGTCCGCAATTATTTTGCAGCATCTTACCGACAGACCGGAGAAGAAAAATTTCTTGCAATTTCAGGAATGATGTGATATAAATGGTAGATGTGAGGTAAATCTCACGCAAATGGATGGATTCCCGAGTGGCCAAAGGGGACAGACTGTAAATCTGCTGCAGATTGCTTCGGTGGTTCGAATCCACCTCCATCCATTCTCATGCCGGTATGATAGAACCGGCAGATAGCGGGCGAGGCCCTGCGAAACGATACAGAAAACGCAAGTTGTCAGGACTGCGTTTTTTTGTCTATTATAACCGACCGACCGGTCGGACGGAAACAAAAGGAGCAGCGGTACATATGTTAGGAAAGTTCAGTGTAAAAAAACCATATACGGTTCTGGTGGCGGTAATTTTGGCGATTGTCCTGGGCGTCGTTTCTTTTACGAGAATGTCAACGGATTTGCTGCCAAGTATCAGCCTTCCATATGTAATCGTCATGACGACTTATCCGGGCGCCAGTCCGGAAACGGTAGAGATGGCCGTAACGAAGCCGGTGGAAGCTTCGATGGCGACGGTCAGCAATATAGAAGGAATCAACTCGATTTCCAGCGAAAATTATTCGATGGTCATTCTGGAATTTGCGCAGTCTGCGGATATGAATGCGGTATCTCTGGAAATCCGGGAGAATCTGGACCAGATTAAGAGCTATTGGAACGACGATATCGGAAGCCCTATTATTATGAAACTGAATCCGGACATGCTGCCCATCATGATTGCAGCTGTGGGCAATACGAACATGACCGACGCGCAGGTCAGCGAAATGACAGAAAAAATCGTCATTCCCGAACTGGAAAGCATCGAAGGTGTGGCTTCCGCCAGCGCCACGGGATTATTTGAGGAAAGCGTCAACGTCATAATCCGGCAGGAAAAGATAGACGTCATCAATGAACAGGTATTTTCTTCGATAGATGAAGAAATGAAAGATGCTGAGCAGGAACTTGCCGACGGAAAGCAGGAAATTTATGACGGTCAGGCGGAGCTTGCCGATGCGAGAACGGAGCTTGCCGACAGTAAGCAGGAAATTGCGGAAAGCCAGCAGGAACTCGATGACAGCCGTGTGGAACTGGAAGAGAATAAGCAGAAGCTCGCAGACGGTAAAGCGGAAATCGCTGAAAATAAGACGAAACTGGAAGAAGGAAAAACGGAACTCGACAGCAAAAAGGGTGAAATGACGGAAAAGCTGGCGGAGGCCGAGACGGAAATCATTACCGCCAAAGCGGACCTCGAAGCGGCAAAGACGCATCTGACGCTGGAAATTACAACCGCACAGGCGGCAAAAGAAGCGGCGCAGGCGGGAATCGACCAGATTGATGAAGCGATTGAACAGTACAATGAGGCAGTGGCCACGATTGCGATGATAGACGGATTGTCAATAGGGGATTCCGGGACGCTTTCCGACGAGCAGAAGTTGATATTGTCTCAGCTGCTTCCGGTTGATATCGACAATATCAGTGTCGATGAAATCAAAGTACAGCTGGAGGCAATGAAGACGACGCTAAATGCGGCAATTGATGCGATGGGCGGCGCTGCAGGCATAGAAGCGATGAAGGCGCAGAGAGAAGAACTTGCCGGAACGGTTGCGATGCAGGAAACGATGATTGCCACATTGGAGGCGCAGCTTCCTACGATTATAGAAAATATCGATAAATTGGACAGTGCGCTTGTTGAGCTGTATCAGGGCAACCTGACGGCAGCCATTGAATTTGCCAATGCACAGACGGTCATCAGCATCGGAGAACTTCAGATTACTACCGCTGAGACGCAGCTGGAGGCAAGCGAAAAGCAGCTGGAAGCCGGGGAAGAACAGCTTGAAGCCGGACAGGAGCAGCTCGATTCCGCGCTGGAGCAGTTAAAAGAGGGCGAGGAACAGCTGAATGAGACGGCGGAACAGCTTTCCGACGCATTACAGCAGATTCTGGACGGCGAGGAAGATTTGGAAGAAGCGAGGGAAAACGCTTATGACCAGGCCGATATGAATGGCATTCTTACGGCAGACACGGTGAAATCTCTGTTGGCGGCCCAGAACTTTTCCATGCCGGCCGGTTATGTGACGGAAGAAGGAATCGACTATCTTGTGAGGGTCGGCGATAAGCCGGAAGATATCGAGGCTCTGAAAAAAATGCCTCTTATCAATCCGGAAATGGACGGCGTAGACGTTATCACGCTCGGAGATGTGGCGGATGTATTCATGACGGATAATGCCGATGATATTTATGCCAATGTGAACGGTGCGCCCGGCATTATGGTTACGATTCAGAAACAGACCGGATATTCCACGGGTGATGTTTCCGACAGGATTCAGGATAAATTCGAACAGTTAAAGGCGGAAAACGAAGACTTAATTTTGATTACATTGATGGACCAGGGAATCTACATCGATTTCATTATGGATTCCATTTTGAATAACGTGCTGTTTGGCGCCGTGCTCGCAATCTTGATTTTGATAGTGTTTCTCAAAGACTGGCGTCCTACGGCGGTCGTAGCCTGTTCCATTCCAATCAGCCTGATTACGGCGATTGTATGTATGTATTTCAGCGGAATCACATTGAATGTCATTTCGCTTTCGGGTCTGGCGCTTGGCGTCGGTATGCTGGTGGATAATTCCATCGTCGTGATTGAAAATATTTTCAGGCTGCGAAGCGAAGGGTATTCGGCAAAGGAGGCGGCCGTAAAAGGTGCGGGCGAAGTAGCCGGAGCCATTGTGGCGTCTACGCTGACGACCGTCTGCGTATTTCTTCCGATTGTCTTTACGGAAGGGATTACGCGGCAGCTGTTCGTCGATATGGGACTTACGATTGCCTATTCTCTGTTTGCCAGCCTGCTCATCGCGATGACGGTAGTGCCCGCGATGGCAGCAGGGATGCTTTCTCGAGCGAAGGAACAGAAAGAAGGAAGATTGTACAACGGACTGATAAGAGCTTATGAAAAGCTGTTGTCATTATCGCTGCGCTTCAAGCCAATCGTATTGATACTGGTGTTTGCATTTTTGCTCATCAGCATGAAAGCGTCTTTTGCCAAAGGAACCGCTTTTATGCCGGATATGGACAGCACACAGATAAGTATGACATTAACGTTGCCGAAAGATACGCCGCTCACCGAAACGGCGGAAGTAACGGATAAGGTCGTGGTAAAACTGATGGAAATGGATGAAGTCGTGGATGTCGGAGCTATGGCGAGCTCTTCTAATATGGGAATGCTGACCGGAGGCGGCAATTCCGCGACCAATTCCACATCGCTTTATATTGCATTGCGGGAAGACAAGGAACGGGATAATCAGGAAATTGCAAAAGATATACAGGCCAATATCGCGGATATTCTGGAAGAAGCCCAGGCGGAAGCATCCATAGAGACATCGACGATGGATATGAGCGCGCTTGGCGGAAGCGGTATTACCGTTCAGATTAAAGGGCGGGAACTGGATACTTTGCAGACCATTGCCAGAGACGTTGCCGCGATTGTGGACAGCGTGGAAGGGACAACCGATATTTCCGACGGGCTGGAAGAAGCGACCGGAGAACTCAGAATAATCATTGACAGAGATAAAGCGATTGAGCACGGACTCACAGTGGCGCAGATTTTTCAGCAGATACAGGTAAAGCTCGCCGATGCGACGAGCGCAACAACGCTGGAAACAGAGATAGAGGAATATGATGTTTATGTCAAAAATGCCAAAGACCTGGAGCTGACAAGGAATCTGCTCAAAAATCTGGAAATCGAAAGAAGTAAACAGGACGGGACAAAAGAGAAAATCAAATTATCCGATATTGCCGTATTCGAAAGTACACAGGCTCCCAAATCGGTCAACAGGACAGAACAGAGCAGATACATCGGCGTAACCGCTTCGATTGAGGAAGGCTACAATATCGGTTTTGTTTCCGAGGATGTGGAAAAGGCGCTGTTAAATTATGAAATGCCGAGCGGTTACAGTTTTACGATGAGCGGCGAGAACGAAACGATAACCGATGCGATGGAACAGGTATATCTGATGTTGTTGCTTGCGTTAATCTTCATGTATCTGATTATGGTAGCCCAGTTCCAATCCCTGCTTTCGCCTTTTATCATTATGTTTACGATTCCGCTCGCTTTTACGGGAGGCTTTATGGGGCTTGTCATCAGCGAAAGCGAAGTAAGCGTTATCGCCTTAATCGGTTTTGTTATGCTTTCAGGTATTATCGTTAATAACGGAATCGTGCTGGTAGATTATATCAATCAGCTGCGGGCCGAAGGCATGGAAAAAAGAGAAGCCATTATAACAGCCGGAAAGACAAGGCTTCGTCCCGTTATGATGACAGCGCTGACGACCATTCTGGCATTAAGCACGATGGCGTTCAGTGACGATATGGGGGCCGACATGTCGAAACCTATGTCCGTAGTTACAATCGGCGGACTGATTTACGGAACGCTTCTGACGCTTGTTGTTATTCCCTGCGTATACGATATTTTTACATGGAAAAGAAGGAAGAAAAAAGGGGAGTCTGACAGTCAGTTGCTATTGGAGAGTGGGAAAGAAAATGAGTAAAGACAATGCAATTTCCGGAACAGAATATCTGCCGAAAGTCAAAGCGATTTATCAGGCTGTGTTTGAGCTTTTTGTGGAAGGAGCCGACCTGAACAGTCTTACCGTGTCGGAAATTACCAAAAAAGCGGGTATTGGAAAAGGCACGGCGTATGAATATTTTTCCGATAAGGAAGAAATGATTGGCAGAGCAATCTGTTATAACGTGGAAGTATTCTGCGGGAAAATTTATGAAGCATCCAAAAAAGAGAAAACTCTTTATGATAAAGTAAATTTAGTTCTGCTTGCAATGGAACGGCAGGTTCCTGACGCGAACTGCATATTCCGGCTGATACATATCATTTCCGGAAATTCCGTTACAAGCAGACGCTTCCGGGAAGTGGTGGAGCAGCAGAGACTGTTCGGAGAAATGCCGGTGGTGAACGTCATAAAGCGGATATTGACGGATGTGTTAAAAGACAGGGAAGCTCTGTCGGAAGAAAAAGAAGCATATCTGGTCATGAGCATTTATTCCAGAATCTGGGGATATGGCATGCTGCTGAACGAAGAACGCTATAAACAGCCGGAGGAGCGGGCATCCATGCGCTCGCTCATATGCAGAGGAATTTGTAAAGAAGTGGATGAGATAGATATCTTATAATAAGAATTTATTTCCGGTTTATTTATCTGGATAGTATATTGACTTTTTTATGAGGACATGTTATTCTTCAATTATTCTATATAGAATTGTTCTATTAAGAAATGAGGTATCAGATTGGAAAAAAAGGGCGGGTTTTATATTACTCAGATAAAACAGCTTCAAGACAGAATTTTTGAAAAAATGCTGGCGGATAACGGCATAGAAATCAGCAGCGGTCAGGGGCGCATCCTGTTTGTTTTGTGGAAAAAGGATAATCTGACGGCCGGCGAAATCAGCCGGCAGACTTTGCTTGCCAGGAATACAGTATCTGTCGTGATAGACGGAATGGTACAAAAAGGGCTTGTGGAGAGAAAAGTGAATCCGGAGAATCGCCGCCAGGTGATTATATCTCTTACGGCCTATGCGAAATCTATGCGGGGAAATTATGAAGCGGTTTCGAAACAGATGGGAGTTCTTTTTTATCAGGGATTTTCGGAAACGGAACAAAAAGAATTTGAGGAATATCTTGCCCGGATACGAAATACGCTGGCAGAATATGAGGAAAATCTTTAACGCCGGCAGTATTTGAAGGTTTCGCTGAAATATACCGGATAAAAATCGGGAGGGGATAAGAATGATAACCAAAGAATATATTCATGAATTTATCGGAAAGCAGAAAACCGCAATGATTGCATCCGTGGATGAAGAAGGTTTTCCGAATGTCAAAGCGATGTTTACACCGAGAAAGGCAGAAGGAAATGCTTTTTACTTTTCGACGAATACGTCTTCCATGCGGACGCAGCAATACATGAAAAATCCGAAAGCGAGCATCTATTTTTATAAGAAAGGGCGCTTTGTCTATGAAGGCATTATGCTGACCGGTATGATGGAGGTGTTGCAGGACGAAGAAATTAAGAAAGAAATCTGGAGACCCGGCGACACGATATATTATAAAGAAGGTGTGAATGACCCTGATTATTGTGTATTAAAATTTACCGCATTCGGGGGAAGAAGGTACTGTGACCTGGCGACGGAAAGCTTTACATGGGACGAATTAGGCTGAAAGAACGTGATAGTCCGTCAAGAAACGAAATAGGAATTAAAATTGTTTTCATTGTTTATGCCCGGACCCGGGAATATGCGGGTTTGGGTTTTTTAAATATCCCTGTCAGTGCGAGTCTTATATTTCATCAGGAATAACCGTCATACATTCTGGTATGGTGGAAAACCCAAAAGAAAAAAGGAAGATAATCATCGGGTAATTCATAGTTCAGGCCGGTATATTTTGTCTGTTTTCCAGGAAAAGATTTCATTTTCCCTGTGAAAAGGAATGGTCTGCATTTCCGGTAATTATATTCCGGAAAAGAGGAGCGTATGAGCAGACAAAAGAAACAGGCACAAAAAGCCGACAGGAACAAATGCAGGAACAGAGGAAGAAACAGAAAACATCGGGACAAATAGGAAACAGTCGAGTGCATGACAGCAGCAGTAAACTCATATTCGGAAATGCGGAACTGTATTCCCGGTTTCTGAGAAATTATATGAATATGCCGATTTTAAAAAATGTTTGTGCAGAAGATATCGAAGATGTATCGGAACGCTATATACTGATGTTTACGGATTAAATGAGCCATTTACTCCTGGATTTTTTATAAGCTGATACAGTTAAATTCATACAGTACAGAAGAACTAATCGAAAAAAAGGAGAAGCGTATTTACTGGCCAAAATAGTCTGCAAAAAGTTGAAAAAAGGAAAACAATTAAATGAAATAGCAGATGAGCTGGAAGAGGAATATTCTGTGATTGAAAACATATATCGGGCCGCGGAGCGTTTTGCACCGGATTATGATGTGGAAAAGGTCAGAGAGTTAATGATGTGTGCGGATAGATTTTCCGCTTCGGAATAAAAGAGGAGGCGCAATTTTAAAAACTGCGCCTTTGGGAAAAATCAGGGGATATATTATTATCCATGCTTCCCATATCGGAGATAATCAGGTGATTTCCATCAATAAAGGAGGAATTATCCTGTGCCTGTTCTTCACTCGTAGACGGAATGGAACCGTTAAGCTGAGCCGATATGCTTTGGGCGCGCAGCAGGCAGAATTCTTTTAAGACAGCCACGCCTTTTTGAAATTCATCATAAGTGCAGAATTTTGTAACATCTTTTTCCACATATGGAGATATCATTTCAGACAGAGAGTCAATCATATCGGTAAAGTATCCGTTGTCAAAATAATCGGAAATAAATTCGGAAAAATATAAGTGGTATTTTTCCGTGTATTCTTTATTATCAAATATCCACGCAAGCATTGGTTTGGATTCTATGGTTCCGCCGGAGACGGGTGTATCGATGGGATAGTTGATAAGCGCTGTGGCATCGGATTCTGACATAAACCCGCCGAAAGCGAGATTATAATCCCAGGGAAGCATGGATAGCCGGCCGTCCTTTTCATATAAATAATAATTGTGAACCATAAAACCGGTATAGCTGTCAAAATTTAAGACAAAATTATGGACGACAAAATAACGGATAACAGCGTCTATATCAACAATATTATCCAGATTTTCCCCCTCGTTCAGTTGTTTCAAGGAGTCAATCAGGCGATTTTTATCGCTGTTTGTAATATTCGTTTTGGCGTTTTCAAAAATATTGGAATAACTGCTATAATCATCATCCGTATAAACCAGTGATACGTCGCCGCTTCCCATCATACCGGGACCGTTGTTCCTGAACATACCGTTTTGCCTGTCGGGTGGAATTTGGTTATACGCATCAGGCATTTTTTCACCGGATACATCGGGAGGCATAAAAGTTTTTGGGATATCGAAACCTTCCGGAATTTCGAAATCTTCCTGCTTAAAGTTTTTGCCGTTGCCGCGGCCGCCGCCCATTTTCACGCTGTCAGGTTTATACAATTCTCCGTAATCATTGCCGTAATTTCGCTGTAAAAAGGATTCTTCAACGGCTTCGACCGCGAGATACAATCCCCAGTCGTTGCCGTTTACCGTGATGTAGGCATAACTGCATAAAGGAGCATTAACATCAAAAGAGCTCATCAGTTGATACGAAAGATAATCTTTCATATAAGTATTGTCCTGAATAATGTTGTTCAGGCAGAGTTTGTCTAATCCAAAATAGGTATTGGCTTTATCATAATGGTCAAATTCTATTTTGAAGCTGTATCGGTTATTTCCGTAATTGGCGACGGAAGAAAGGGATGTATTTCCCTTTGCACGGATTGCCACATTTCTGCATATTTCACCATCAATTACCACTGTACAGTCCACATATTTTTCATCTGTACAGTTTTCCAGAAAAGAATCCCAGTCATCCATAACAATATCGACAGTATGTACGGTTGAAGTGTTAAACAGTAGGGATTCATAGCCGATTGGGGCGCTGACTGCCTGTACGCCGGCTTCTTTTGCGTGAAAAAAAAGAAAAGTAATTAACAGAGCAAAAGAAAAGGCAATGAAGCAGATTTTATCAATATGCCTGTTTGTTGCCATACTATCCTCCTATCCCATGTAATCACCGTTGTAGCTGACAAGCACGGCGCTGCTGACGCCGTCCATTTCGGAAAGCGTGTTGATGAAGTCCGTATTGTCATCTTTCATTCTGATATCGAGGTTCAGTTCCACGGCGCCTTTTCTGGCAGTTTTGCTTTTGACGGCAATACGTTTTACATGGGTATGCAAAAATGCGATGGCCTTTTGTTCGCTTTCGTAGTCCGCGCACGCAAGGACAATTATATATGGGTTCCTGTGTGTTTTGCGATTTACAAATATGAGAAGGAAAATTCCGATGAAAAGGCTTCCGATGACGGCCAGCGTCAGCAGACCGGCGGCCAGAACTATACCGACGGCTATTGACCAGAAAAGGAAGGCGATATCCAGCGGCTCTTTGATTGCGGTGCGAAAACGAACAATAGAGAGGGCGCCGACCATACCAAGAGAAAGAACGACATTGGATGTAACGGCTAAAATAACGAGCGTGGTAATCATTGTCAGCGCTACCAGTGTAACGGCAAAACCGGAAGAATACATAATGCCGGAAAAGGTTTTTTATAAACGAAAAAGATAAAAAGACCGAGACAAAAGGAAAGCGCTAATGCTGTTAAGGTGTCAAGAATACTGACACTGGTAATGTTTTCAAGAAAATTTGATTTAAAAATATCGTTAAAAGTCATAAATTTCTTCTCCTGTTCTATTGAAATCAGTCATACATGCGGCAGGCTGCATACTTGGAAAAAGCTGTACTGGAACGATTCTCCAACTGTACGAGGCGGCGGATAATATCCGGCAGCCAGGCGTCCCATTTTATTTCCAAAATGACAGGGTCGCCCTTTATGGGTATGGTCGGGCAGTCCGGATTCAGAAAATCCGTATGGAAAAGACCGGTGTGTATGTGGTAATCAATTGTGATTCTGACATTTCCGGGCGGGTATGTATAAGGTTTTCTTGTGTAATCGACAATTGTTTTGGGGCGCAGTCCCTGCATGGTCATTTTGTCGTACAGTTCCCGTATGAGCGGTTCTTTATGCCCCTGCATCCAGTCAAAATGTCCATCCGTAATTTTCTGTGCTTCCTCTTCGGTCATAAGCGCGTTTGTCTTGCTTCCGAGGCTGCCTCTTTTGTACTTCTTTTCCAGAAGAATATAAGAAGTATCTCCGTTGTAGTATCGAATGCGGAATTTTTCACGGATATTGACGCCGTCCAGTTTTTCACGCAGGGCTTTATCGAACAGGCTGTCAAAGTAGAGACTTCGAATTTCATATTTGCCGTTTTCCGCGTGTTCATCCGGCTGCATGACGGCGCGCAGGCGCGGCCTTATGGAAATCATATCCGACATATTAATATTATGTTTCCATTCGTGGCGAAACTCCATGTGGTAATGTCACTTCCTTTCTTCATTATTTGGCTGTATGACAAAATGATAGTATCTTAAAAATATGGAAACTTTATGTGCAAGCTATGAAAATTATGTGTAATATATGGAAAAACCGCCGCATCAATGCGACGGTTTAAAATAACATATGAGTAGACTCAGACTGTCCTGGAATGATATTGTTCTACCAAAGAAACCAGTTCGGAAGTGGTGATATAAGTAATTCGTCCGCTTTCATATTGTTCGTCCACCCATTTTTTAATGTAGAGGACAAGCGGGTCTTTTTTGGAAATCATCGTTTCTTCCGTATTGCTGTAATACTGGTTCAGCCAGTAAGCGATACCGGCAACGCCGGAAGTATTGTTAATGGCAACGAGCGGAGGACGGTTGAGCAGTTTCCGGGTGTCAAAAATATTGTATATTTCTTCGTCTTTTAAAAGACCGTCGGCATGAATGCCTGCTTTGGTCAGGTTGAAGTTTTCCCCGACAAAAGGCGTCATCGGAGGAATATCATAATTGGTTTCTTTGGAAATATAATCGGCTATTTCGGTAATGACCGTCGGGTCCATGCCATCGAAGGAGCCCTTAAAAGAAGCATATTCAAAAACCATCGCTTCCAGCGGGACATTGCCGGTTCGTTCGCCGATGCCGAGCAGAGAGCAGTTAACGGTGGAAGCGCCGTAAAGCCAGGCGGTCGAAGCATTTGCCACACCCTTATAGAAATCGTTGTGGCCATGCCATTCTATCATATCGCTTGAAATGTCCGCATAGTGGGATAAACCGTACATAATGCCGGGAACGCTTCTCGGAAGGGAAACGCCGGGATAGGAAACGCCGAGTCCCAGTGTATCACAGGCCCTTATTTTAATCGGAATCTGATATTCGTCGGAAAGTTCTTTTAATTTAATGGCAAAAGGAATGACAAAACCGTAAAAGTCTGCCCGGGTGATGTCTTCAAAATGGCATCTCGGACGCAGTCCGGCATCAAGGCATTCCTGAATGACGCGAAGATACTTGTCGATTGCCTGGCTTCTTGTGAGTCCCATTTTGTTGAAAATATGATAATCGGAGCAGCTGACAAGAATGCCGGTTTCCTGAATCCCCATGCTTTTGGCGAGGGCGAAATCTTCTTTTGTCGCGCGAATCCAGGTTGTTATTTCGGGGAAATCATACCCGAGCTCCATACATTTTTCGATAGCATCCCGGTCTCTTTGTGAATATACGAAAAATTCACTTTGCCGGATAATGCCGTTGGGGCCGGACAGACGATGCAGCATTTTATAAATATTGACGACCTGTTCAACTGTATAAGGCGTTCTGGACTGCTGACCGTCGCGGAAAGTGGTATCGGAGATAAAAATTTCCTCCGGCATATTGATTGGAACATGTCGATGGTTATATGTAACCTTCGGAACCATATCATAGGGAAAAACTTCCCGGAACAGCTCCGGAGATGGAACATCCTGCAATCCATATACATATTGATTCTCTTCGAGAAGATGTGTGTGTTGGTTGTACAATATCTTTTTCATCATTTTTCTCCCGTTCATCCGCATTTTGTAAAAGATTGAATTATTGTATACAATTATACTTGCATAACTGGAAATGTCAATATGATTTTACAAAGAAGATATGGGAAAAGCAAAAAAGAGACGGCCTGTAAAAAGCCGTCTCTAAAATGGGTACAACCATACTGCTTACAGCGAAAGTTATTTTACTTCGATTTTCCGGACAGTTTCTTTGCTCTCGGAGTCCTTCTTGGGGAATTTTACTTCCAGAATGCCGTTGTTATAGCATGCGTCAATATCGGCCGCTTCGATGTCGTTTACACGAAAGCTTCTGGAATAAGAGCTGTAATATCTTTCCTTGCGGATATATTTGTTTTTGTCTTCCTCGTTATTCTCTTCTTTGTGTGAGGCGGAAATGGTCAGCAGGTCATTTTTCAGGTCGATGTTGATATCCTCTTTCTGAAATCCCGGAAGTTCCGCCTGAAGCAGGTAATTGTCGCCCTGGTCAATGACGTCCGTTCTGAAAGCGTCGTGACGTTCCAGCTCATTGTTACCCCAAAAATCTCTGAAAGCGTTGTCGAACATTTTGTCAAAGGAATCATCGAAAAACATGGGTTTATAGTTACGGTTGTCAAATAATGCTGGTCTTAACATAAAAATCACTCCTTCTTTATAGTATCTACTTATTATTATCAGAATCGGAAAAATTATTTTCTGTTCTCTTGTCTATAATTGTTATACAACATATAGAACAAATAATCAATAATGAAACCATAAAGAAAGAATAAAGAAATTATAAAGCGCTATATTTTAATCTGTGTCCATTTTCCCTTTTTAAACCGCGTCGAGGCAAAGAGGAATCGGGAAATCTGGTCCGCCAGAACGCCGAGCCAGATTCCGACGATGCCGAAGCCAAAGACATAACCGCCCAGATAAGAACCGATGGTACGGATAAAGGTGACGCTGACAGTGGATGCGATGGCGGTGTAGAAGGTGTCCCCCGCGCCGCGCAGGCAGCCCATATAAACGACCTGACTGATTTGAAAAGCAACGACAAATATGATAACTCTCATAATGTTTACGCCGATAGCGACAATATGTTCTTCGACGAAGAACAGGCTCATAAGCGGTTTTGCGCCGAAGAAATAAAGAACCGCGAGACATACGGAAATGACGCCGCCGAACATCCGGCATATTCGTCCATAGTCTTTGGCAAGTTCTTCGTTTCCCGCGCCGAGGCTGCGTCCTATGAGCGCAACGGCCGCGGCCTGCAGTCCGTCCCCGAAGGAAAAAGAAAGTCCCATAATATTCATGCCAACCTGGTGGGCAGCCATCGCGTCGGTTCCCTGTTTTGCGGCCATAATTGCAGTCATCATAAAACCGATGCGCATGAGAAGCTGTTCAAAAAAGACGCTGTATCCAACTTTGACCAGATGGCAAAAAGATACTGCGGCAGGGAAAATTTTATTTTTCATAATATAAGGCAGACTGATGAATCCGTCGGGCTTTAAAATAGAAAGAATACTCATGATGCTTGCGACGACAGTGCCGAGAACGGTTGCCAGCGCCGCGCCATGAATGCCGAGCGCGGGAAAACCGAAGCGTCCTGTAATGAGCAGGAAGTTAAAAATGATATTAACCGTGTTGGATGTGACATTGGTGCGCATTGTAATCTTGGTATTGCCGGCGCCCCTCTGGGCGGAATTAATGCCCATCTGAATGCAGTTAAAAATCATACCGCCCATAATAATTCGGAAATAGGAAACCGCGCTGTCGTGCGTTTCCGGCGTGGAGCCGCACAAATGAATGATGGGGTCTGCCAGCGCCACGAACAGGAGGCTTAATATAACGGCGGAAATCAGAATAAAAAGGATAGCGGTGCTCAATATGCGGTTCGCTTCTTCCGGATTTTCTTCTCCGCGTCTTCTTGCAATCAAAGCGGAAATCGCCACGTTCAGGGCGAAAAAAAGAGACAGCCCGATAAATTTGGGCTGTGTCGTAAGCCCTACGGCGGCCACCGCGTAGGAACCGAGGGAGCTGACCATCAGAGAATCCACCAGTCCCGCAAAAGCGGTGAAGAAAGATTCCACAATAGAGGGCCATGCCATGTGAAAAGTAATGCGTATGTTCTCTTGATTATATTTCGGTTTTGAGCTTTTGCGTATTTCTTTTTGCTTACCCTGTTCCATATCGATAATCATGCCTTTCTCTTAATCTGCCGGCTTTGGGCCGCAGGATTACCTCCTATTATATTTTATCGAAGAGGTATTTTCAAGATTGGCCGTAAATCCTAAATATGTTTAGGCGCATTTCAGGCATTTCAGCAGTAGACTTGTAGTATAAATCTGTATGGAAAAGAATACAAGACTTGAAAAATATCAGTGCAGAAATAAAATTTGAAACAGGATGGGATTTTTTGGGGAAACAGGTTATCTAATGTACAGAGGACGCTCTAAAGGAATTTGAAATCTACTGTGCGCACAGGAGGAAGGCTTCATGCAAAGCAAAGAAACTGAAAATCTGGTCAAAAGAGCGAAAAGGAAGGAACCGGATGCTTTTACCGAACTGATGCAGCTTTATATGAAAGATATGTATAAAGTCGCTCTGGCAATTCTGATGAATGACGAAGATGCTGCCGATGCAATTCAGGATGCGATTCTTGCCTGTTGGGAAAAAATAGATACGTTGAAACAGGTGCAGTTTTTTAAGACATGGATGACAAGAATTTTAATTCATAAATGTTATCAACTCAGAAAAACGGCACAGAGGACGGAACCGCTTGAGGAATATGAGGAACCGGCAGTCTATGATGAATACAAGCTTGAGTTTATGGAAGCGTTATCGTCGTTGGATGAAAAATATCGTATCATTATGATTTTGTTTTACAGCGAAGGTTATCACATTCATGAAATAGCGGAAATTTTGAAAATTCCGAAAAGTACGGTGCAGACGAGACTTTCGCGGGGACGTGCAAAACTCGCCAGATACTATTATGGAATTGAAGGGAAGGTGTGAATCCTATGAGCAGAAAAAATGTTTTTTTATATGATATCGATGTGCCGGAAATTGTTCAGGAAAAAGCAGAAATCGCCTTTTCGATGATTCAGGCGGAAGGGGAAAACATCATGAAAGAACAAAAAACGGACAAAAATTTGAAACGACAAAAAAACAGACCGGCGGGAAAAGGCGCCGCTAAAAAACTGAGAACAGGCATTCTTACGGCAGCAGCCTGTGCGGCGGCGGTTATAGCGGTCGTCGGCCTGAGAGGACTCTGGAACCGGGATGAAACGGATATCGCGGGGAATGATACGAGAACGGAAGGGATTCCTTCCTCACAGGAAACGGAAGATGACAATCTCCTTTCTGTCATCAATAATATGTTCACGCTGCAGGTACAGGCGGCGGAACTGGAAGAAGGGCAGCCTGTTCCGCTGGTCAGTTCCGATAACAATTCGCAGATTAACGGCAGACAGGCCGAATCATGGGTAATGGGCGGTACGGAAGAGGGGGATATAGATTACTGCATCAATCTTCCTTTGTCATGCACGGGAAACAATATCGAGAAGGTAACATACAGTGTCAATCAGGGTGCGTTTCAGATTGTCCAGCCGGAAGGGGAGAGTATTATTATTGACGGACAGCCATACAGCGGTGGGATAAACGCAGGTAATGTCGGGCAGATTGGAGGCTGTTACGACGATGAAACAGGGCTGGCGCAGTGTCCTTATGAAATCGTCTTTTACAGCTCTTTCACATTGGATTATCAGAAGCAGTCGGATGAATCTACATGGATAAATGTATGCAACGCTTTGTCCGGAAAAGCGGAAACACAGCAGATGATATGGGGAGACAGCCTGGAAGAGATGAACAGGGGCGTTCAGGAGATGCTCGATAATACGGTAATAACCTGTACCGTGCAGTATCGGGACGGAACGACACAATCGGCGGATATTCTGATAAGCAGTCAAATCATGACCTGTGCGGAAGCCGGTGTGGAAGCAAAAGAAGACCCAAATCAGGAAGAACTTTTCATTACTTTTGAACTGCAGGGAGAATAAAGTTTTTAAGCGGGATTTCCAACAAAAAAGGGCAGCTGCCACAGTTAAATATGGCAGCTGCCCTTTGAAAAATTTAGTTGTAGTTATCGATGCAGGGCTGGAACATGCTCTTACTTACGCCGCATAAAGGGCAGCACCAGTCGTCCGGAATGTCTGCGAAAGCGGTTCCGGGAGCAATTCCGTGTTCCGGGTCGCCTTTTTCCGGGTCATAAGTGTACCCGCAGGGATTACAAAAATATTTCTGCATAGTCTTATCCTCCTTTATGATATAGAACTTATTTTAGCCGAAGTATCTCTTTAACAGACCTTCGAATGCTTTGCCGTGTCTTGCCTCATCGCGTGCCATCTCATGAACGGTATCGTGGATTGCGTCCAGATTAGCAGCTTTAGCGCGTTTTGCAAGGTCGAATTTGCCTGCGGTTGCGCCGTTCTCAGCTTCAACTCTCATCTCAAGGTTTTTCCTGGTAGAATCGGTTACTACTTCGCCGAGCAATTCTGCAAATTTAGCAGCATGTTCTGCCTCTTCCCATGCAGCTTTTTCCCAGTACAGACCGATTTCCGGATATCCTTCTCTGTGAGCAACTCTTGCCATAGCGAGATACATACCAACTTCTGTACATTCGCCGTTAAAGTTTGCTCTCAGGTCAGCCATAATATCTTCGCTGGAACCCTGAGCAACGCCTACAACATGCTCAGCAGCCCATTCCATAGCGCCGCTCTGTGCCGTGAATTTCTCAGCCGGTGCACCGCACTGAGGACATTTTTCCGGAGCTGCATCTCCTTCGTGAACGTAACCGCATACCTGACATACAAATTTCATAGTTTAGTCTCCTTTACTTTTATCATTTTATTTTAAGATGTTCTGTAAGAAAGCGTGAAGCTGACATCTTAATTACATTGGGAATCTGAGGCTTTTGAAACAGCCTGTTGATTACAGTTTCCGCAGATACCGTAAAAATATGTCATGTGCCCCTGAATTTCCCCGTTAAAATTCAATCCGGCAATATCCACGATATCATCAATATTATCCATTTTCAAATCGATTACCTGTCCGCATTTGGAACAGATAAAATGATAATGGCGGGAAGTATCCGCGTCGAAATGGTCTACGCCGTCGCCTACCCTGAGACGCGTGATTTCACCCATATCCGCCAGCAGAGTCAGATTCCTGTATACAGTGCCGAGGCTGATATTCGGGTATTCCTGCCGGACATTTGTATATACAACGTCTGCGGTCGGATGGTCTTTCCTGGTCATTAAAAAATCTTTGATAACCTGTCGCTGCCGACTGTGTTTAAGCGCCAATTTTTCCTCCATATAAAAATTTATTTTTAACCAAATTTTAGAAATTAGTAATGATTACTGATTTTAGTATAGCAAAGATAAATAAAAAGTCAATAGAAAATAAAAATTTACAAATTTTTAATAAGATTATATGAGTTGTTTTATTTATATTTGCTGAATTTATGGTATATTAGTATCAAGACAGAAGTTTTCGAAAGAAGGTTGAGCCTTTGAAATTTAAGACCCGGTTATTGGTTACTTCCATATTTATTATTGTAGTTCCGCTTTTGCTGTCAGCAGTCGCTTTCATGGGTATCGGCATTTATATGGTGAATTCGGAGCAGGAGTTCGGCGCTTTTGACAATAATTATACTTCCTTTGCCTATACGCTGGAAAATTATAATCAGATGACGGCGGATGTTCTGCAGGCCGTCAGGGAACAGCTTGAGGAAGAACCATCCAGAATAGAAGAACAGGATTATCTGGAGAAAATAAACGAAGAGCTTGCGAATAAATCTTCCTATATTATTGTCCGAAAAAATCAGGAAATCTATTATGCCGGAGACAGAAAGGCGGCAGAACGAATTTTTACAAAGCTGCCGGAGCACGGAAGAGATTTTCCCAACTCGGAGACAGGATATTATTATAACGATATGCGGAAGCTGGTAAAACAGCTGGATTTTGTTTTTGGAGACGGTGCGGAAGGAAGCCTTTTTATTATCACGCGGGTGAGCTCCCTGATTTCCCAGACAATGCTGATTGATATGGTGCTGGCGTTTGTATTGATTCTCATTTTTACAAGTATGGTGCTGACACAATGGATTCAGAAAGGCGTTTTTACACCGGTTAATCAGTTGAATACGGCCATGCAGCAGATTGCCGAGGGGAATCTGGAATACCGGCTCTCCAATGATGAAAAAGGAGAAATCGGGGAATTGTACAGGAACTATGAAGATATGCGGCTGCGGCTGAAAGAGTCGCTGGATGAGAAATTCGAACATGAAAAACAGAACAGAGAGCTCATCAGTAACATATCCCATGATTTGAAAACACCGATTACCGCGGTAAAAGGCTATGTGGAAGGCATTATGGACGGTGTGGCCGACACGCCTGAGAAAATGGATAAATATATTAAGACCATTTATAATAAGGCGAATGATATGGACAGACTGATTAACGAGCTGACCATCTATTCCGGCATTGACAATAACCGGATTCCCTATAATTTCCATCGAATCAACGTAGCCGAATACTTTGGGGACTGCGTGGAAGAAGTCGGACTCGATTTGGAATCCAAGAATATACAGTTGAATTATGAGGACCTTGTGTCGCCGGAAACACAGATTATAGCAGACCCGGAGCAGCTTAAGCGAGTGATAAACAATATCATCGGCAATAGCGTAAAGTATCTGGATAAAGAAAACGGCGTTATTGATATTCGGATTCTGGATGAAGTGGATTCGATTCGGGTTGAGATAGAAGACAACGGAAAAGGAATTTCAGCGAAAGACCTGCCGAATATTTTTGAACGTTTCTATCGGACGGATGCCTCTAGAAATTCTTCGCAGGGAGGCAGCGGCATCGGCCTTTCCATCGTAAGAAAAATAATAGAAGACCACGGCGGATATATTTGGGCGACAAGCAAGGAAACAGAAGGCACATGTATGCACTTTGTAATTAGAAAATATCAGGAACCCGAACAGGAGGAGGTTAACGGCGTATGAGCAGGATTTTGATTATTGAAGACGAAGAGGCAATCGCGGATTTGGAAAAGGATTATCTGGAGCTGAGCGATTTTGAAGTTGAAATTGAGAATACGGGAGATGCGGGCCTGAGCAGAGCCATGTCGGAAGATTTTGATTTGGTCATTCTGGATTTGATGCTGCCCGGAATGGACGGATTCGAAGTCTGCAAGAGCATTCGTGAGGAAAAAAATATTCCGATAATTATGGTGTCCGCCAAAAAAGACGACATCGATAAAATCAGAGGACTCGGACTCGGGGCGGACGATTACATGACAAAACCGTTCAGTCCTTCGGAGCTGGTTGCCAGAGTGAAGGCGCATATGTCGCGTTATGACAGACTTGTGGGAAGCAATCAGAAAGTCAATGACATTATCGAAATCAGAGGATTAAAGATTGATAAAACGGCAAGACGCGTTTATCTTGACGGAGAAGAAAAGATTTTTACAACCAAAGAATTTGACCTCCTGACATTCCTCGCGGAGAATCCGAATCATGTCTATACGAAAGAAGAGCTTTTCCGGGAAATCTGGGACATGGATTCCATCGGCGACATTGCGACCGTTACGGTGCATATTAAGAAAATCAGGGAAAAGATAGAATTTGATACGACGAAACCGCAGTATATCGAGACAATCTGGGGTGTAGGATATCGCTTTAAGATATGATGTTACAAAAGAAAAACAAGCGACGCGCAAGCGGCATTTGTTTTTCGTGTAACATTAACGGGCAAACGCATGATGGAATCGGGCGGTAAGCGAGATAGCGCGTGTTTGCGAGTATATAATACAATAGCAGCCATAAGAGGAGCCATGACGAGAGAACAGATTCTATATGAAGATAACGATATCATCGTATGCTATAAACCCGCGGGTATCGCGACACAGACCGCAAAAATCGGTCAGCGCGATATGGTCAGTGAAGTGACGAATTATCTTGCCGGCAGCCGTGCGTCCGGTCAACGGAATGCCGGGCAGAGCGGACCGGCAGCAGGCGTTTACGTTGGTTGTGTGCATCGTCTCGACCAACCCGTAGAAGGGATTCTTGTTTTTGCCAGAAATCAGAAAGCCGCGGGCGGACTGAGCCGGCAGATTGTGGAGAACCGCATGGATAAATATTATTATGCGGTAGTAAGCGGTGATGGACCGGAAGCGAAAGAAGAACAGGCGTCGAAAGCGGGATTGCATTCGGTCACGGACAATGTTCGAAAAGGAATGCTGACGGACTATCTCATAAAAGACAATCAAACGAATATGTCCCGTATTGTGCCTTCTGATGCGAGAGGCGCCAAAAAAGCCGTGTTGGAATATGAAATGCTAAAGCGGGCAGAACTGCCGGCCTTTTGTTCCCTTGTCAGAGTCAGGCTGATTACGGGAAGACATCATCAGATTCGGGTGCAGATGAGCCATGCGGGAATGAGCCTTCTGGGAGACTATAAATATGCCGATGAGCGGACGAGGAAGCTGTCCGGGGCGTTACAGGTAAAACAGGTCGCTTTATGCGCTTACAGACTCGATTTTGCACATCCCCAATCGGGAAAGAGGCTGTCTTTCCAAAAAGAACCGGAGGGGGATATTTTCCAGAAATTTTCAAGATAGATTTCTGATAAATTTTTGTATTTTTTCCATACTAATTCCAAACGGCAGATGGGAGGAATCGGGCATGGAAGATAAAGAAAGAGTAATAAAATTTACGGTATTGAAAGAAAATAAACTGATAAAGTGCGGGGTTATCACTTTGTTGGTTTATCTTTTTTTTCGCTTTCTTTTTCCACTCGTAGCGCCGTTTTGTGTGGCTTTTTTGCTGATTACGCTGTTTTATCCGATGCTTTCGCGCATTCAGAAGAAAATTCCGATGAAAAAGAAATTCCTTGCCGCCGGGGTATTGCTTCTGTGCCTGATTTTTCTTGCTCTTATTTTGTGGATACTCGGTTACAGCAGCAGTATGCAGATGGAAAAAATTTCGGCGTTTCTGGAAATGGCGTACCGGCGTTTACAGATTTTTCTGCATGAATGCTGTTACAGTCTGGACGGCAGATTTGGCTGGAAAGGCTATGAAATCGAGAATTTTGTTGTAGAAAAGATGACGGTTATTATGGAAAACGTTCAGGTACAGGTTATTCCGCGTATGTTGTCTTCTTCTTATACCTGCGTCAAGGGAATCCTGGAAGCGGTAGCTTTTCTTTTCGTTACACTGGTTGCCGCAATTCTGTTGGAAAAAGACTATGCCCTTTTCCTTCAATGGCTGAAAACGTCGGAAGATATGTCTTTTGTGTGGAAAGCGTTGGAAGGGGTGCTGCATTATATTATAACATTCCTGAAGGCACAGGGTATTATTTTACTGATTATTGCCGTATTCGGGAGCGCGGTTTTGTGGGCAACGGGAATCTACGGCGGTGTTTTCTGGGGGATTCTGGCGGGCTGTCTGGATGTGCTGCCTTTTATCGGAACGGGTGTGGTGCTTGTGCCGATGGCTGTCTGGCAGCTGTTAAACGGACATTATCTGCGAATGACGGTCTGCATACTGCTCTATATTGCCTGCATTGTCATCCGGGAATTTCTGGAGCCGAAACTCATCGGCAACCGGTTGGGCATCGCGCCGGTTCTGATGCTTCTGGCAATTTACGCGGGAATCCGATTGTTCGGCGTTGCCGGGATTATTGAAGGACCGCTTGCGTTGATTGTGATATATGAACTGAATAAAGCATGACCGGACATCTTTCGGCGGCACGATTCTGCCGCTGGAACATATTCTGCTACTTCTGCTCCGGGAAATTTGACGAAAGGATATGCTCCGTTTTATAATGATAGGCAGAAAACACAGAAAGGTATACATAGATACCGTATAGTTGGAAAGCCATGTTGGAAATACAGGAAAAAGAAAAGCCGGACAGTATGGACGACCGGAAAAAGAAACTTCAGGAGGATGACCGGAAAAAGAAACTTCAGGAAATTGTCGTGGAAATCAGAAACAGCATTTTGACGGCTTATTTTCTTGTAATGATGCTTCTGTACCCTTTGTATATGAAAGACGGCTATCAGAATATCGGGGATATAAAATATTTCTTTTTCCAGAAAATCAGTCTGCTGACGATTTTGCTTATAGCGTGCGTGGCGGTGGTTTTGTTTCCGCTGCAGGGGAAAAGGCCGTCTGTTACGGCGTTTTATAAAAATTTGTCGGGAACGGACTGGTTTGTATATGGGTATTTGTTTCTGCTGCTTTTTTCCTATGTATGTACGCCCTTCCGGGAAGAAGCTTTTCTGGGAGCCGAAGGCTGGTATCTGGGGTTGGTCAGCCAACTGCTGTTTATCAGTATTTATTTTCTTTTTTCCAGATATTTTGAGTGGAATGAGAAAATGCCGTATGCGATGCTGCTCGGTTCCGGGCTTGTGTTTTTGCTCGGTATTTTGAACAGATATTCGATATACCTGTTCGGTCTGGGCGGAAGCAAACAGATGTCGATTTTCATTTCAACGCTCGGAAACATCAACTGGTTTTGCGGATATTGGTCGATTTTCTGCCCGATTGGAGCCGCGCTTTATTGGACCGGCAGGAGCGTATGGCAGCGCGCGGCGGCGGGAGCGTATGTCGTGATTTGCTTTCTCATCGGTGTTTTACAGGGCAGCAGCAGCGCGTATCTTGCTTTGGCGGGAATGTTTTTATTTCTGTTTTCTCTTTCCTTTCGGGAAAACCGAAAAATGTATCGTTTTCTGGAACTGTGTATTTTGTTTCTGTTGTCCTGTCAGACAGCCAGAGCGCTGCGGTATGTGCCGGGACTTACCGTTAATTATGAAAGCGCGCCGGGGCTTTTTCTGACGGATACGAACGCAACGCTTTATCTGGGAATTGCCGCCGGTGTTTTTTATTTGTTCTTCCGTTATCTGACGGAACGGAAAAATTTTCAGGTTATACGGTGGAAAAAAATACGCGGAGCGGTTTTTTTACTGTTATTTCTGACCTCACTTGGATTTGTGGCATTGATAACGGTAAATACCTGCAGTCCGGACGGCATTTTCGGACTTGAGGATGTTCCTCTTTTCGTTTTTCAGGATGCCTGGGCAAATTACCGGGGAGCCACCTGGACGGATGGCGTATTGGCCTGGCGGAGCATGACGCTCCCGTATAAAATCATCGGAATCGGGCCGGACTGTTTTGCGGCGTATCTGTATAGCATACCGGAGCTTGCGGAGCGGGCATATGCGCAGTTTGGAAATTCCAGACTGACCAATGCGCATAATGAATGGCTTACGGTACTCGTTAATCAGGGTATATTGGGACTGTCCGGTTATGTGGGGATTTTTGTCTCGGCAATCCGGAATTTTATTAAAAAGGCGCAGACGCAGCCGGCGCTGTACTTATGCGCCGCCGCGGTTCTGACTTATACCGTACATAATATGGTAAGTTTTCAGCAGGTGTTGAACGCGCCTTTTGTTTTCATGATACTCGGAATCGGGGAGGGAATACGAAGAAACAGTTGACAAACGGATTTTCTTCTTTTAGAATCAAAGAAATTTGTGTTGACGTTTACAGCATCCGAAGGCACAGATTCACAGGCTGAGAAAGGAGCAGAGTGATAAGATGGCAGACAAAAAATTAGTAGAAGCAATTACTTCTATGGAAGAGGATTTTGCTCAGTGGTACACAGATGTCGTAAAAAAAGCAGAGCTGATTGATTACACAAGCGTAAAGGGCTGTATGGTGCTACGCCCGGCGGGTTACGCGATTTGGGAATTGATTCAGCAGCAGTTAGATGCGATGTTCAAGGCAACGGACGTGCAGAACGTATATTTACCAATGTTCATTCCGGAGAGCCTTTTAAATAAAGAGAAAGACCATGTGGAAGGTTTTGCGCCGGAAGTGGCCTGGGTGACGCATGGCGGGCAGCAGCCGTTACAGGAAAGACTTTGTGTCAGGCCGACTTCGGAAACACTTTTCTGCGATTATTATAAGAATACGATTCATTCTTACCGTGACCTGCCGCAGTTATGCAATCAGTGGTGTTCGGTAGTGCGTTGGGAGAAAGAGACGAGACCTTTCCTGCGCAGCCGCGAGTTTTTATGGCAGGAAGGACATACAGCGCACGCAACGGCACAGGAAGCGGAAGAAAGAACCATTCAGATGTTGAATGTATATGCGGATTTCTGTGAGCAGGTTCTGGCGATTCCGGTCGTGAAAGGCCGAAAGACCGATAAAGAAAAATTTGCGGGCGCGGTGGCGACTTATGCGATTGAAGCGTTGATGCACGACGGAAAAGCGTTGCAGTCAGGCACAAGTCATAATTTCGGGGACGGTTTTGCGAAGGCCTTTGGCGTACAGTTTACGGACAAAGACAATACATTAAAATATGTGCATCAGACTTCCTGGGGCATGACGACGCGGCTCATTGGTGCAGTCATCATGGTACATGGAGACAATTCAGGACTTGTGCTGCCTCCGAGAGTGGCGCCCGTCCAGATTATGATTATACCGATTCAGCAGAAAAAGGAAGGCGTGTTGGAGAAGGCTTTCGAATTGAAAGAAAAATTGAGCCGTTTCCGCGTAAAAGTGGATAATGCGGACAAGAGTCCGGGCTGGAAATTTTCCGAGCAGGAAATGCGCGGCATTCCGATTCGTGTGGAAATCGGACCGAAGGATATCGAGGCCGGAAAATGTGTTATTTGCCGTCGTGATACGGGAGAGAAAACGGAAGTATCGCTGGATGACCTGGAGACAAAGGCGGGAGAAATTCTCGAGAAGATGCAGGTGGAGATGCTGGAGCGCGCCCGGGCGCACAGAGAAGAACATACCTATGTTGCAAAAGACATGGATGAGTTCAGGAAACTGTTCGACGAAAAGTCCGGTTTTGTGAAAGCGATGTGGTGCGGTAATCAGCAATGTGAAGAGAAGATTAAAGAAGAGCTGGCAGTAACAAGCCGCTGTATGCCGTTCGAGCAGGAGCAGATTTCGGATGTATGCGTATGCTGCGGACAGCCGGCGAAAAAGATGGTTTACTGGGGACGTGCATATTAAGAGGCATATAAAGGCGCAGGCCGTTCGGTCTGCGCTTTTTCTATAATATTTGATATCAGATTATTGATTTACGACCGCATACAGCTCCGCCGGATTGACAAGACCGTTGTTGATAGCTTTTTCCCGAAGCGTAATGTAAAGCCCCGCATTGGTATGATGCTGATAAGGCGTAACATAGACTACCGCAAGAATCATGCAGGTGAAAATACTGAGCAGATACCAGCCGATGAAAGATAAATCCAACACGAAAGCCTCCAATTTTTCACCGTCCATCATAGCCGTGCTGAGTTCCAACGCCCGGCGGTAATCCATGTTTGGGTTTTCTGCCAGAAGATAGGGAACCATCCGGTACTGATAAGACTTATAGACGCCCGGAATGATGAAGAGCAGCGACCAAAGATTGATAAACAGGTTTGTCATGAAAATAGCTTTGCATACATTCCCATATCGTCCGCTTTTAAAACAAAATCCGACCTGCTCTACGCGGGAAGGCCTGATTCTGGAAGAAAGAAAAAAATGCGAACAGCCGACTGTCAGCGGATTGGTAAGGAAAATTTTTACCAGAATCAAAATGACGGACATCATACTCGATGAAATCATAATGGTAAATAAGGCGCCAATTGATATTCTGTCGTAATCCATATTGTTGAACCGGTAAGAAAAATTTCCGATATTGCTGACTGCGGAAATGACCAGACAGGCCAGAATAGAGTTACCGAAGCAGTTGTGAAGCGTTATTTTTGCGTCATTTTTCAAAGATTCTCTGGACCACATGGAAGTTTCTCCTTTTTCTTTTCCTATTTGTTTTTCAGTATAGCATAAAAAAGCTTTCCATACAATGTCCCCTGTTGTAAAATAAAAAGGTCAGTCGTATGAAGGGAGGTCTGTATATGGCGAAGAAACGCAGAAAGAAGAAAAAAGGAACCGGTAAAATCGTATTTTTGAGTCTGGTCATCGCGGCATGTCTGGTCGTGATTTTTATGCTGAGCAAAGGTCATATCGTTGATACGGTCAAGGATAAGGTGACGGAAAAGGTGGTCGAACAGGCGGCGCAGCAGGTCATCGAGAAGGCCCTTGAAAGTGCGGGCGAGCCGCAGGCGGCCGAGAAGGCAAAAGAAATTGTGGCGAATATGGATGAAGAAGACAAGGAACAGGCACAGGAAATTATTGGAAAATATGCGAACAGCCAGACTGTCTCCGACTGTATGGAAATTGTGGAAGACGGCATCAATGAAGAATCCATCGGGGAAGTTCAGCAATATCTGGAACAAAGCGTGTCCGAGGAAGACTTAAACAAATTACTGGAATTATATCAAAAATACGGAGCGGAATTGCAGCAATAAACAACAGAATATAAAATTGCAGTTGCTGCCCATATTTGAACGATTTATCGTACAAGCATTACAGTATTATCGTGAAAATACTGCCGCCGCCTTCGGCATCCGTTACCTGGATGCTTCCGCCGTGTGCTTTTATAATCTCATAAGCAATGGAGAGTCCTAACCCGAAGTGCCCTTTGGCGCTTCGGGATTTTTCTACCCGGTAAAAACGGTCGAAAATCTTTTTTTTGTCTTCATCGGAAATGCCGATGCCGTTATCCCTGACGGAAAGGTAAAAATGTTCTTTTTTGTGAGACAGAGAGAGTTCTATTCTGCCCTGTTCCGGAGTATAGCTGATGGCATTGTGCAAAAGGATGGAGATGACCTGGCTGATGCGCTCCGGGTCCGCGGAGCATGGGGGAACCGCTTTATCCGGCAGGCTGACCGAAAGGGTGATGGATTTTTCTCTGGCCAGAGGGTCGAATGCCTCATAAGAGTTCATCAGCAGCGTGTCCAGCTCGATTGATTTCGGATATACGGCGAAACGCTGATTGTCGGAGCCGGATAGTGTGAGCATATCATTTACGAGAGAGGACATGCGGAGTCCTTCCTGATGAATGGTTTTTAAGAAGCCTTCACGTTTTTCCGCGGAGGCGTTTTTACAACATTCTGCGGCCGACAAAATAACCGCAAGCGGCGTGCGCAGTTCATGAGATGCGGAAGCTACGAACCGTATCTGTTTTTGATGATTTTCCATGATTGGTTTTAAAAGAAGCCCGGTAAAAAGCCAGGCAAAGACGGTCAACAGGATAATCGCGGCCAGGTCTATCAAAATAAAATGAAAGCGCTGTTCCAGAATTTGTTCTTCCAGTGACTGCAAAGAGGAAAGAACGATGATTTCCAGTGTAGAAGCATAGGGCCCCATGTTAATAACGCTCCCGAAGTATTTGGAGGCAGTCGATTCGGAAACAAATTCAAATTCAAAATGAGAGGAGCGGTAGGAAGATTCCGACTGCACGGAGGCATCCTTCGCAATCATATTCTGATAAACATTGCGGCACTCATCCAGAAGAATGCCCCTTGTGGCGTTTCCCTGTACGCTGCTCAGCTGGTTATAAAGAAAGGGAACGCCGCCGTCCAGCACAAAGAAAAGATAATTTCCCTGCGCCTCCATTTTGGACAGCCATTCCATCGAAATGACGGACTGCTGTTCCAGATTGGTCGTGATGGTATTGATATCGTTCTGAAAAGACTGAAACTGGTTCCGATAGAGTCCCGTTTCCGAAACATAGAGATAGCAGAGGGACATAATAATCATGATAACGGCGGTAATCCCGGCACAGAGCAGAGTCAGCCGTATATGCACTTTTCTGAACATTGGTTATTTCTCCTGAAGGCTGTATCCGATGCCCCGTATTGTTTTGATTTGCAGGCAGCTGCCGGTTATCTGCAGACGCCGGCGTAAAAAGTGGATATAATTATCGAGATTTCCTTCTTCCACATCACTGTCCGGCCCCCATACTTTTAAAAGGAGTGTCTGGCGCTGCAAAGTCTGTCCTTTGGAACGCATAAAAGTTTCCAACAGGGCGGCTTCTCTTTTGGAGAGGGTACAGCTTCCGGAAGGGCCTTTTAAAATACCGTCCGAAGCAAGCCAGGTAATATCCGAAACCGTCAGAAGTTCTGAGTCTGTCAGGGTATGCGGCCTTCTTGTCACACAGCGGATTCTGGCGAGAAGTTCCTCGAATGCAAAAGGCTTGACCAGATAATCGTCGGCGCCCAGGTCGAGGCCGGTCACCTTATCCGAGAGTGTGCCGAGCGCCGTAATCAGGATAATGGGTGTTACAATTCCTTTTTTTCTCAAAGATGTCAGGACATCCGTTCCTTCTAAATATGGAAGCATTCTGTCCAACAGAATGACATCATAGATATTCTGTTCTCCATAAAACAGGGCATCTTCTCCATTCAGGCAGGAATCGACGACAAAACCTTCCGTTTCCAATTGATAGGTCAGCGTATGATTCAGTTGTCTGTCGTCTTCCGCAAGTAATATTCTCATAATCGTCATCCTCTTCCCCCTATGATATCATATTTTATTTTAACAGTGGAATCTTTAATTATTCTCTAAAACAAAATCATTTTTTTTAGAGCTGTTTTAGAGGGAGAGCTGTTATGCTCTATGCTGTACAGATGCTTTCCCGAAGGAATTTGTTCCGTCATTATCTGATTGAAAAAACACAGGAAAGGGGAAAACTGATTTTTTCTCAGGAATTTAAATGTTTTTAGAGATTTCTTAGAGAGAAAGCTGATAACATGGTATGAAAAGAAGTTCCCGGGGAAGGCATGATTATTCGTGTGAAAAGGAGTTGGAGACGGCATGTTGCAAAATGGAAAGTTGAAAAACAGAATATCAGCGGTCATTGTATCTTTTTCCATGCTGGCGGTATTGCTTTCCGGCTGTGGGAACGGTCCTGGAACGATAAACGATAATGAAAGCGGTACATCCTCAGCCAGCCGAAGCGAGGCGGGACAGGATGGTGTGCAGTCGCCGGAAAGCAAGGCGATGGGGCGGTATGTGGAAGAAATTACCGATTTATCGGACCGGACCGGATATGGAAGCCGGATATTCCGGCTGGAGAACGGGAATCTGCTCCTGACGGACAATATCAACGATTTCCTGATTTCCGGGGATAACGGCATAACGTGGGAAGCGGACGAAAGCGCGGGGAGTTGGAAAGCAGCGTATGCAGAACAGGATTCCATTGTCAATCTGGCGGTTGGACCCGATAATACGACAGTCGTCATTTATGAGGCAGGCAAAGACGTTTCCTCCGAGAACGAGAATCCGTTTGACAAGCATTGTGAAGTAATGCTGATTAAACCGGACGGCACACAGATTCCGGTTGAAATTCCGCTGAAGGAAGAAGACGAAAATCCCCGCAGAGTATGGATATCGGACCAGGGGAAAATTTTTGTCAGCACTTACGGCGCAAATTTATATGAAATAAAAGAAGATGGAAGCAGCGAAGAGTTTCTGACGCTGGAATCCGCCCCCATATTGATACAGTTTCAGGATAATCTGATGATACTGGACGGTTGGGATTATGGGGAACTTCTGATTTATGACATGGAAAACCGGGAATATATGGAAGATGTCGTCCTGCGTGATTTTGTGAGAGAACATTATCCGGACAGGTCTGATAACGGAGGCAGTTATTATGATTTGTATTTTTTCATGGGAGAAGAAAATATTCTGTATCTCGCGGGAGAAAAAGGGCTTCACCGTCATGTGATAGGAGGTAATGCGATTGAGCAGGTCGTAGACGGAAAGCTCAGCGTTTTTAACAATCCATCCTATACGCTGCGGGGGATGCTGGCATTGGACAACAGTGAATTTATCGCATTGTTCAGCGGCGGAATCGTTGTAAAATATACATATAACCCGGATATTCCCACGGTTCCGGGCGTAACGCTGAAAGTATACAGCTTAAAGGAAAACTATACCGTCAGGCAGGCGGTAACCATGTATCAGATGGCCTGTCCGGATGTTTATGTGGAATATGAAACAGGTTTGGAGGAAGGAAACTCTGTTACGAGAGAAGACGCCCTGAAAAGCCTGAATGCAAAGATGATGGCGGAGGACGGGCCGGATGTCCTGATATTGGACAATATGCCGATTGACTCATACGCGGAAAAGGGACTGCTGCGCGATTTAAGCCCGGTAATCGACAGCCTGGACGGAGAAGACGCGCTGTTTGAAAATGTGGTGGACGCTTTCCGGACGGATGGAAAAATTTATATGATGCCCTGTGAAATCGAACTGCCCGTCGTTTTCGGTTCGGAAAACTATGCTTCCCAGGCCGTGGATTTGGCCGGCTTTGCGGATGCAATAGAAGAACTGCGGGAAGCGGAGCCGGATGAAAATCTAATCGGAACCTGTTCGGCATCGGAAACGATGAGGCTGCTGTCCATGATTGCCGTGCCATACTGGAAAACGGAGAACGGGGAAATAGACAGGGAAGCGCTGGAAGACTATCTGATACAGGTAAAAAGGATTTATGACGCGCAGATGGACGCATCGGAAGAAACAATGAAAGAATATGAAAATCTGAGAGAAGAAATGCTGGCATATGGCATTGATTTGGAAAACGACTCTGAGATGGCCAGAGAAAACATGAATTATATGGATTATCTGATGGGCTTGCGCCGGATACTGTGTTCTCTCATGAGCGGCGAGTATGAATATGCCGCATTATGTTCCATGCAGCGGATGACAGAATTTGCAGATAATGAATTTGCCCTGATGGGCGGTAACATTTTTTATCCGAGGACATTAATCGGGATAAGCGCAACTTCCAAAAACGCGGAACTGGCGGAGGGCTTTATGCGGCTTATGCTCGGTGAGGAAAATCAGTCGTCGCTGTTTAACGGATATGCAGTTAATCGGGAAGCTTTTCAGAATATTCGAAAAGAAGAAATCGGAGAAGATGAGGAATACTCGAATATAGCGATGATGGATGAGGATGGCAGAGTGTATGCACTGTCTATTTACTGGCCCGGTAAAAAACAGATTGAAACATTACAGAGCTTTATGGAGACGGTGGAGGTTCCTTATATCGAAGATTTTGTGCTGGAAGAAGCGGTATATGAAGCGGGATCGGCTTATTTGCAGGGAATGCAGAGCCTGGAAGAAACCCTGGATGCCATTGAGAAAAAGGCTTCTTTGTATATGGCGGAATAGGTGATAGGGAATGAAGATGGTTTAAATTTTGAAAGGAGTAAGGGGATTGGATATGAAAATAGACAGAACAATCAGGAAGGCGGTGTCGGTAGTCGTTATGTTTTCGCTGTTGCTTGCATTGCTTGGCGGGTGCGGGCAGAATCAGGCGCAGAACAGCGGATTGACGCCGGAGACGAACACGAGCACAGAAGGCGAAGGCAGTACGGATGCGGAAAAAACAGATAACAGCGCTGCGCAGGCCGGGAACAGCGGTCAGGAAACAGGGCAGCAGCCGGCGGACAGTCAGGCGAAGGGACGTTATGTGGAAGAAGTCACGGACTTGTCGGAATATATTTCGGGTCGGCGGAACAGGCTGTTCCAGTTGGAGGA
Source organism: uncultured Lachnospiraceae bacterium (assembly GCA_910578475.1). Taxonomy (GTDB): domain Bacteria; phylum Bacillota; class Clostridia; order Lachnospirales; family Lachnospiraceae; genus UBA3282. Next base: position 48,234 of record CAJTRK010000011.1, on the reverse strand, counting down.
TGGCAGGCTGATTATCAGCGATGGCAATAAACCGTTCCTCGTTTCCAAAGATAACGGAGCGACATGGGAAGAAGAAAAATACCCCTGGCTGAGCAAACTGGAAGAGGCGGACAGTTATATCGTTGATATAGCCATCGGAGCGAATTTCACGACGGCGCTCGTCATCGGCAGGATGGAAGGAGATGAATACATACAGGAAGGGCTCGTCATCAGAGCGGATGGGACGGAAATTCCGATGGAAATGCCTTCTGCAGATATGTATCCAAGAGTGGTTGGCGTATCGGATGAAGGAAGGGTTTTCGTCGGTATGAACGGCGATAATATATATGAGGTAAAAGAAGACGGCAGCTGTGAGCTTTATCTGACCGTGCCAAACGGCGCTCCGAGTTTTATGCAGATTCGGGACGGCCTGCTTATGATAGACGGCACTTCTTATGAAACGATTCTTTTCTATGATATTGAAAAAGAAGAATATGCGGAGAAAGATGAAGCGCTCAATGGGTTTATCAAAGAGTATTATAACGGCGGAAATAAGTTCAGCTCCGATGACGGATTTGATATGTACTTCTTTGTAGGAGAAGAAAACGTACTATATCTGGCGGGAGCAAAAGGACTTCACAGACATGTTCTGGGAGGAAGCGCGGTGGAACAGATTATCGACGGCAGCCTTTGCACATTCAGTAATCCGACCGATGTGCTGGAAGGTATGGTAATGGTAGAGAACAATGAGTTCCTCGCCTTATTTGCCGGTGCAAAGCTGGTGCGTTTCGTTTATGACGCGGACATTCCTACCGTGCCGGATGAGCTGGTGAAAGTGTACAGTCTGAAAGAGAATTCGACGATACAACAGGCAGTTTCCCTGTATCAGACCGCTAATCCGGGTGTCATGGTACAGTATGAAGTGGGTATTGCGGAGGGCAGTTCCATCACAAGGGAAGATGCCCTGAAAAACCTGAATACCAAAATCATGGCGGGAGAAGGACCGGATGTTCTGATACTGGACGATATGCCGCTTGACGCTTATATCGAAAAAGGGCTGCTTCTGGATATAAGCGCATTGATAGGCGGGATGAACGGAGAGGAAGCGCTTTTTGGAAATCTTGTCGATGCCATGAAGACAGGAGATAAGCTCTATGCGATGCCCTGTGAAATTTATATCCCGGCGATAGCGGGAGAAGAGAAATATGTATCGCAGATGAAAGATTTAAAAGGCATTGCCGACGGCATGGAAGCGCTGCGGCGGGATAATCCGGAAGATGAGATTCTGATGATTGGTTCAACCAAAGGAATCATGCGTTTCTTCTCCATGGCCTGTGTCCCGGCATGGACTACGGAAAGCGGAGAAATCGACAGGGAAGCCCTTGCGGAGTTTCTGGAGCAGGCAAAACGGATTTACGACGCTCAGATGGAAGGGGTTTCACAGAAATTTATTGAAGAATATAACCGGTCAAATGAAAATTTTGTAGCAGAATTTGGAGAGACAAGGGACAGTTCCAAATATCTGCGGACCGGAGCGGGGGCGCTCTTGTATACGTCACAATATACGAAAATATACTGTGGGGCGTTAGATGGGCAGAGGGCCTATGCGCAGATGACCTCCATCAATAAAGTGAGCGGCTATGAAAATACCGTGTGGTCCGTGATGAACGGTCAGAGCAGCAATGTTTTCTGTGCCAGCACCCTGCTCGGAATCAACGCCGCGTCAAAGCATCCTGAACTGGCGGAGGATTTTCTGAGGCTCTGTTTTGGAAAAGAGAATCAGGAGACGATATGGAGCGGTTTTCCGGTAAATCAGGCGGCTTTCGAGAAGGTTTTCGTTCCGGACGAAAAACTGGTGGATGAAAACGGGGCTTTCGGTTGGGAAAGCATGTCTACACCGGAAGGAGAAAGAGCCAGCTTCGTATCTTACTGGCCGGATGAGAAACAGAAAGAGGATATCAGGAAATGTATTGAAGCCGCCGATACGCCTTATATCGAAAATAAAATGCTGGAGGATGCCGTATATGAAGAGGGAAGCGGGTATCTGCAGGGAATAAGAAGTCTGGAAGATACGCTGGATGTCATAGAGAAACGAATTACGCTGTACCTTGCGGAATAGAAGAAAACGAATTGCGGAAAGAATCGTTATTACGGCGGTTCTTTTCGTGGTATGAAAAGGAAAGGCATGGTTATCGGAATGGTATTGGGAAAAAAGCAGAAAGGGAAAATAAAAACAAAAACGGTATGCCTCCTGTCGCTTGTAATGCTGATGGGTTTTCTTGCCGGCTGCAGTACGGTCGCAAGCAATATGGAGGCGGAAAATTCTGCAGATAAAAGCGGTGGGGAAAACGGAGATATATCGTTTAAAGCGATGGGACGTTATGTGGAAGAGACCACGGACCTGTCTGATAAAATTTCCGGCAGAGGAAACAGCCTTTACCGGCTGTCCGACGGGAAGCTGCTCATCTCCGACAGAAACGGGGAATTTATAAAAACAGAGGATAACGGTAAAAGCTGGACGACGGCTATGAGCGGATTGCAGACGAAAATGCTGGAAGAGGGCTTTTTTATGACGAGCATAGCGGTCGGGCCGGACAATACGGTGGCGCTTATCCGGCAGGTGGATGCTCCGGAGGATGAAACGGCAGACAAAGATGGAATGGATGAAAAGGGAGCTGACGAAGAAGCGGACGAGCCGGAGACGCCGTTTGATTATGCGCTGAATCTGCAGGTTTTGATTATCAAACCGGATAATACGGAAATCCCGGTGGATGTTCCGATTCTGGACAACGATGATTCCCTGTACAAAATCTATGTCGCTGATAATGGCCGGATATTTGTCAGTACAATCGGCAGTTCCAGCCTTTATGAGGTGAAGGAAGACGGAAGCAGCGAACTGTATCTCGCATTGGATGGCGGAAGACCGGAGCTTTTGCAGTTTCAGGGAGATATCATGCTGATAGACGGAAACCGCTTTGACGGTCCGGTACTGTATGATATGGCAAAAGAAGAATTTATAGAGGATGAAGTTTTAACGGAATTTGTGAGCACGAATTACGCGGACAGAAACGATACTGATGAAGCCGACAATACCTATCGACTGTACTATTTTTTCAACGGTGAGGATGTTCTTTATCTGGCGGGCGAAAAAGGATTGTACCGCCATGTAATCGGCGGAAGCGCGATGGAGCAGATTATCGACGGAAATCTCTGCAGTTTCGGGAATCCTTCCTGTAAGATACAGGGAATGGCTCCGCTTGAAAATAATGAATTTCTGGCATTGTTCGAAGGCGGAAAAATTGTTCATTATGCGTATGACGCCGGCATCCCCGCCAAGCCAAGTGAAAAAATTACGGTATACGGTCTGGAAGATAACGAAACGCTCCGGCAGGCAATTAATACCTACCAAATCAGAAATCCGGAGGTCTATATCGAATTTCAAATCGGAATGGATGGCAGCAGTTCCATGACCAAAGAAGATGCAATCAAGAACCTGAATACCAGAATCATGGCCGGAGAAGGGCCGGATGTGCTGCTGCTTGACAATATGCCGTTGGATTCTTATCTTGAAAAGGGACTATTGCTTGATTTGGGACCGATTCTGGAAGAAGTCAGCCGGGAGGAAGGTATATTTGACAACATAACGGAAGCGGTGAGTAAGGACGGTAAAGTCTGTGCCATGCCATGTGAAGTGCGGATTCCGGTCATGATGGCGGATAAAAAATATATCGCGGAGGTTCAGGATATCGAAGATGTGGCGGATATGACGGAAGCTCTGCGCACGGAAAACCCGGGAAAGGATTTGCTCGGTTTTTGTTCGGCCAGAGGCATTATGCGGTTATACGCCATGTCTTGTGTGCCTGCCTGGATAACGGCGGACGGAGAACTGAATAAAGACGCTGTTTCACAGTTTTTGAAACAGACGAAGCGGATTTATGATGCACAGATGGACGGCATTTCCGATGAAGATATCAGAAAATATGCTGAAATGAACGAATATTATGAAAATTATGAAGGGGCTTCTTATGACGATACGGACGACGTCAGGACAGGAACCGATACGATGAGCTATCTTGGCGGCGTAACGCAGATGGTAAACGGTGCGATTTGCGTATTCGATAATTTTAACGGATTTAATATGATGACTTCAATACAGCGGACGGAGGGTTTTGAGGACGCCGCGTGGACAACGATGAAAGGGCAGGGCGGCAGCGTGTTTTGGGCAATATCGCTGCTCGGTATCAGCACGGCGTCGAATCGGCAGGAGCGTGCGGCGGATTTTGTAAAAAGCTGTTTCGGAAGAGAAAACCAGACCAGCCTTTACTACGGACTGCCCGTCAACATAACGGCCTTTGAAGAATATGTAACGCCGTCTCCAAGCAAAGAAGTTCAGGAGGATGGATTCTGTGGAGGTTATATGCTCAGCAACAACGATGGTCTTCAGGTATATCTTGAGGTCTACTGGCCGGATGAGGAGCTGCGCGCCGCGTTTAGAAACTGTATGGAAGAGGTCGATACCGCATACTTCAAAAACGATTTTATTGAATATGCCGTGTATGAAGAAGGGGAAGCATACATAAAAGGTGAGAAGAGCCTCGAAGAAGCAATGAAAGCCATAGAGAAAAAAGTTTCTATTTATATGGCCGAATAAGCGGCTATGTCAGCGTATTATCTGCAGAGAAACAAGGCAGCGGAGGGATAAGAATTGAAAGTACACAGGTTGGTTTGGAAAAAGAATAAGCAGCGGAGCGCTTTTTTCCTGTTCATGGCGCCCAGTATTGCCGGCGTACTGCTGTTTGTGTTGCTCCCGTTTCTGGATGTGTTCAGGCGTTCTTTTGCAACGGCCGTGACGGGACAGTTCAATGGCATTGAAAATTATAAAACGATTTTTGCCAATCAGGCTTTTCAGCTGGCGGTAAAAAATACGTTCCGGTTTACGTTTGTCTGTATTCCGATTTTGGTCGTTGTCGGACTCATTATCGCGCTGCCGCTCAGCAAACTCAAAAGTGCGGGACTCATTAAGTCGTTATATCTGTTTCCGCTGGCAATGCCGACAGCCACCATCGTAATCGTCTGGAAACTGTTCTTTTATAAACAGGGATTTCTGAATCTGTTCCTGACGAAAATCGGTGAATGGAGCGGGCTGTGGGGAGAAATACATAAGGATTATCTGGGAAGCAGCGCGGCTTTCTGGGTGCTGGTATTCAGTTATGTCTGGAAAAATACCGGATATACGGTCGTATTGTGGCTGGCGGGGATTTTGGGCATTTCCGGAGAAATGCTGGAAGCGGCAAGAGTGGACGGCGCCACCGAAATGCAGAGCTTTTTCCGGGTAGTTCTGCCGAATCTGAAAGGAAGCCTTTATACGATAGTCATTCTTTCCTTTCTGAATTCATTTAAAATATACCGGGAAGCTTACCTCGTGGCAGGTTCCTATCCGGAACAAAGTATTTATCTGCTGCAGCATCTGTTCAATAACTGGTTTGTCAATCTGGATTTTGATAAAATGGCGGCCGCGGCCGTCTGTGTCGGCGGATTTCTGTTTGCAGTCATTATGGTCTTACAGAGGATGTGGGACAAAAACGAATAAAAGACAAGATAATTGCGAAAACATTAAAATGACGCTTACGAAGCGGAATGAGAGGAAAAATGGTAATGACTATAAAGAAAAAAATCAGGAGTATCAGACGGGAGCTGACGACGGTTCTGCTCTTGCTTCCGGCGGCGCTCGTATGTCTGCCGGTAATACTTCTCGTGACGGGTTCCGTGATGGGAAACGGGGAACTGAAACAGTGCCTTGCCCCGATATTTGCGGAAGAGCTTCAATTCGTTACATGGAAATTCATTCCCGATTATCCGACCTTTGAAAATTACGGAAAGCTGCTTTTTCTGACGCCGCAGTTCTTTGTATTGTTCTGGAATTCCATAAAGGTCGTCGGCTGTATTCTGGCAGGACAGCTTCTTGTGGGTGTGCCTGCGGCATGGGCTTTTGCCTGTTACAGGGTCAAAGGGAGCCGCGCGCTTTTTGCATTGTATGTCGTGCTCATGCTGCTGCCTTTTCAGGTCATGATGTTGTCAAGTTATCTGGTGCTGAACAGATTCGGTATGCTCGACACCCATCAGGCGGTAATCCTGCCGGCGGTGTTCTCCACGTTTCCCGTTTTTTTGTCTTACGGAGGGTTCCGCGGCATACCGGTGCAGCTTTTTGAAGCGGCTCGAATCGACGGAGCGGGAGAATTTACCATTTTCCGGAAGATTGGGCTTCCGCTCGGAAAAAGCGGGCTGCTGTCGGCGATGGTACTTGGATTTCTTGAATACTGGAATATGATGGAACAGCCGATGGCTTTTCTGGAGGAAAAGGCGCTCTGGCCTCTTTCGCTCTACCTGCCTGAAATCACATGGGCACAGGCGGGATATGCTTTTGGAGCGTCCATTATTACACTGATTCCGGCGGTATTCGTGTTCGTCTGGGGACAGGACTATCTGGAACAGGGGATTATTTTTTCGGGGCTGAAAGAATAGTGTGAAGAGAAGTTCTAAGGCTCACAGCAAAGGCTGTTTCGCCAAGAACTTCTAAGATTTGTCTTTGACAAATCTTCTTCACACCGGAGAATGCCCAAAATGCGGCATTTTCCCCACAGATTTAAGAGTCCGCAGAGCGTAATCAGGGCGGTTAGGGTGAGAAATACAGAGAAGGAGTGAATGGAAATGTTGGAAGAAAAGAGAGCAGGAGAACTCAGAAAGAAAAGAATCATAGCGGGATTTTTTATTTTTCTCGGGCTTATGTGGCTGTGTACGATTATATCCAAGAGCATATACGCATCGAGGCTTCCTGTTGTTACGACGGTGCAGACGGAGCAAAAGTATGTGGAGCATATCGTAGAGGTTGAGGGAATTGTCATCGCGGGAGATAAAAATCCGGTGACGGCGCTCAGCGGACTGCGTATTGATAAAATAATGGTACAGGTAGGCGACAGAGTAGAAGAAGGCGATGTACTTTTTACAATCGATATGGAAGATTTGGAAACGATAATGGAAGAAAAGCAAGTGCAGATTGCCAAACTGCAGTTGCAGATTGATACGATTCTGCAGAATGAAGAACTGGCGAGACAGAAAAAAGCGTTGGAAGAAGAGCGGGCCAGAGCGGATTATGACGCGCAGGCGCGGTATCAGGATACGCTGGTCGGCCGTGCGGCGGAGGAAATCAATCAAGCGGAGACTGATATAGAAGACCAAGCTGGCGACGATGATGCCTTAAAGGATGCTTTGCAGTCGGCGGCATATGCGGAGGCGGATGCGAAGTGGCAGAGAGAGAATACGATGAAAGATGCAGAAAGACGGGTGGAGGATATTCTTTTACCGGAAGAGGAAGACTCTACGCTGGCGGCCACGCAGATAGAGTTGGCCGATATGCAGGCGGATTTGTCACAATATCAGGCGGTTAAAGAGATTGACGGCCAGTTTACGGCGCAGAGCAGCGGCTTGATTACGGATATTTTTATCAGTGTGGGAGGGCGGATTCCCGACTCTGCCGTTATGCTTTTTGCAGACGATACGGTTCCCTGCCAGTTCAAGTCGATGCTGACGAAAGAACAGAAAAAGTATGTCGCATTAAATGACAAAGTCGGTCTGAAGCTGGACGGGAGCAGCAAGGAAACGGATGTGACCGTCGATTATCTGGCCGAAAGCGAAAGCATGCCCGGAAATTATGAGATATATATTAACCTTCCGGAAGGCAAGGGAACGCCCGGCTTATCCGGCGCGATGAAACATACGGAAACGGGAGAGAAATATCCGAACTGTCTTCCGCCGGCGGCCGTTCACAAAGACAATATGAGAAGCTATGTCTATGTGGTAAAAGAGCGGGAAGGCATTCTCGGTATGGAATACTATGTGGAAGAAATCAACGTGAGAGTTCTGGATGAAAACGAAAACTGGGTTGCGGTGGAAGGCGCGCTGGACAGCGAAAGCCAGATTATCGTTTCCGCGACAAAAGAATTGAAGAACGGAGAAATTGTGCGTTATTAGTGTAAGAAGTGTTTCAGGGGACAGCAAACAGGGACGGTAAAATTTCAGGACCGCTTGACGAACCATAAAAAAGAATATACAATAAATCTGATATAATATTAGACAAATGTAGAAAAAGAATGTATCGAACTGATAACATGGGCGAAGGGCTCAGGAGGAAAGGACAGGACACAGCGATGAAACGACTGCCGGAATCGGAACTGGAAATTATGATGATTATATGGAGACATGAAGGGCCGGTCAACCGGATGGAGATAGAAGAGCATTTACATAAGGATGTGGCTGCGCCGACGATTTTGTCTTTTTTGAACCGATTGGAAACAAAAGGATTCGTCCGTATCGAAAAAATCGGGAAGGTGAACTGGTATACGCCTTTGGTGAAAGAAGAAGAATATTTGCAGAAGGAAAGCAAAAATATCTTACAGAAGATGTATCGAAATTCCCTGAAAAATTTTGTAACCGCCCTGTATGACGGCGACGGACTTTCGACACAGGATATGGATGACCTGCGCGCGTTTCTGGAAGAAAAAAGCGCCCAGAACAGCGGGATGAGTGAGAATGGATGATTCATATGAGAGCAAAGTGGAGAAAAATCATATGGGCAATTCTGGCGGTGCAGTTATAGATCGGAAGAG
>CAJTRK010000011.1:39307-39582 GCA_910578475.1 uncultured Lachnospiraceae bacterium | reverse complement strand
CACCTGCCGTATCTGCTTTATAACAGATGGAGGCGGCTTGTCATTCCGGCATGGCTGTTTTCGGCATTTCTTGTGATGCTGTTCCATTATCTGCATTATATCCGGTTCCGCCGAAACTGCATCGGCCGGCTCAGCATCATTTCGGACGAGGCTGTCAGAGAAAACTTCAAAGAGGCGGCGCAGGAGACGGGCCTGTATGACCCTGAAAAAGAAGGCTCGGAAAGGTCTTTTCTGTACGGAAGCCGGGAAGTGCGGGAGCCTTTTGTCATCGGCTT
>CAJTRK010000011.1:0-39297 GCA_910578475.1 uncultured Lachnospiraceae bacterium | reverse complement strand
GGCAGCCGATATTGATTCTGCCGGAAAAAGAATACGGCAGCCGGGTACTGCATTTTATTTTTCTGCATGAATGTTATCATATCAGACACAGAGACACATTCTATAAGCTGTTTTTGCTGCTGATGCAGAGTCTGTTGTGGTTCCAGCCGTTCATATATCTGCTGAAAGCGGCCGGATACCGGGATGTGGAAGTGGCATGCGATGAGGCGGTTGTGGAAGGCCGGGATATGGCGGAACGGAAGGAGTACGGCGCGGCGCTGCTTGACTGCATGGAACAGGCGCGGGCGGAGGGGCAGCCCTATTCGGCATATTTTTATCATGGAAAGCGCATGATGAAGGCTAGAATTTCCGCGATTATGACGGAAGAGAAAAAGTGGGATTTTGTTGCTTTTGCGGCAATCTTTATACTGCTTATGGACGTGGTTTTCTGCCTCTGGCGCGTCGGTGAGAGGATGTATGACCGGGTGTTGGCGGAGCAGGAACGATTGCAGGCGGAAAAATACGGTTATGATGAGAATGGAAAAGCGTTAGATTCCATTTATGACGGATACGAAATGCCGGCATGTTTTTCTGCGGAAGCGATTGCGGAGATGGTAAAACTGGAGCCGCTTTCTGCGGACGCTTATTCTCTGGAGTGGCAGAGAGAAGATGTTTATGAGGAAAAAGAGTATGATGAGCTTCCCTTTGCGGCAAAAGGGCCCTGGCAGATTCGGCTGAAGGATGCGGACAGATACCAGGATGCCGTACCGTTGCTGCTTCAACGGTATCTGTCTTATTATGTGGACCAGGAATGGGCAGCGCAATGGAACCCGGAGGAGTCCATGTATACTCTGTTGGAATCCGTTTCCAGCCGTCTTCTGGCGGGAGACAAGAAGGAAGCGGTCTTTGCGGTCATTTTCCGATATTATATCGGATATAAAAAAGAAGAATTGATGAAGTTCCCGGAAGAGCTGCTCGACCGGGCGCAGATTGCGCGGGAAAAAGACGGGTATTATGCGTATTTTAACTGGACGGCCAAAATACGCATGGTTCAGGATTATGTTTTTGAACTGGAAGGGATTGCGGAGACGGAAGAAGTTCTGCGGGCCTATGCCGAACAGGAACTGTTTGAGGATGTTCCCGTGTGCGATTTGGTATACGGAATCGACGATGTGGAAGCGCATATTCTTTCTGACGGAGCGGTATCGGAAAACGCTTATCAGGTCGATACGGGAGAAGGCGTTCTGCGGGTCAGCGGGGCGGACGGCATATTTCAGGAAGTGCCGGTTTCGTTGGAAGAACTGTACGGGCGCGGAGACGATATGGACGGCAGGCTGACTTCGTTACAGGATGGAAGCTATCAGGTGGATGAGAAGAAAATTGTCTTTGCGTTTGGCGGAAGCGGAGCCGTTCCCATTTCTGTTGTCTTTTATGAGGAAGAAAGCCAGAGCTTTCGGAAATCCGTCGTGACGGAGAACTATTTCGGCGGCAGAAAAATCTATGTGGACTTTCCGGAAAACAGTCAGGAGGGCTTCCTGATTTTTACGGGAGAACGTGTTGTCTGGCAGGAAGCGACACTGTTGTTCCACACGACGGACGGCGGAAAGTCGTGGCAGCGTGTGACAGGCGTGGGGCCGAATGTGATGACGGAAGGCCATTCCCTGACGACGGGTGCGGTGTTCATCAACAATCGGGTAGGATTTCTGACAATCCGGGATTCGGAGAGGCCGGAAGTCTGGCGGACCGGAGACGGCGGACAAACATGGGAGAGGCAGAATCTTCCCGAAGCGCCGGAATATTACTGTATGGCATACGCACCGGAAGAAAAAGACGGCATCTTGTATCTGTATGTGGGAATGGAGGAGTATTCGGAATATGGAGGGGCCAAAGCCAGATACGAATCGAAAGACGAGGGAAGAACATGGGAATACAAGGGGATTGTCATCAGAAAATAGCCGGGGCTCCCTTTTTGTCAAAACGGCGTATCATGTGCTGACAAGGCCGCTCAATGTCATTGTTTACGGCATAACATGGTATTATTTGTATACCCTGTGTTGGTTCGGCAGAATTTTTCCGAATACACAGGTTCTTCTCTGTTGTTTTTTCTGGTGGCTTTGTATGCTTTGCTACGGGCTTTGGCTCTGGTCCCGTTATAACGGGCGTAAAATGCCGGCGGTCTTTCGCACATTAAGGGCAGACGGGAATATGCTGATTGCGGCGGAGACGGTAGAAAAGAAGGCCGCCGGAACAGAAAAAGATACGAGAACGGAAACAGAAAAAGATGCAGGAGCGGAAACAGGCCGCCGGACGGAAAAAGTATTTGCGGAGAAAGATGTCAAGTGGCATATCAGGGGAAAGGATTACTGCCAGATTTTTTTACGGGATAAGACAGTGTTCGTGCTTGATTTGCGGGAAATTCCTTCGGAAGAGAAACATTTTCTGGATTTGAAATTATCGACCGTACGCGGCACTTATCAAAAGACCTATAAGACGGCGGCAGGGATGCTGTTGGCAGCCATCACACTGTATGGCGGATTTCTGGCAGTCAGAAGCGCGATACCCTATCAGGGAAAGCTCTCCTGGATTCTGAGCGATTTGCGGAATAAAAGAAGCATCCTGCTGGAACATGATAATGTGTATGAATCGGGGATAGAAGGGATTCTGGAAGATGTCCGTCATAAGGTGGAACTGCCGGAAAAGCTGTGCCTGGCGACCAGCTTCAATCTGCATTTTGCGCCGGACGGAGAAATCCAGTCATTCGATACAATGCTGTATGGGTATGATAAAAACGGCAATTTTACTGACAGTTATTTAATCACTTATCCGTCAGGCAGTTCTGGAAAAATAACGGTTTATCTGCATGGAGCGGCGGAAGCGCCTTACGATGCCGATAAGGATTTGCAGCCGCTCGTCGAAGCGGTTTCCGTCATGCCGCTTGCGGAAACAACCGCCCGGTGGAGCGGAGAATCCTGCTTTGGCATTTTATATTACGGAATCCGCGAATGGTACAGTCAGGAAGGAATCCTCTATTTGAACCATGCGGGAGAAGAAAGAACGCCTTCGGCAGAGGAACAGTATTTTACCGGTTACAGTATTTCCGTTTTCTGCCCCGAAAACGATTCCCTGACGCCGGTCCGTTATCTTTATATGGGATATCAGAAATTTCCGGAAGAGGCGCAGGCATATACGGCGGACTATTATCCGGAGGAGGAGAATTCGGGGACGGGAAGCAAGAATGCGTGGGGCAATGGTTCCGGAACGGGAGCATGGAGTGCGTCGGGCAATGGACCGGGAACGGGGGCATGGAGTACGTCGGATGATTCCCGGAAGAAAGCGCATGCTACGGATAATTTCTGGCGGACCTGTAATCCTTATCCGGCAGAACAATATGGAGAACTGACGGAGACGGAAGCGTCGTATGAGGATGGAAACGGCGAGGACATTTACCGGTATCGTTATCGGAATTTCCGTCTTGACGAAACGAAGTACGGAGCGGAGAAAGTCAATCTGTTTCTGGAAGAAAAAGAACGGGAAATCACAGAGGCATGGCAGACACGCGGCGAGTTGCTTGTAAAGTATGAAACGGTGGAAGAGGACTATCAATACGGGAATTATCCGCACGATTATATGGACTTTCGGGCTGTAACATATCTGGATGAAGCATATTGCAGTCTTGTATTTATGGAAGAACACTTTACGGGCGGCGTCAGCGCTTTTCCGGGAATGTACGCTTATACAATTGACGTGAATACGGGAGAAGAAGCTGGATTGCAGCAGATTGCGCCGCAGCTTCAGGAGAAAGACTGGATTGCGCTGATTGACCGGGCGTTTAAGGAAGAACAGGGATTTTGTAAATTTCCTGTGGGCTCAGCGGAGGAAGAAACGGCGGGGGAATGCTGGTATAACTCTTACCTCGCATATCAGGCCTGTCAGGACGGCGTATGGCATTCGGGTTTTTACCTGACAGAACAGGGCATTGTCTTCTATTATGACTTCGGCCAGATTGCCTGGGAAGGAAATGGAGCGATTGAAACGCTTGTTTTCTGGGAAGATATCAACGGGCAGTAGAGTTCGGGGCGGAATTTCAAAAATCCGGTTATTGTCGGGACGCACGGGCGATGTTAAGCTAAGGTGAAATGTCCGTAAATGCGGACAGATGGGAGGTTGCTCAAATGCTTGACAATAAAAGGATTGCGGATTTTATAGCGGGAAAAAGAAAAGAAGCGGGTATGACACAGGCGGAAGTGGCGGAAAGCCTGCAGGTGTCTTTTCAGGCGGTTTCAAAATGGGAAAACGGGACGCTTCCCAATGTGGAAATGTTGGTGGAGCTGGCCGGCCTTCTGCATGTGACGGTGGATGAGATTCTTGCGGGGCGGGAGAAAAGCGCCGAAAACTTTTCTTATCGAAAGGCCGGCGTGGATATTTCCTATACGGACGCCATGAAAAAAGAAATGGCCGTTTATTTGAAAACGGAAGATGTAAGGGTTTTGAACGGATTCGGCCCTTTTGCTTCCTTATACGATATCCGGTTCCCCGAAATATCTGAGCCGGCGCTCGTGCTAAAAGCCGAAGAACCCGGTTCCAAACAAAAACTGGCGATGGAGTACGGCTATTGTGAATCCATCTGCCATGATATGATTAACCATCTTGTAAATGACATTGCGGTGATGGGCGCAAGACCGCTGGCGGTTCTGGACACGATTGTCTGCGGAAACGCGGAGAAAGAAACGATTAAATCATTCGTTCGGGGAATTTCCGAAGCCTGCCGGGAAAACGAATGTGCGCTGGTGGGCGGGGAAACTTCCGTTCAGCCTCAGGTCGTGGAAAAAGGTGTCTATATTCTGACTTCCAGTATCGCCGGTATCATTTCTCAAAAGGCGGTGATTGACGGCTCTGCGATTCGGGAGGGTGATGCGGTGCTTGCCGTTGCGTCTAACGGACTGCATACAAACGGTTATTCTCTTGTCAGAATGCTGATGGACCGGATGCCGCAGATGAAATTAGATAAAGTTGCGGGAGAAACGTTTATCGAGCAGATTATGAAACCTCATACACCGTACTATAAAGTAATCAAACATATCAACGATAAAGTGCACGGTATGGCGCACATTACGGGAGGCGGCATCGAAGGAAATCTGTGCCGTATCATACCGGACGGAATGTGTGCGGAAATCGAGCTTTCGCAAATCAGGACGCTCCCGGTCTTTGATTATATCAGGCGGATGGGAAATATAGAGGAAGAAGAAATGCTTTCTACTTTTAACTGTGGTGTTGGGCTTGTAATCGTTGCTTCTCAGGAGAAAAAGAAGGAAGTCATGGAAAGCGTCGCGAGATGCTACGAATGTTATGAGATTGGGAAAATCGTGTCCGGGCAGAAGAAAGTGGCGTTCCGGGGGGCGATGAGGTTTGAATAAGAGGACGGCGGATATTGATTCGAAACGGGGAAATGGCGAATCAATATCCGCTTTGCTTTTGTGGCCATTCTTCCAGTCAGGCCACTTTCAGCTCATACCGTCCGACAAAAAGGTTGACATATGTATACCATCATGCTATATTGGGTATACGGAAGTATACCTGACAGAGAGAAAGGAAAGGTACTCATATGACAAATGTCAGTTTATCGGATGGCGAATGGAAAATTATGAATGTGCTTTGGGAAAAGGAGGGGGGGGCAACAATTACGGAGTTGACAGCGGATTTACAGGGAAAAACCGGATGGGATAAACATATTATTATTACCATGCTGAACCGTATGACGAAAAAGGGAGCTGTTTCATACCGGATAGTGGGACGCGCGAAACAGTTTTATCCAGTCGTTTCCAGAAAAGAAGTCTCTATCCGGGAGACGAGAGGTTTTCTGGATAAGGTATACCGGGGAAGCATCGGAATGATGGTCAACGCCATGGTAACGAACAAGGCGCTGACACAGGAAGAAATCGAAGAGCTTTATAAGATACTGGAACAGGCAGAAAAAGATGATGAAGGGAAGAAGGGGAGTTCATCATGAAAGATGCAATTATAACATCTTCTGTATTGATTTTGTGTATGGTTCTGCTTCGGAGGCTGTGCAGAAAGAAAATCAGTGCGAAACTGCAGTACATGCTTTGGCTGGTTGTGGCCATCAGGCTGGTCATGCCCGGAATAATCGTGTTTTGGCCCAATCTGCTGCCGGAAAGCGCGTACAGCGTTCTGAATGCAGCGGACCGGATGGAAAGAGCGGCGCAGGAATATATAAGGCCGTCGGAGCAGCCTGTGCAGGGAAGTCTGCCGTCGAAAGGACTTCCCTTTCTGACGGAAGAAAATGCTGACGGAAAAGTTGTCACTTATCTGACTGACCAGACCATGTGGCTCAGGTTCCTGGAAAAAGTCTGGTATTTGGGGATGGCAGCAATCGCTTTTTGGATGATTGCCGTTAATTTTCGATTTATGCGCAGGCTGTATGAGAGCCGCCGCAGATATCAAAGGGAAGGATTCGAACTGCCGGTTTATACGACAAAAGAATTATCTTCTCCCTGCCTGTACGGAATGCCGGGCAGACAGGCCGTATACCTGCCGGAAGATATGACGGAAGATGAAAACGGCGTGCGGCATATTCTGGCGCATGAGTATTGCCATTATAAGCAAAAGGATATTTTGTGGTCGTTGCTTCGGTGCATTTTGCTGACGGTATACTGGTTTCATCCGCTCGTCTGGCTTGCGGCTGTTTTATCCAAACAAGACTGCGAACTGGCCTGTGACGAGGCGGCAGTCCGGATGCTCGGGGAGGAAGAGCGGATTGCCTATGGAAAGACCCTCGTTTCCCTGATTACAAGGAAAACAAAAGCCGAAGACATGGTATGCACGGCGACCACGATGACTGCGGACGCAAAGGGCATAAAAGAAAGGCTTCAAAGAATTGCAGAATCTCCCCGAAGGCTGGCTTTTATTATCGTACCGATGATTATCGCGATTGCAGTTGTTGTCGTGTTGACCTATACGCAGTCCAAAGATTATCCGGAAGGCGTTTCTCTGCTGGAAGGAGAAGGCTCCATGACTGTGACAACGGACTGTTTTCAGATAACTTTCCCGGATTCTTTTATCGGAAAGGCATACTGCCGGGAGGAGAACGATACAGATATTATCGTTTATCACAAAGATTCCGGTCTGGAAGTGGGCCGGTTCTGCGAGGTATATTATGAAGAGGCGGTTGCGCTTGCTTCGCAAGGAAAAGAAATGGTTCTCATTGGCAGTTATGGTTCGAATGATGCCCTGAACAGTTTTATGACGGGGGATGCGGAAGGGACGGAAATAATGCATCATAGCTATTTTGCAAACGGTACAGAAAGCGCGGAAAGTAATGACAGTATTGCAGGCGTGCCCGGTACGGACAGTAATGAGGCGGCAACGGATTATTTTTTGCCGGAAGTGGAAACGGCAGGTGAAACTGCGGCATGGAAAGCATCCGGCGATGTAGAGGCAATTCCGGCGCCGGAACTGGTGGAAAAAGATGTTATTTATCTGCCCTATGACGAAAATGAAGACTACAATGCGGTCACGGTGGGGGATGAGAATCATGAAGCAATAGAGGACGGCGTTGAGTATTTGCCGACGGAGCAGATTACGACGGAAGTCTTGCTGCCGGCCGAAAAACCTTGTTACCTGTACATTCCGGCCGATAATGCGGAGGCGGCTTCGGGAGTCAGAGAAGAACTGTACGAAATGAATCAGTCAATGGAAGAGCTTGCGGATGACGTTATCGTACTGTATGTGAGCAGGAAAGCGATGGAAGAGACTTTGAGCATACTTGTGGAAAACCGGACGCCTTACGTCGGAGATAACGTCCGGGTGTCGCAAATAGCGGGTTCTCTGCCGTCTGCGGAAGGATTGAGCTATCAGTTTCTGGAACTGAAAACATCTTCGGAGCCTTACGAGGCGACACTTCACTACCATTTCAAAGCGGGTGACACAGCCCGGATGGATTCGGATATTTTCTTTTTGGAGGCGGCGCTGATTTTTTCGGCGGTAGAAAATCTGGAGATATGCAATATACGAATCTACGATTTGCAGGAAACAGGAGGGGGGACGTCTGTTGACCCGTCAAAGATGCAGAGTGAGATGTACAGCTATGAAAGAACAGATATGGAAGCGCTTTTCGGGACGCTTTATCCTTGTTCGGAATCGAAAGAAACGATAACGGAACTGTATAACCGGGCGCTGAAATATCTGGAAGATGACAAAATGAATGCTTTGGAGTAAAAATTTAAGGAAATTTTAAGAAATTTTTGAAACATTTTTGACAGTTTTGCACTCTAATATAATAGAATAGAATATATTATGTTAATCTTTAGAGATTTTTTAAAGACAGGTCTGTTATAATTACACTTATTAATCAGGCAGAGCGTTGTGTGCAGAGGTGGGGAATATCGTGCAAGGGAGTTTACAGAAGAGAAAAGCGGATATTGCGTTATGGGAGATGGACCAGCCAGTCAGCAGGCCATCGAGAAGGAAAGGAAAGAGAAGGCCTGGTGATGTGGACATCATTGACCTTTATCCGGGCAAAGATGCGTATCAGGACGGAAGATACCGCGGCGGCCGGCCATCCGGGTCAACAATGAGAGCGGAACCGGTCAGAAAAAAACGTTACGCGGAGCCGATTGGATATAGCAGCCGGAATGCGGAACCAATTCGACGGAAAGCAGGAGTGGACAGAACTTCAGAGCCGGTTGGCAGAAGACCCAGAACAGTGGAACCAATCGAGGTCGGCAGAAGAAGGATGGAAGAGCCTGTCCGGCGCAGAAGAGTGCAGCGGCCGGCCACAGAAGACTGGGATGTGGAAATAATCGGTCAGGACTGGATAGAGGAACCGTATGGAAATTCGCGGGCGAAGGTGCGGAAAAAGGCCAAAAAACGGCGCGGGTATCTGCATCGCACCATTGCCGTGTGCACGATGGCATTCAGCCTGATGATAGCGTATATGGCAGTAGACCTGGTATATGATTATACGAGGGATGATGAAAAGCGGAAGCCGGTTCCGGAGGTAAATTCCATCGTCGTTGAGGATGTAAAGGAAGGCGGAATTGCGCCGCCGGCCATTTCAGAAGACTTTCTGAATGTTAATGATTTTTCAAGGCCGGGAACGACTCTGCCGCAGGTAAACAGTATTTTCGTGCATTATACGGCGAATCCCGGTACGAGCGCGGCACAGAACAGAAGTTATTTTGCGAATCTGGCCGAGACGCAGGAACGGTCGGCAAGCGCGCATTTTATCATTGGCTATGAGGGGGAAATCATCCAGTGCATGCCGCTTAATGAACAGGCATATGCGGTTATGACAAGAAATGAGGATTCCATTTCGATTGAATGCTGCTATCTGGATAAAGACGGACAATTTACGCAGGAAACGTATGATTCCCTCGTGCATCTTCTGGCATGGCTGCAGCAGGAGTACCATTTGGGAAATGATGATATCCTGCGGCATTATGACTGTGGCGGAAAAAAATGTCCCGTCTATTATGTAGACCATGAAGAAGCCTGGGAAAAGCTGCTTGCCGATGTGGAGATATATAAGACGGAACATACATAATCGAACATGATAACAAAAAAGCGGTCTCATCGTGAATGAGCCGCTTTTTATTGTTGATGATTTTTATTTTCCGATGTAATCTCTGATAATATGTGGAATCTGTGAAAGCATATTGTCTACATCTTCAAACATACTGCTCTTTGTGGTTCCCAAAATTCTGGCATTGTTAATGTGATGCACTACATCCTGATACTGTTTTTTGATTTTATCAAAATAGCTGCACAATACCTGGAGAGACCGTTTGGAATCATCGATAACGTTGTTGATTTCCGATTGCACCGATGTGGCTTCTTCTGCCATTTCCGTAATGTTATTGAACATGCCGTAGGTTTCTTCTACTTTACTGAGACTCTGCTCCAACGCCTGATGGGAAATGTTAATGCTTGCATTCAGTTTTTCGGTTCCCTGCTCTACATCGTTGATACCGGAATTTACTTCTGCAACCAGCTCTTTGATTTCATCCGCCAGTGACTTTACTTCATTGG
The DNA here is from genome assembly GCA_910578475.1 of uncultured Lachnospiraceae bacterium. Taxonomy (GTDB): domain Bacteria; phylum Bacillota; class Clostridia; order Lachnospirales; family Lachnospiraceae; genus UBA3282. The sequence continues at coordinate 29,271 of CAJTRK010000011.1, read as the reverse complement.
CAACTACCGAGAATCCTTTTCCTCTTTCTCCGGCTTTGGCCGCTTCAATCGACGCGTTCAGCGCAAGAATATTGGTTTGTTCGGCAATCGATACAATCTTGTTCATATAGGAACGAATTTTTTTAACGGAGGATTGGAAATCCGTAAAAGTGCTGTCCATTTCTCCGAAAGAAGCTTCTACCTGCATAGAACTGTTTTTTAACTCTTCCACACCGTTCTGCGCCTGAACAACCGACTGGGAAATATCTTCCTTGACGGTGGCAAATTGTCCCGATACCTGATTGATGTTGGAAAAAGTCTGGTCAAAATCCTGCAATGTCTGCTGGAATCTGTCCGCCTCCGAAAGGACTTGGCCGAAGGAACTGCTTACGAGACTCAGCTCTTTTAAAGAAGTTACTTCATTTTGTACGAGGTCCTGCTGATATACTTTCAGACTATCCGTTACATGAAGCACCGGATTGAGGCTTTTTTCTTTGCTTCGTGATTTATTTTTTAACACCATGTTCATCCTCCCTATTCAAATGCGACGCATGTCATGGACTGGTTTACGAACCGGTTGTTATAATGTTCTCCGTATCCGACAAAACCGACATGATTTCCTAAAGCGCCCATTTCTTTCAAATAGTCCTGCATATAACTGTTTTCGGTAAACAGCAGATACCGGAACAGACAGTTTACGGAAAATACCGCGGAAGGATGAGGGAAATCTTTATGTATTGTTTGGATAGTATTCCTGACGATTTCTTTGTAGTCCCCAAGTTCCAGCATGATAAGAACATCCGAATCGTTTACCTGACGGAAACAGGTAAGCCCGCTTCCTGTGACCTCCTTAATGGAGATGATACAGGTATCATGCCCGTTAAGTTTTCCAAAAGGATTTTTAAAGGTCTGCGTCTGAATCTCCTGTTCCGTTATATGAAGAATGTCCTGATATACCTGCTTGGCAGGACGGCCGTTTAATTCTCCAATCAGATAATTGGCCTTGTCTGTTTTGGAGGCAATAAAAGAATAGCTGCCCAACTGATGGTATATGTTTTCTTTATATGCCTTTACCCGTCCATTGTTGTTTTTGATGACAGCATAGGCTACCGCATCCTGATATATTTTACCGTTTGCAGACACTTTGCCGGCATCACCGGTTCCGCCGACGAGAGAAATATTTTCCGGTCCCAAAACGCTGTAAAAGGTCGTTAAAACGCAGGCGTCATTGCCGGAACAGAAGTCGATACATACGGTATCTTTAGAAGAAGCGTTTATGGTTCTTAAATCCTGCTGCAGCCGCTCGATGTATTTTACCGGCATTGTGGACACTTCTTCCAGAACATTGGCTGCCGCGTTGACGCCTTCGGTAAATGCTATGATACCGACGCCTTTTTCCACGATGCGGGTATCGTAACTCATTCCAATACAACCGATACTGGGAACTTTGGGATATAGTTTCTCTAATTCAGCGACATGTTTTTCAAATTGGTCGGCATTAGATAATAACATAATTAATTGGGGATTGTTCAGGCCATGAACGGCATCCTGTAAGTTTCCGTTCTGGCTCATGCCAAAAAACTGTTTCAATGTCTCATTCCTCATTTCTGTTTATATTTAAGTATAAAATAGCACTAAAGAATATTATACTTTAGGTAAACAAAAAAAATCAACCGTTAATACAAAAACTGGTATTATACTTTCATTAAAGGAAAAAAAGTTGACATTTTTTCTTGCAGAGGGTAAAATAAAATCCGCAAGCTGCCCAGATAGCTCAGTTGGTAGAGCAGAGGACTGAAAATCCTCGTGTCACTGGTTCGATTCCGGTTCTGGGCATTAGAAGGAAGAACCCCTTATAATTACTGCGTTTATAGTGATTATAAGGGTTTTTATATTCACAGGATTTTCACTTACTTTCAACGTAATCCTATTGTCGCAAAAAGAACGTAGAAAGTGAGGTTCCTACGAAACAGATTATAATGTCTAAGAAATCCAATCGGTCAATTCAAGAAGCATTTGAACTGTTCATAGGCAGATGCAAAATCAAAAATCTGATGAATCATTCAGGAAATGTGCAATACCAAACAATATGCACAGATGGACAGCTATATCAGCGAATTATCGGGGAACCCCATGCTTTCAAAAAGCTTTTGCATCACGGGAAATCCTGCGGCGGATACCGTAATATCCATCAAAAAGGCACACGCGGACAGTGTCGGCATACGCCTGACATGTGACGGCGATTTTGCATGGCTTAGCCATCTTTCTCCCATCGACGTATGCGCCGTTTTTTCAAATTTACTTGACAATGCGTTGGAGGGCTCAACAGGCGCTGTGAATCCCTGTATCACAATCAAAGGAAAAGACCATGCGCATTTTTATGCCCTGATGTTCTCCAATAATGTTCCGGAAAACATTAAAATCATAAACAATTCGGTAAAAACAAGTAAAAAGGACAGAAAACATCATGGTTTCGGGCTTTCCAGCATCAACTCGGTAGTCCGTAAATATAACGGCAGCTATACACTGAAATGTAAAGATATGGTATTTTGCGTACAGGCAGTCTTTCCCAAGAAGTAGCCTCTGCCTCAGGCATTTGTATTCTGCAGGGCATTTTCAACAGCTTTCTTTATGACAGTGCTTGAATTTGTTGCGCCCGATACGGCGTCAACATCTGTTTTCTGTTCCGCGATGATTCTGTCCGTAACGATTTCCGCGGCTTTCCCGCGCTCGTTTTTGTGCTCCAGAATATCGATGTTTGTGATGGCTCCGTCCCGGACCGTTACTTCCACTCTGGCATAAATGAAATTCACGTCGTATTCTCCGATATAAGTTCCGTCGGGGATATTGCCAATATCTATATCGCTGAAAGTCGTTTCTTTAACAGCTTTTTTATAGTCTGCCACACTTTTCAGATAAACTGCCGTAAAAATCAAAACGACAAGGAAAAGAAGGAGTGTTGTCAGCATAAAGATTTTTTTGCGGTATAATTTCATTTTAATCACCATTCTATCACCATGCCTTTCTTTCAGCCTGCAGATTTTGTTTCTTTATTACTGCCGGATTCATATCCACCGTTCTGTCACTCCGTTCGTCTGACTGCAATCGAATCGTAAACAAGAGAAAATCCATATTCCATAAACTGATTTTTCGATAATCCCATGGATTTTCTGATATAGTCTTCCTTGTTTGCCGCAAGCTGTATGATTCCGGAGAGCATGCCCCAAAAGTTAAAGATGGCAGGCATCAGTTCCAAATCACTTCGTAAATCCCCTTTTGCCATACCGGATAATAGAAATTGTTTTATCTTTTCATTGATTTCTTCTCCGATTTGATAGGTTTCTTTTTCCTCCGGAAGATAGTTATTGTTCTCAAATTCAATATTGATTTTATCCAATACCATTTTGAAATAAAACGGAAATTCTTCCTGATACTGAACCAGTCCGCGGCAGATAAATTCATATCTTGATTTGGTGGTTTCCTGCTGTAACAGGGCAGAGGATATGTAGTCACAGAGTTTTTTCATGCTGTTTAAAACGATAATGCCGACGATTTCCTCTTTGTTTTCAAAATATACATATAATGTCGCCTTGCTGTAACCGGCGGCTTTTGCGATATCATCCATAGAAGCTGCGGCAATTCCTTTTTCCAGAAACAATGCGGATGCCGCGGACACGATATTTTCCCGGTGTACGCTTCGAGGCTCTTTTTTTCTCCGTCCCATGCGGTTCTCCTTGTAATAATTAAACTGACAGTTTAATTATATGGGCTGCATTTCTGATTGTCAATGATATTTTCAGAAAGCATTAAGCGCAAAGCTCATAGAATGAATAGCACATAACAAAAAATAATAAAAGGAAAAAAATGATTGACATTCAGAAATCTTTATGGTAGCCTATCAAATGTAATTATTTCGGACTTTCAGAAAATGAAATATCATATGATTATGCGGGTGTAGTTCAATGGTAGAACACCAGCCTTCCAAGCTGGATACGTGGGTTCGATTCCCATCACCCGCTTTTATCATGCCCAAAAAGGATGGCGCATGTGCTTTCAGGCACACCGTCATCCTTTTTGACAATATGACGTTTTAGGTATACTCTATAAGTGGTAACATAAAGACACGGCAATGCGGGGGAAATCAATGGTCACATCTTTGGCGCGGCAGGCGGTCATCATTAAATCAGGAAACGATACCAGTATTTTAACGGGGAATTATGAGCTGGCGTATGCGCTCGGATTTCTCGCAAACCAGACGGGAATTTCCATACCGGAAGGCGATGTGGAGATTCGGGATTTGCAGGAAAGGATTCTGGAAGAATTAAAGAATAAAACGACGGAAGACGAGAGAATGAGGCGTCTTCTGCGGATGGTCAGGCTGTATAATCCTGACCCGGCATGGGATGCGCAGATGGCGGAGCTGCTGCGGCTCGGCCTTTCGGAAAAATGTCCGTGGGATTTTCATCGGGCGTGACGGGAGCTTTTTGCAGGACAGCTGTTCATGCGTGCGACGGCATGGGAAAAGGAAAGGTATGGATTTATTATGGAAAAAGCATATAAACTGGAATTTGCCGGGGCACAGAGCGGAAGTTTGTATGTAAATTGCTGCGGGCTTTCGCAGACGGAACCGCTTCACAGTTTCGGGCCGGCCTTAAAACCGCATTACATGATTCATTATATTTTAAGCGGCCGGGGTATTTTTTCGATTGGCGGGAAAGAATATCCTCTGGAAGAAGGGTACGGTTTTCTGATTACGCCGGATGAACTGGTTTTTTATCAGGCGGATGAGAAGGAGCCGTGGACTTATGTATGGGTCGGGTTCAGCGGCGTACAGGCAGCGGAATATATCGGAAATATGGGCCTGTCGGTGAAACAGCCGGTTTTTAAATCCGAGCGTTCGGACGAGCTGTACCAGATTGTAAAAGATATGATGGAGCATAATACATTCGGCATGTCAAATGATTTGCGGCGGAACGGACAGCTTGGAATATTCCTTTCCGTGATTGCGGAAAGCGCGGCGGTTACCGAGAAGAATGAAGTAGACAGAGCGAACATTTATGTGAAAAAGGCGGTGGCGTTCATTCAGAGCAATTACTGCAACGCAGTCAAAGTAACGGATGTAGCGGATTATGTCTGTATTAACAGAAGCTATCTTTATACGCTTTTTCAGAAATCTATCGGCATGTCGCCGCAGCAGTTTTTGACGACTTTCCGGATTACGAAAGCGACGGAGCTTTTGCAGCTGACTTCGCTTCCGGTGGAAAGCATTGCTTTTTCGTGCGGGTACAATGACCCGATGGTGTTCGCGAAAGCTTTCCGGCAGATGAAAAAGATGTCTCCCACCGCATACAGGCGGGAAATGCAGAAAGGCGGAAAGCGGAGAAATAAGGAACACCTGAAACAGGTGGAGGATTTTATCAGTCAGATTAATAAATTGAACAGTTAACATTTTGACAGATATAAAAAACAAACGTACATTTTACGGCAGTCGGTTTTTATATATAATTTAAAAAACGCGCCATAATATGGCAAGATGCCGACAGGAATTGCTTTGTGATTCTAAAAGCGCAGGCTGCCGGGCCTGTGCCGTTTATAGGATGATTCTGTAAAGCTGTAAAGGAAAGTATTGGTAAAGGAGATGGGGTTATGAAGGAACTTGTATTAAAGAAATTTGAAGAACTTTTTGGCGATACGACGGATGTCAATGTGTACTTTGCGCCGGGACGTGTCAATATGATTGGGGAACATACGGATTATAACGGGGGACATGTTTTTCCGTGTGCGCTGACGATTGGAACTTATGCGGCGGCAAGAAAAAGAACGGATGACAGGCTGTGTTTCTATTCCATGAATTTTGAAAAGCTCGGCGTTATCGAATCTTCCATTACAGACTTGAAACCGGAAAAAGAAGCGCATTGGACCAATTACCCGAAGGGCGTTATGTGGGCTTTTGAAAAGAGAGGGTTTAAAATGCCCTGTGGCCTGGATATCGTGTTGAACGGCAACATTCCGAACGGTTCCGGCCTTTCCTCTTCCGCATCTTTGGAAGTTCTGACGGGATATCTTCTGCGGGATTTGTTCGGCTTTGATGTGACCAATGTGGATTTGGCGTTAATCGGGCAATATTCGGAAAATAATTTCAACGGTATGAACTGCGGCATTATGGACCAGTTCGCTTCCGCGATGGGTAAAAAAGACAACGCCATTTTCTTAGATACGGCGGATTTGTCCTTTGAATATGCGCCGCTCGTTCTGGAAGGCGCCAAAATTATCGTTACGAACAGCAAAGTAAAACATTCGCTGGTGGATTCGGAATACAATGTCCGGAGAAGCGAATGTGAGAAGGCGCTGGAAGAATTGCAGAGCGTGATTGGTATCAATACGCTCGGAGATTTATCGGAAGAGCAGTTCGAGCAGTATAAGGCTGCCATTAAAGACGATGTAAGAGTGCGCAGGGCAAAACATGCGGTATATGAGAACCAGAGAACGGTACGCGCGGTCGAAGCGTTAAAGAAGAATGATTTGACGCTTTTCGGCAGGCTGATGAATGAGTCCCATGTCTCTCTTCGGGATGATTATCAGGTGTCTTGTGACGAAATCGACGTATTGGTGGAAGAGGCATGGAAGGTTCCGGGCGTTATCGGCTCCCGCATTACCGGAGGCGGCTTCGGCGGCTGTACGGTCAGCATTGTAAAGGAGGAAGCTGTGGAGGCATTCCGGGAGAAAGTCGGCGCGGCTTATCGGGAGAGAGTCGGCAAAGAGGCAGATTTCTATGTGGTGGAAATCGGAGACGGACCGTCGAAGCTGTAAGGAGTGCAGGCATTTTTATATGAGGGTTTTTATGAGAAGGTTTCTCATGAGAAGATATTTTATACCTTTGGTATCAGGAGATAAGAAGGGAGATTCTGTCGATGATTCAGAAAAATATTAAAAAATTGGTTCAGTATGGATTAAAAACGGGGCTGATTGAAGAAGCGGATAAAATATATACGACAAATAGGCTTTTGGAACTGTTCTGCCTGGATGAGGTGGAAGGAGATGACACGGATGTCACAATGGAAACCGATGAGTTGGAAACGGTACTCTCGGAAATGATGGATTATGCCTTTGAACAGGGAATCATGACGGAGAACAGCATCGTATACCGAGACCTGTTCGACACGAAAATCATGAGCATGCTCGTTCCGCGGCCGAGTGAAGTCATTGCGGAGTTTTCAGCAAAGTATGAAAAGAGCCCGCAGGAAGCGACGGATTATTTCTATAAGCTGAGCCAGGACACGGATTATATCAGAAGATACCGCATCAAAAAAGACCAGAAATGGATTACATCGACGAAGTACGGTGATTTGGATATTACCATTAATCTTTCCAAACCGGAGAAGGACCCGAAAGCGATTGCGGCGGCAAAAAACGCGAAGCAGAGCGGCTATCCGAAGTGTCTTCTCTGCATGGAAAATGAAGGTTATGCGGGCAGGGTCAATCATCCGGCAAGGCAGAATCACCGAATCATACCCGTAACGATTCACGGAAGCAGATGGGGATTCCAATATTCGCCTTATGTATATTATAACGAGCATTGTATCGTTTTCAACTCCGGACATATTCCGATGAAGATAGAGCACGACACGTTCTGTAAGCTGTTTGATTTCGTAAAACAGTTTCCGCATTATTTTGTGGGTTCCAATGCGGATTTGCCGATTGTCGGCGGTTCGATTCTGAGTCATGACCATTTTCAGGGCGGACATTACGAATTTGCAATGGCGAGAGCGGCGGTCGAGCGTACTTTCAGGATAAAAGGCTTTGAGGACGTGGAAGCAGGCATCGTAAACTGGCCGATGTCCGTTATCCGTATTGCATCGGAAGATACGGACAGACTGATTGCTTTGGCGGATGTTATTTTGAACGCATGGCGTGGATATACCGACGAAGAAGCGTTCATTTATGCGGAGACGGATGGAGAGCCGCATAATACGATTACGCCGATTGCGAGAAAACGGGGAGAAAAATTCGAACTGGATTTGGTTCTTCGTAATAACATTACGACAGAGGAACATCCGCTCGGCGTTTATCATCCTCATGCGGAACTGCATCATATCAAAAAAGAGAATATCGGTCTGATTGAGGTTATGGGGCTTGCGGTGCTGCCCGCCAGACTGAAAGATGAGATGGAACAACTGGCGGAGGCTATTCTTTCAGGAAAAGAAATCCGGGAAAACGAAACATTGGAGAAACATGCCGACTGGGTAGAGGCTTTTCTTCCCGCATATCAGGAAGTGAACCGGGAGAATATCATGGAAATTCTGCATAAGGAAATCGGAGATGTCTTTATGCGCGTGCTGGAAGATTCCGGCGTCTATAAGAGAACGGCGGAAGGGCAGGCGGCTTTTGACAGATTTGTTGAGAGTCTGAATCGGTAATGATATGAGAAGAATGCCCGTATTTCGGGCATTCTCCGTACAAATTTACAGCATATGCAAAAGTTCGGTTGGCGCGGAAAGGAAATATTCCGCGTCAATGTCTTTCAGATGGCTTCCCCAACCTGCCAGCGCGAAATCGACGCCGGCGTTTCGGGCGCATTCTCTGTCATAACGGCTGTCTCCCACATAGAGGAGCTGGCGGCGGTCACATCCCGATAATTCCATATATTTCAAGAGCGGTCCCGCGGTCGGTTTATGCTCCGTCGTGTCATCCGCACAGACGATGATATCGAAATACCGGCGGATGGGAAACCGTTTAAACTCTTTTTCAAAATTATCGCGGATTCTCGATGTGGCTACGCCGAATTTGCAGCCTCTCTGCGACAAGGCATTCAACGTATCTTCCATACCGGAAAAAATGTTTACGGTCTCGCCGTATTGCTCAAGATAATCAATCCACAGCGTAAGCGTCCCGGGAATATCCGGAATCGCCAGTTGTTTCAGGGCGTCTTCTCCGGTAATGCCGAGTGCAAAAGTCAGTTCTTCGAGGGCGGGCTCTTTGCCGGTGCACGTTCTGAGCGTGTCCTGTAAAGAATGCAGAACCGCATATTCCGTATCGACCAAAGTTCCGTCAACATCAAATACAATTTGTTTATATTTCATAATAATCATTGTTCCTTTCTCTCAATCTGCGGCATTTGCTGCTTCAAGACACAAATTCGCCGTGCATATATATGGATGTTTCGAATCCTCCGATATAGGGTCATTATAGCGGTTTCCTGTTTTATATTCAACTTCTTTCTTTTTACAATGGAGAGTTTTCAAAAAGCTTGTAAAAAGGAGAAATTTCGGCTAATATAAACTGGTCCGCATGGAGGATTCAGGGAATAAAAGGAGGACTTTTGATGAAAAAAGCAGTTATTGTCGGTTACGGAAATATGGGAAGCAAATATGCCGAACAACTCTACAACGGCCAAATAAAAGACTTGTCCCTTTACGGGGTATTGTGTCGGAATCAGCCGGGACAGCAAAAAATCCGGGAAAGCATGCCGGGGGTTGTTGTTTTTCCGGATGAAAACGCGATGTTTGAGGCATGCGGGAACTTTGACGCATTGATTATCACGACGCCGCATAAAGAACATGTGCGGGTCGTACAGAAGGCACAGCATGCGGGACTTCATGTGCTGTGCGAGAAGCCGCTTGGCATAACGGTGAAAGAGTGTGAGGTGTTGTCATATGAGCCTGCGGCATGTGTGAATGCGATGGTCTTTAACTGGCGGGCGAGAGAAATTTACCGTCAGGTTCGGGAATATATTCATTGCGGAAATCTGGGGCGTCTGACACAGGTCGTCTGGACGGCTAATTTCTGGTATCGTCCGGCCTTTTATCATCATGCTTCCGCGTGGCGGAGCAGTTGGGGCGGAGAAGGCGGCGGCCTTTTGATTAATCAATGTCAGCATCTGTTAGATATGTGGAACTGGCTTTTCGGACAGCCCTGTGAAGTTTCGGCGCAGCTTGGCTACGGAAGATACAGCGATATCGGGGTGGACGATAAAACTTCGCTTTTTTTCAGGCATGAGAACGGCATGTGGGGCGTATTCGTTTCTTCCAGCGGAGACTCTCCGGGAACAAACCGTCTGGAAATACACGGAGAACTCGGCAAACTGGTGGCGGAAGACGACCGGTTCCTGACGATTTTCCGAAACGAAGCTTCAACGATACAGGTAGCGGAGACTTCCGAAGAAATGTACCCGAAAATTTCGTGTACGGAAGAGCGCAGGGAAGTGAAACAGGCGGAAAGCGAATATACAATCATATTGCAGAATTTTGCGGATGCGATGGAAGGGCGGGAGGAACCGCTTGCAACGATTGCGGACGGAAGGCGTGCGCTGGAGAACTGCAACGCCGCATACCTTTCCGACTGGCGGCAGAAGAAAACGGAGATTCCCTGCGACGCTGCGGCATATGACAGGGAGCTGCAAAAGAAAATACAGGAAGAGTTATAGACTCCGCCTGTATTTCAGACACGCAGTTTTGCGCAATACGGACAGGAAAAGTCCGTGGATATGCAGACCATATTCTGAACAGGCTTTATCATTCTTTGGAAATGCCGAGCATACTGGAGAGAAACGTATAGAAATCTCCCTGTTGTTCATTGTTCATTTTCTGATACAAGGATATAAGCCTTTGATATTTTTTGAGATTGTGCATGTTATCTGCGAGCAGAGAATCCGCATTTGTCCGCTCTTCGGAAAGATAGAGAATATAATCAGTGGAGACATGGAAAAAACGTGACAGGTCAATTAGAAGCATGGCATCGGGAATGCTTGTGCCGGTTTCGATTTTGCTTAGCATTGTCTGATTTGCGCCAAGATATTCGGCAAGAACTTTTTGTGTTAATTTTTTTTCCAATCGTAATTCCTTGATTCTTGTTTTCATACATAATTTCCTTTCTTCTATTGTATATTGTTTTCCGTGACAGAGCATTCCAATTTTTAATTGGTATATTCTGCGTGGAATGTTTATTCACTATTGAATATGGGAAAGAAAGGAAAACAGCAAAAATAACACAAAATAAGGTAAAATTTGTACTTGACAATAATCCGTATGGAATTTTTGACCGATAACCTGATAGAAAAAGGAGCAGAGAAATTTGTATGAAAATCCTTCTGACCGCAATAAACGCAAAATATATTCATTCAAATCCGGCCGTGTACAGTCTGCGCGCCTGTGTGAACGAGATTTACCGGCCCTGTATTGAAATTGCGGAATATACGATTAATCATCGAAGCGAAGAAGTTCTGGCGGACATCTATCGAAGGAAGCCGGATGTCGTCGCGTTCTCCTGCTATATCTGGAACTGGAGCATAATTTGCGGTTTGCTGGCGGAGCTGCCCAAGATACTGCCGGAAGCTGCTATCTGGCTCGGCGGGCCGGAAGTTTCCTATCATGCGGAAGAAACGCTCGAAAAGTATCCGGCGGTGGCAGGCGTCATGACAGGAGAAGGGGAAGAGACGTTCCGGGAGCTGGCGGAATATTACGGCAAAGACGGGGACAAAGAACTGCATACGATACGGGGAATTGTTTACCGCGTGCGGGCAGACGGAAAAAGCGCACCGGCCGGAAGCTGTGCGCTGTCGGGTGAAGCGGCGGACCATGAAATCCGCCGCACGCCGGAACGGGAACTGACGGATATTTCTGCGCTGCCGTTTCTTTATGATGATTTGGGGCCGTTTGAGAACAGAATTATCTATTATGAAAGCAGCAGAGGGTGTCCTTACCGCTGCAGTTACTGCCTTTCTTCCATTGATAAAAAGGTTCGCTTTCGGAATGTCGATACGGTAAAAAAGGAACTGCAGTTTTTTCTGGACCATAAGGTGAAGCAGGTAAAGTTTGTGGACAGAACGTTTAATTGTAATCATGAACATGCGAAAGAGATTTGGAGATATCTGGCGGAACATGATAACGGCGTGACGAATTTTCACTTCGAAATCGAAGCCGCTGCGATTACGGAAGAAGAACTGCGGATTCTTGCCGGCCTGCGGCCCGGACTGGCGCAGATGGAAATCGGCGTACAGACGGTTAATCCGAAGACCTTGCAGGAAATCAGGCGGTTCGCCGATACGGACAGGATTCGGGAAGTCGTCGGGCGCATTAAAGCGGAGCATAATATTCATGTGCATCTTGATTTAATCGCGGGCCTTCCCTATGAAGACTATGAAAGCTTCGTCCATTCTTTCAACAGCGTGTATGAAATGCGCCCGCATCAGCTTCAGCTCGGCTTCCTGAAAGTGCTGAAAGGCTCCTATTTGTGGGAAAAAGCGGCGGATTACGAAATCCGCTGTACGGATGCGCCGCCTTATGAGGCGCTTTCCACCAAATGGCTGTCTTATGAAGAGCTTTTGCGATTCAAGCAGGTGGAAGCGATGGTGGAATTATACTATAACAGCGGTCAGTTCACTTATACGCTTCCCGTGATGGAAACGATGTTCCCGGACGCCTTTACCATGTATCTGGAGCTGTCGGAGTTCTGCCGGGAAGACGGGTATCTTTTTTCCTCGCCGTCCCGCGTTTACCGTTATCAGGCATTGCTCGATTTTGCCCTGAAAACGGCGAGCGGCATAAAACCTGAAGCAGAAAGGGCGGAATGGGAAGAAATCCTCCGTCAGCTCTTGACTTTTGACCTGTACTTGAGAGAGAATATGAAAAGCAGGCCGGATTTTGCAAGAGAGCTTTCGCCGTTTAAACAGCGCATCCGTGATTTCTATCATAAGGAAGAAACATGCAGGGAATATTTGCCGGATTATGCCGCATATGACAGCCGGCAGCTTGCAAAAATGACGCATATGGAAGTGTTCGATTATCCGGTCTGGGAGCAGGACATCCGGAAACGGACACGGCGGCTGGAGGTGCCGTCGATGACGCTTTTTGATTACCGCGTCAGAGACGCGCTGACTTACGAGGCGCGGCATTTGGTCGTTTTAAAGGACGAAGAAAGGATATCGCACAAATGACAAAGAACACGAAAACAATTCTGGATTTACTGGATGCGCATTACGGAACGGAATATGTCTGTTATCTGCACCATGAGAATGCGTGGCAGCTTTTGATTGCGACGATATTGAGCGCACAGTGCACGGACGCCAGAGTCAATGTCGTGACGAAAGACCTTTTTCAGAAATATCAAAGTATCGATGCGTTCGCGGAAGCGGATTTAAAAGAACTGGAACAGGATATCCATTCTACCGGATTTTATCATAATAAGGCAAAAAACATCATCGCCTGCTGCAAAGACCTGCGCGATAAATTTGGCGGCGAAGTGCCGAAAACCATCGAGGAACTCACTTCTCTGGCAGGCGTAGGGCGTAAGACGGCCAATGTCATCCGGGGAAATATTTATCATGAGCCGAGCATTGTGGTGGACACCCATGTGAAGCGAATTTCCAAAAAGCTTGGCATTACGAAGGAAGACGAGCCCGTCAAGGTGGAAATGGAGCTGATGAAGGCTTTGCCCAAAGACCATTGGATTCTCTGGAATATCCAAATCATCACACATGGCAGGCAGATTTGTAAAGCGCCGACGCCGAAGTGTGAAGAATGTTTCCTGCGGGAGCATTGCGCAGATTACCGAAAAAGACAGGGCGGAAAGAAGGGAAGAAACGCGGCGGCAAAAGGGAAAACAGACGGAGAGTAAGAAATGATTGATTCATATGTGGCTTTGGATGTGGAGACGACCGGATTAAACCCGAAGCAGGATAAAATAATTGAAATCGGTATGATCCGGGTGCGTTCCGGAGAAATTACAGCGAAGATGGAAACGTTCATCAATCCTGGAAGAAAGCTGGAAGAGCACATTGTTAAGCTGACAGGAATCCGGGATGAGCATCTTGCGGACGCACCGGATATTGCAGACGTGCTCCCGGACGCGCTTCGTTTTATCGGAGACGATATTCTGGTCGGACATGGAATTCTGTTCGATTATTCTTTTGTGAAAAGGGCGGTTGTCAATCAGCGTCTTGTTTTTGAAAAAAAGGGAATCGATACGTTGAAGCTTGCGAAGCTCTTCTTACCTGAACTGAAAAGCAGGAGTCTTCTTTTTCTGTGTAAATATTACGGAATTGCGCATAACGCGCACAGGGCGCTTGCCGATGCGGAAGCGGCGGCCAAACTGTATCAGAAGCTTGCGGCGATTTTTTATCAGGGAAATGAAACGGCGTTTGAACCGAACCGCCTTATGTATCAGGTGAAACGGGAAACGCCGATAACAATACCGCAAAAAGAGCAGTTATATAAATTGTTGGACAGGCATAAACTAACAGTAGACTATCAGGTGGAAAAGCTTACCCGCAATGAGGCAAGCCGTATCATTGGCCGGCTTCTTGCAGAATACGGACGATAGCGTTTTTCATCGCAGAATTCAGGGCATCGACGGTCGGATAAAGTGCCTGTATTTTTTCAGGTGTGTTTTCTTCCAGATAGATTTTGCAAAGCAGTTTGTAAGAACTGCTGATATCCGTTCCGGTAGAAACCGCAAATTCCAGAACTTCTCTGGCTTCTTTGGAATATCCGTTCTGATGCAGACAATGTGCCCATTGGTTCAGGGTTCTGGCGAGAATCGTATAATTCTGGTCATACCGGGACAGCAGGTCGATGTTTGGCGCGCCGTATTTTAATTTCAGGTCTGTGTTGGTAATTCCTGTAAAATTTACGATTTGTGACTCGCTTAACGTACGGAGCGTTTCCTTGTATTCGGCGGCCTTTTCATCGTCAGGAAGCAGCTGTAAAAAAAGGCTGTCGAGTGGAACCGTAATATAGGAAAGGTCTTCGAGCGATTTCCGTCTCGTATTGTTGGCCCGATGTTCTTTTGCCCAGAAAGAACGTTCCTTCTCAGCATCCATTTTATCGTGTTTGGAAATTTCATATGTGAGCCATACAACAAATACGAGGAAACTTGCAAAAAAGGGAAATTTCATATATAATATCCTTTCAGGGAACGGAGGTCATTAAAATGTTTTCATTTCATAATAAAAAATCAAGGCAGAGAATATCGGCAGTCATTATCATTATACTTATTCTGGCGATGGTATTGCCTTTGGTATTGAGCGTGGCCGGATAGCCACGAAGTAAGTTTAACATACTTTTGTCAGAGAAGCAATGTTGCAGGAAGGGAAAGGTTATGGTTATGCGCAGAAGAAGGGGAATGCTGACAGTCATAACAGCATTGTTTATCGGTTTTTTATCGATGGGAGTAACGGTAAATGCCGAAGAGAAAATCGAATCGGGAATTTATGTGGATGAAGTGAATATTTCCGGCATGACGGTTTCCGAAGCCAGGAATGCGGTACAGGAATATGTGGATTCCTTTGGAGATGTACAGATTACATTGCACGCGGTGGATGACCAGGCGATTGTGACAACGGCGTCGGAAGTAGGACTAAAATGGGCGAATCCGGAAATTATTGAGGAAGCGGCCGGACTCGGTAAAGACGGTAATATCGTTCAGTGTTATAAAATGCTGAAGGATTTGGAACGTTCCAATCAGGTGTACGAGGTAAAATTTGATTTTGATAAAAACAAAATCAAATCGCTGATTGCGGAGCAGGGCGCGCAGTATAATCAGGAAGCGGTTGATGCGGTTCTTACAAGAACGGACGGCGTATTTCAGATTACGGAAGGGCAGTCCGGCATCGTGATAGATGTGGATGCTTCCGCGGAGGCAGTCTATCAATATCTGGTCGGTGAATGGGAAGGAGAAGCCGGCTACGTTGATTTGGCGGTGACGGTTCAGGAGCCTCGCGGAAACGCGGAAGAGCTGTCCCGGATTACGGATGTGCTCGGAACATTTACGACCAGCTATTCAACATCAAATTCATCCAGAAGCGCGAATGTGGCGAATGGGTGTGCGCTGATTAACGGAAAGCTTTTGTATCCTGGTGATGAATTTTCCTGTTATGAGGCGGTATCACCTTTTTCACAGGATAATGGCTATTACATGGCTGCCTCTTATCTGAACGGTCAGGTGGTGGACAGTCTGGGAGGCGGTATCTGTCAGGTTTCCACAACTTTATATAATGCCGTTTTGAGAGCCGAGCTGGAAGTGACGGAGCGATATAACCATTCTATGATAGTGACTTATGTGGACCCGTCCGCCGATGCGGCGATTGCGGAATCTTCCGGAAAAGACTTTAAATTTGTGAATAATACGGAAAACCCTGTTTACATTGAAGGCATTACGACGCCCGATAAGCATATTACGTTTACAATTTATGGAGTGGAATCAAGAGAAAGCAACAGAGAAGTGATTTATGAAAGCGTTGTGCTGGAACGGAATGTGCCCGAAGAAGAGGTCATTTACGCCAATGAGTCTTTACCGCTCGGTTATTGTTCCGTTCAGTCGGCGCATGTAGGATATAAGGCGCAGCTGTGGAAAGTTGTCAAGGTAGACGGTGTGGAAGTCAGCAGAGAACAGGTAAACAGCAGTTCCTATAATAAATCGCCGAGAAATGCGACGGTCGGAACCGCCACGGCGGACCCGGAGGCATATAATGCGATTATGGCGGCGATTGCGACGAACAGCGTTGACCAGGTAAAAGCGGTAGCAGGAGCCTATCAGGCGCAGGCCGACGCGGCAGCAGCGCAGGCTGCGGCGGCACAGGAGGCAGCGGCACAGGCGCAGCAGCAGCCGGCAGAACAGACACCGCCTCCGGCGCCGCCCGAACCGGCTCCGGAAGGCTAATACGCGAAGGTTCGAAAGAAAGGCAGCGGGAAGCCAATTATTATGAGAAGCGGAAAAATATCGGAGAGTGTGCTTACGCGCTCTGTTTTGCGAAAGATAAAAACTGAACGGAAAGAAGTGGTATGCGGCGCAGGGATAGGGGTAGACTGCGCCGTTTTATCGTTTGACGATGGCGAAGATAGCGTTTTTTCCACGAATCCCGTCAGCGCGCCGGCGGATATGGTCTGCGTTTATGGTGTGAACAGAGCGTTGAATAATGTGGCGGCAGCCGGAGCCGAACCGGTCGGGATTCTGCTCTCCGCCATGCTTCCGGAAGAACTGGAAGAGAAAGAACTGCAGAACATGATGGCACAGGCGGAAGAAATCTGCAGCCGGTATCATGTGCAGATAGCGGGCGGACATACGGAAGTCACGGGAGCCGTGAGGCAGCCGGTGCTGACCGTGACCGGCATCGGGAAGCGAAAGAAAGAAGATGTTTCCGGGCGGAGCGTGAAGCCCGGTCAGGATGTGGTCGTCAGCAAGTGGCTCGGACTTGACGGAACGGTGAGAATCGCAAGAGAGCACAGAACGGAGCTGCTAACCAGATATCCGGCAAGAATGATAGAGGAAGCCGCGGGATTTGAACAGTTTTTCTCCGTGATTCCGGAGGCCGCTACCGCCCGTAAGTCCGGCGTCTGCGGAATCCATGATGTTTCACAGGGCGGCATTTTCGGCGCACTGTGGGAACTGGCGAATGGAGCCGGCGTTGGACTGGAAATCGACTTGAAGAAATTGCCTGTCAGGCAGGAAACAATAGAAATATGCGAGTTTTTCAACTTGAATCCTTATGAGTTATCGTCTGCGGGATGTCTTTTGATGACGTCGGAGGACGGAAACGCTCTTGCTGCCGCCTTGGAGAAGGAAGGCATTCCGGCGGTAGTCGTCGGAAAGACGACGGACGGTAACGACAGGGTGCTTTATAACGAGGAAGAGCGGCGGTTTCTGGAGCCGCCCAAGACGGATGCGCTCTATAAAACCGGAATGAAGGAGGAGTGAGGTGCGGCAGATGGCTGCAGACTCGCGAAGAATGAAAGGAGCTTGGTTATAAGATGAGAGAAAAATTATTGTCGGTAATTGAGAAGAACAGCCGTATCGATATCAAGGAACTGGCTGTTATTATGGGAGCTGAAGAGATTGACATCGTCAATGAACTGGAGGCGATGGAGCGTGAGGGCATTATCTGTGGTTATCATACGTTGATAGACTGGGAGAAGACGTCCATCGAAAAAGTCAGCGCGCTGATAGAAGTTCGGGTAACGCCGCAGCGCGGGCAGGGATTTGACAAGATTGCGGAGCGCATTTATAAATATCCGGAGGTAAATTCCGTTTATCTGATTTCAGGCGGTTATGACCTGCTTGTTTCGCTGGAAGGAAAGTCTCTGAAAGAAATTTCCGCTTTTGTATCAGATAAACTTTCCACGCTGGAGACGGTGCTTAGCACTGCAACGCATTTCATTCTGAAAAAATATAAAGACCACGGGACGATTCTGGCAAAGAAACATGAGGATACAAGAGAGAAGGTGACACCGTGAGAAATCCGTTAGCAGATAAAGTAGTGGATATCAAACCATCCGGCATCCGGAAATTTTTTGACATCGTCAACGAGATGGATGATGTCATATCGTTAAGCGTCGGTGAGCCGGATTTCGATACACCTTGGCATATCCGGGACGAGGGCATTTATTCTCTGGAAAAAGGACGTACCTTTTATACTTCCAATGCCGGTCTGAAAGAACTGAAGGAAGAGGTATGCCATTATCTGAAAAGAAAACAGGGTGTGGAATATGACCCGAAGGAAGAGGTATTTTTGACGGTAGGCGGTTCCGAGGGAATCGATGCGGCGATGCGCGCGATGTTAAATCCCGGCGAGGAAGTGCTGATTCCGCAGCCCAGTTATGTATCATATGAGCCATGCGCAATATTGGCGGACGGTGTTCCGGTCATTATTGAATTAAAGGCTGAGAATGAGTTCCGTCTGACGGCAAAGGAACTGGAAGAAGCCATTACCGATAAAACAAAGATACTGGTGCTTCCGTTTCCGAACAATCCGACAGGCGCGATTATGGAAAGAAAAGACCTGGAAGAAATCGCAGAGGTCATCATCCGGCATGATATCTTCGTGATTTCCGATGAAATATATGCGGAGCTGACTTATAAAGAGAAACACGTCTCCATTGTGGAAATACCGGGCATGAAAGAGCGGACAATTCTTATCAACGGTTTTTCCAAAGCATATGCGATGACCGGATGGCGGCTCGGTTATGCCTGCGGCCCGAAGGAAATCATTGCGCAGATGCTCAAGATTCATCAGTTTGCGATAATGTGCGCGCCGACGACAAGCCAGTATGCGGCGGTAGAAGCGCTGCGTAACGGCGATGATGATGTTGCGGAAATGAGAGAGGCTTATAATCAGCGGAGAAGATACCTGCTCCATGCGTTTCAGGAAATGGGACTTCCGTGTTTTGAACCGTTTGGCGCGTTCTATGTATTTCCGTGCATTAAGGAATTTGGGCTGACCAGTGATGAATTTGCGACACGGTTTTTGAAGGAAGAAAAGGTGGCGGTCGTGCCGGGCACGGCGTTTGGTGACTGCGGAGAAGGATTTTTACGGATTTCCTATGCGTATTCACTGGATAACCTGAAAATTGCCATGAAGAAGCTGGAGGATTTTCTGGAAAGACTGCGGAAATCCTGACAATTTTGACTTGGGTGTCTGCCAGAGAGGATAGAGGGGAGTAATCAATGCACATTGTTCTGCACCAGCCGGAAATACCGGCCAATACGGGAAATATCGGAAGAACCTGTGTGGCGACGGGGACGAGTCTGCACTTGATTGAGCCGCTCGGATTTCATCTCGATGAACGCTCGATAAAGCGGGCGGGAATGGATTACTGGGAACAACTGGATGTGACGAGATACATAAATTACCGGGAATTTCTGGAAAAGCATCCCGGTGCAAAGATATGGATGGCAACGACAAAAGCCAAAAAAGTTTATACGGAGGCGGCCTTCGGGGCGGATGATTTTATCATGTTCGGCAAGGAAAGCGGCGGCATCCCGGAGGAAATTCTGGTCGAGCATGTGGAAAACTGTATCAGGATTCCCATGCTTGACCGGATTCGCTCGCTGAATCTTTCCAATGCCGTGGCGATTGTGCTGTATGAAGCGTTACGACAGAACGGCTTTGAAAAGATGCAAAAAGAAGGAGAGCTGCACCGGCTGCACTGGTGACGGATATTAGTAGTCGTCTTCCATATCCGCTTCCGGTAAAGAGAAGATAAATTCGGAGCCGGCGCCTTCCGTACTGATAACGTTAATATGTTCACCGTGGGACTGAATGATTTCTTTCGTAATGGAGAGACCGAGACCAGTCCCTTTTTTATCTTTGCCGCGGGAAATGTCCGATTTATAGAAACGGTCCCAAATCAGTTTTAAATTGTCTTTGGGAATGCCGATGCCGGAATCCTTGACACTGACAAAAACTTTGTTGTGTTTTTCCGTCGTTTCCAGTTTGATGATTGAGTTATGGTGGCTGAATTTAATAGCGTTATCTAACAGATTATAAAGTACCTGCTGGATTTTTCCCATATCTGCGGTGACATACATTTCTTCCCCGGTCAGCACAAGCTCTATGGCAATCTTTTTTTCCCGGCATGTGCCTTCAAAAGAAGCGGCTACGTTCCGAATAGCCTGATTAATTTCAAAATCCGTCTTTTCCAGCATAATTCCTTTGGTATTCAGATTGTTTAACGTCAGCAGACTGTTGGTCAGTTTGGTCAGGCGTTCCGTCTCATTCAAAACGATAGTGAGATATTTTTCGTGAAGTTCCGCCGGTATCGTGCCGTCCAGCATGGCTTCCAGATAACCTTTGATAGAAGTCAGCGGCGAGCGGAAATCATGGGAAACATTGGCGACAAACTTTTTCTGGTCATCTTCGGAGCGGGCAATTTCGCCGGCCATATAAGAAAGGGCGGCCGCGAGATAGCCCATCTCATCTTCGCTTTCCACGGTAAATTCATAGTGCATGTTGCCGCTGGCATATTGTTCCGTCGCTTCCGTGATTTTGCGCAGCGGAATATAGACCATTTCCGTGAAGAAAATCAGAATAATCAATGACAGGAGAAATAAAATAACCAGCATGATATAGGATATATTAAGCAGACTGTTGGAAGATGCCTGAATCTTGCTCATGGGACAGTGGATGACGACATAGCCTTTTACTTTGAAATCGGAAGTAATCGGCGCAAAGACGCTCAGCGTTTCTTCCGTAAAGTAGCCGAAAAAGTTCCCCGTCGTATAATAAGAACCTTCTGTGATGGTGGAATCAAAATGTTCAATGACGACTTCGTTTTCCACATCAATCGGCGAAGAGGAGTCGAGCACCATACGGCCCGAAGGATTGATAATCCAGATAATCGCGTCCAGATAGGTGTCCAGAGCATCCAATTGTGTTTTCACCGCGTCCAGCGTCGTTTCGCTGCTGTACAGGTCGGAGGCGTAAGTATTGGCAATCAGTGTCGCTTCCCGGTAGAGAGAATCGGCCTTATCTTTTTTTAAATGGTCCAGCGTCATGTTGGAAACAAAAGTGGCTACGACGATAAAGCCGAAGAAGCCGAAGATAAAATAAGCCAGTATGAACTTTAAATACAGCGTTTTTCTCATGACGGTATGATGCCTTCCTTTCGGGTGAATGCCTGTATCTGTTCCGGCCTCAGACTCTTGTCTCAAACTTGTAGCCGACGCCCCAGATAGTGGCAATGCGCCAGTTCTGGTGGTCTTTGATTTTTTCCCGGAGCCGCTTGATATGTACATCGACTGTACGGGTATCGCCTACATATTCATAGCCCCAAATCTGGTCAAGGAGTTGTTCCCGCGTAAAGACCTGATTGGGAGAAGCCGCGAGATAATAAAGCAGTTCCAGTTCTTTGGGCGGCATTTCCACCGTTTTGCCCATATAGATTACGGAATAATTCGTCTGATTGACCACGAGGTCTGCGTATTCTACACATTTGGCATCGGAAGCGTCGGCTGCCGCCGCGGCAGGTTTGTAACGCCGGAGAACCGCCTTGACTCTTGCCACCAGTTCTTTGGAGTCAAAGGGTTTTTCCATATAATCGTCGGCGCCGAGTTCCAGTCCCAATACTTTGTCAAAAACTTCTCCTTTGGCTGAAAGCATAATGATGGGCAGAGATGATTTCATTCGAATTTCCCGGCAGACCTGATAGCCGTCGATGCCGGGAAGCATCAGGTCAAGAAGCATCAGATTCGGTTCAAAGCTCTTTGCTGCCGCAAGTGCGGATTCTCCGTCATTGACAATCATTGTTTCAAAACATTCTTTTGTCAGGTAAAGTGAAATTAACTCGGCAATGTTGTTATCGTCGTCTACAATTAAGATTTTTTGTTTGTTTACCATGAAATCGTGCTCCTTTCTCAGCCTGCAGATTATTTAAACTCCGCGATGGTGACGCCGGCGTCTCCTTCTCCGTATTCCCCGAGGCGGTAAGTTTTCACATACTTACAACGGCGCAGGTAATCCTGTACGGCTTTCCGCAGCGCGCCGGTTCCTTTTCCGTGGACAATGCGGACACTTGGCAGATGCGCAAGATAAGCGTCGTCCAGATACTTATCGAGAGCGGAGAGCGCCTCGTCTACGGTTTTGCCAAGCAGATTGATTTCCGTTGAAATGGAATAGGATTTCGACATTTTCAGCTTGCCCGAACTGCTCCGCTGCATGGGTGATGTGGTCGTGACCGTTTCTTCAGCCAGCAAAACCAAATCGTTCAGATTCACCTGGGAGCGGATAATACCACACTGTACGAATAACTTTCCGCTTTTATCGGGCCGGGTGCTGACAATGCCCGTCAACCCCATGGACACAACTTTTACGCGGTCGCCGGGATTTATCTGATTGGGCTTTAACAGTTTGTGCGTCGGCTTTTCAGAAAGCTTCAGAGACAATTTGCTGTTTTTTTCGGATATTTTATCCCGCACTTTCTGGCGCGACTGTTCCAGCTCTTTCATCGTGGAAGTGCCGGCCTTCTGGAATGTGCGAATTGTTTCATCGGCCACGTCTTTGGCGTCCTGCAAAATCTGCCGGGCTTCCTCGTGGGCTTCCCGCAGGATGCGCTCTTTGGACTGGTCGATTTTGCCCTGTTTGGATTCCAGATTTTTTTTCAACGACTTGATTTCTTCTTTGTAAGAAGCGATTTCCAGCCGTTCTTTTTCAATGGTGATGCGGCTTTTTTCCAGGTCGGATAATAAATCCTCGAAACTTTCCTTATCTTCGGTAATATGATTTCTGGCGCTTTCAATGATTTCATCGGAAAGCCCCAGTTTCGAGGAAATCGCAAAGGCGTTGCTTTTGCCGGGAATGCCGATTAATAACCGGTATGTCGGCCGCAGCGTTTCGACATCAAATTCACAGCAGGCGTTTTTGACAAACGGGGTGGAAAGCGCATAGACTTTCAGCTCGCTGTAATGCGTGGTCGCCATCGTACGGATTCCCCGCGTGTGTAAAAAATCCAAAATAGCGGCCGCGAGAGCCGCGCCTTCCGTCGGGTCGGTTCCGGCCCCAAGTTCGTCAAAAAGACAGAGTGAATCTGCGTCCGCATTTTGTAAAATCGAAACAATAGAAGTCATATGGGAAGAAAACGTGGAAAGATTCTGCTCAATGCTCTGCTCGTCTCCGATATCCGCATAAACTTCCGTAAAAACGGATAATTCGGAACGGTCCAGCGCCGGAATGTGAAGTCCGGCCTGTCCCATCAGCGTCAGAAGCCCCACCGTTTTCAGGGAAACGGTTTTACCGCCGGTATTCGGTCCGGTGATAACGAGCAGGTCGAAATCCGTGCCTAATTCAATGTCGATTGGCACGACTTTCTTTTTATCCAGAAGCGGATGACGGCCCTTACGGAGTTTCAAATGGTGTTCCGTGTTAAAGACAGGCATACTTCCGTTTTGTTCCATTGCGAGAGAAGCCTTCGCAAAAATGAAATCCAGCGTGGTCATTAATTTCTGGTTATTTGCAAGCGCGTCGGTATGCTCTCCGGCCTGTGCGCTTAAGTCCGCAAGGATTTTCTCGATTTCTTCCTGCTCCCTGATATCAAGTTCCTTCAATTCATTATTCAGCGTCACCACGGCGGCCGGTTCGATGAAAAAGGTGGAACCGGAAGAAGACTGGTCGTGCACCATACCCGGAACCTGCCCTTTGTACTCCGATTTGACGGGAATACAGTAACGGTCGTTTCGCATGGTGATGACCGCGTCCTGCAGATAAGTCCGGTAAGAACCATTCACCATAGAAGTAAGCTGAGAATGAATTTTATCGTTGGTAAGCAGCTTTTTACGGCGTATCTGTTTTAAGGCCGGACTGGCATCGTCCGCAATTTCTTCTTCTGATAAAATACACCTGCGGATTTCGTTTGCCAGAGCTGTTAAAGGTTCCAGACCGTTAAAATATTCGTCCAACGTATCGGCGGGGGCATCATCCCGGTCGTTTCTTCCGTAAGTTTTGATTCGGTTCACGTTTTCCAGCATACCGGCAATCAGGAGAAGTTCTGTGGAGGAAAGCGCGCTTCCTACTTCCAGAGATTTGATGCACCGCCCCAAATCTTTATTTCCGCCAAAGGAAGTGGAACCTTTCTTAAAAAGGCGGCTCAGCGCGTCGCCGGTTTCTTTCTGGGCGTGTTCGATTTCGTCAAGAGCGACCATCGGCAGCAGCTCCCGACAGAGCATTCGCCCCGGCTCGGAAGACGCTTTTTCGGTCAGACGCTCAATAATTTTGTCATATTCCAAAACATGTAGTGCTTTGCTGTTCATGGGAAAACCTCATTTTTTAATAAAAATTTTGATGTGGTGTGTCCGTCCGGCGAAAAGAAGGGGCGCGGCGCAGAGGTTTTCCAAAAGGAACCCCTTCGAGGGTGTCGGTACTTAGCGAAGTATTTTTGAGCTTAGTACCGTTACACCCGAAGCGGAGCGAAAGCGCGGTGACGTTGGAAACCTCTGCGCCGCGCCCCTTCTTTTCGCCGGACGGTTATATCGTTACACTGTTCCAGAAATATCATACCATAAAGGTTGTAAATTTACTATGAAAAAGATATACTTAGACATATCCGGGTGGTGTTTTGCCGGAAAATACAGATGGAAATCAGGGACGGTAACAGGGATGCCCGGATGGCATGTTATTGAAAATATAGGAGATTAGTGTGAAAAATAAATTTTTCACACGCGAATTTGTGCCTGCGGCGCAAATATCGCAGGTTGAGAGAAAGGCATGGTTATTGGTATGACGGATGATGATAAAAGGAAGGCGGAGACCGGGAACCCGGAAGATATAAAAGAACGGGCGGAATATACGCCGTCTGTGCAGTCGGATTTTTTACGGGAGAAAATGAAGCAAAGGCCGGTCAATAAAAAGAAACTGCTTCGTCGGACGATTGTTACGGTGGTACTGGCGGTCGTCTTTGGAATTGTGGCATGCCTTACGTTTCTGATTTTGGAACCGGTTATCAATAACTGGCTTTACCCGCCGGAAGAGGCGAAAGAAGTCCAGTTTCCGGAAGAAACGATAACGGAAGAAATGAATCCGGAGGACATGCTGACGGTAGAAGAACAGGAGAAGGAAGAACCGGTTGAACTGGAGCTGGAACTGGTGGATGAAAAAATCGCGGAACTGCTCTCAGAGGTGACTTTTGGCCTGGAAGAATACAGGACGGTATATGATGAGCTGTCCGCATTGGCCAAAGACGTCAGCCGTTCGATTGTCACCGTGACGGGTGTGACCTCCGATGTGGACTGGTTCAATAATATATATGAGAGCGAAGCGGTCGTGTCGGGCGTGATTGTAGCCAATAACGGGCGGGCCATGTTGATTCTCGTGAATCTGAATAATATCAAAAATGCGGAGAAGATAGTCGTGACTTTTTGCGACCAGAAGCAGGCGGACGCAAAACTGGTACAGAAGGATGACTCGACAGGATTCGCCATTTTGTCGGTTTCCCTCATGGCGATAGGCGAAGAGACAATGGATGTCATCAACATTGCGACACTGGGAAGTTCCAATACGTCGAATATGCCGGGGACGCCCGTGATGGCACTGGGAAGCCCGATGGGAACAAGCGGCTCTCTCTGTTATGGCATGATTACTTCCTCAGGAACGGTAATCGACCAGGTGGATTCGGCGTATAAACTCATATTTACGGATATGTACGGGAGCAAAAATGCGACAGGTGTGCTCGTCGATTTGAAAGGCATGGTAGTCGGAATAATTGATAATTCTTATAACGGAAGCGATAGAGGAAATCTGATTTCGGCATACGGGATTTCGGAACTGAAAAGAACCATAACGAAGATGTCAAACAATCAGTACCGCGCATATCTGGGTATTCACGGAGCCGATGTACCGTTGGAGGCGATTTTGGAATCCGGCATGCCCCGCGGCGCATATATCAAAGAAATAGAAATGGATTCGCCGGCAATGACTGCGGGTATTCAAAGCGGAGACGTCATTGTGAAGATAAATGATACGGAAATCGAAACATACAATGAACTTTTGAACGTATTGTATAACGCTCTGCCGGAGGATGTTGTAACGATAACGCTGATGCGGCAGGGAATCGATTCTTTTCAGGAAATGACAGTAACCGTTACCCTGACAAGGCGGATGTAGAAAGAACGGATGCGGATATGCTCATAAGCAACTGAGATATCGCAAAAAGCGCTTTGACGGTTGATGCAGCGAACAATAAAGGAGGAAAAAGAATGAAATATATTAAAGATTATAAAGAGGGAGACAGAATTGCGGATATTTATCTGTGCAAACATAAGCAGTCCGCGGTGACAAAAAACGGAAAGCCATACGATAACGTTATTTTACAGGATAAAACAGGAACTCTGGACGCGAAGATTTGGGACCCCCACAGCGCAGGAATTGAAGAATTCGAGTCGCTTGATTACATAGAAGTCTATGGAGATGTGAACAGCTTTCAGGGCGCGCTGCAAGTAAATGTCAAAAGAGTCAGACATTGTCGTGAAGGGGAATATAATCCGGCCGATTATCTGCCCGTCAGCAGTAAGAACATCGACGAGATGAAAACAGAATTACTGCATTTTATCGAAAGCATACAGAATCGATATCTGAAAACGCTTTTGCAGGAATTATTTGTGAATGATGAGAAATTTATAAAAGCATTTACACAGTCTTCCGCGGCAAAGACCGTACATCATGGTTTTGTCGGAGGATTGCTGGAACATACATTAAGCGTAACAAAGCTGTGCGATTTTTACTGCACGCAGTATCCGCTTTTAAACAGAGATCTGCTGCTCAGCGCGGCAATCTGCCATGATATCGGTAAAACGAGAGAACTCTCTCTTTTTCCCCAAAATGATTATACGGACGACGGACAGTTCCTCGGACATATTGTTATCGGTGTGGAAATGGTGGGCGAAAAAATCCGGCTTATCAAAGACTTTCCGGATATTTTGGCAAGCGAGCTAAAGCATTGTATTATATCCCATCACGGAGAGTATGAATTCGGTTCTCCGAAAAAACCGGCAATCATGGAGGCGGTGGCATTGAATTTTGCCGATAATACAGATGCCAAAATGCAGACCTTTACGGAGCTGTTAAACGGTACGACCGAGAACGGGTGGCTTGGATTTAACCGCCTGTTCGAGTCCAATGTCATGAAAACAAGACTGGAATAGATGAAGCTATTTTTGCGAAGACAGCGCCTTATGCCATAATCATTTCAGACGAAGGGAAAACTGACACTGTCGGAAACTGCATGGAGGAAATACAATAACATGGAATACCGGAAAAATGACATTGTAACGGTACAGATTGATGATATCGGCAATGACGGAGAAGGCATCGGAAAAATAGACGGATTTACGTTGTTTGTCAAAGATGCCGTTATCGGAGATACCGTAGAAGCAAAAATCACCAAAATAAAAAAGAATTATGGATATGCGCGGACGGAGAAAATTATCAAACCTTCATCCTTCCGCGTAGAGCCGAAATGCGCTTTTCACAGACAATGCGGCGGCTGTCAGATTCAGGCGATGAGTTATGAAAGACAGCTTCTGTTCAAACAGGAAAAAATTCGAAACAACCTGATTCACATCGGTGGTTTTGATGCGGAAGCTATCGATAAAATGATGGAGCCGGTCGTAGGGATGGAGCATCCCTGGCGCTATCGGAATAAAGCGCAGTTTCCCGTCGGCTATGATAAAAATGGAAATCTTATTACAGGATTTTATGCGGGCCGCACGCATGATATCATTCCCAATACGGACTGCATACTGGGCACTGCTGAAAATAAACAAATATTGGAAGCGGTGCTTTCTTATATGAAAGAAAATCATGTACCGGCATACCGGGAACAGACCGGCGAAGGGCTGGTGCGGCATATCCTGATTCGTACAGGATTTGCTTCCGGCGAAATCATGGTCTGCCTGATTATCAACGGAACGAAACTCCCGGCGGAAAAAGAACTGATAAAAAAAATGACAGGCCTTTCGCTTGTCGAGACCACGCCTATGGAGGATGCGGATTGCCGTCAGGGAGAGACGGAGGAAAAGAACGCGTATGATAAAGAGAACGCTGCCAAGAAGAAAATTGTGAGTATTTCCGTCAGCGTCAATACGGAAAGAACCAATGTAATCATGGGAAAGGAAATCCGGGTACTGTGGGGAAGAGGGTATATTGAAGACAGCATCCGGATTCTTGGAGCGCCGGAAGAAAGCCGCATAAAATTCCGGATTTCGCCTTTGTCTTTTTATCAGGTTAATCCGGAGCAAACCGAGAAACTGTACAGCCTTGCGCTTGCCTGCGCGGGCCTGACAGGAAAAGAGACGGTATGGGATTTATACTGCGGAATCGGAACCATTTCCCTTTTTCTTGCCAGATATGCCCAAAAGGTGTACGGAGTGGAAATCATTCCTCAGGCTGTGGAGGATGCGAAAGAAAACGCCCGCATCAGCGGAATTGATAATGCGGAGTTTTATGTAGGGAAGGCGGAAGAAGTTTTGCCGGAGAAGTTTGCAGGGGAGGGCATCAGAGCGGATGTTATTGTAGTAGACCCGCCTCGAAAGGGCTGCGATGACAGGTGTCTGGAAACGATGCTTGCAATGAAGCCGGAAAGAATTGTGTATGTGAGTTGTGATTCCGCAACGCTGGCACGGGATTTGAAGGTGTTGTGCGGCGGGGGGTATGAGTTGAGGAAGGTGCAGGGAGTGGATTTGTTTGGGGGGACGGTGCATGTGGAGACTGTGGTGTTGATACAAAGGAAAGATACCTAGAAATCCTTGAATTTACGCACTTTGTGACATTTTTCAGTTTTAACAAAATCGGTGAAAATCACAAGGAAAAGATACTTGTGAAGAAAGTAACCGTAGTTGTGGCATTAGACCTCGGTACGGGGAACACAAAAAATCCTGATAATGAAAGTGAATAGAGAGCTATCAGATATAGTGGTAGATTATAGGGATACTTGAGTGAGAGTGTCCCTATTTTTTATATAGGGCATTCCATAGTGGGATGCTCTTTTCAATTCAATTTTAAAAGGAGGAACTAAAAAATGTCAAACACAGCGTTAAGAG
>CAJTRK010000010.1 GCA_910578475.1 uncultured Lachnospiraceae bacterium | reverse complement strand
TCTTTCCTATCTTTGTATTTATTCTGAAGGAAATTTAAAGATTCGCTTTGTGAAATATACATTCCAATATCAAACATATTTAGGCTGAATCCTAATTTATTATACAGGCTCTCTTGTTCTATCTGCTGAGCATCCAGCAAAAGTATGCTCTCGAACCCTTCTTTACATAGCAGCCTTCTTTCAATCCGCAGTTCCCCTTCCGTATCAGATGACAAAACTGCCGTTATGACAATATCTTTCTCGCCGTCGTTTGCCAACATTCCTATTGTTTCTGTCTTTCTGTTCTGCAGATTTGGATTAAAATGTTTCATTCGACCCGTAAGCAAAATCTCTATCGCATCAAACAGCGTTGTTTTCCCATATCCGTTCTGGCCATCCAAAATGATAATATTACGGTTACCAAACTCAAATACCAATGGTTTTCATCCGTAATATATTTAAAATTTCTAATACAAATATTTCTAAATGTATAACCCATCTAACTATTCCCCCATCAGCTCCCGGTATATCGTATCGGATATTTTCTGTATATCGGCGTTTCCACTTTCTATCGCTTCGTTAAAAATATTATTTATGATTCCTATGATTTCCTTTTGCGTCTGCCTGATTCCATCAATTCTTTTCTGAACCATTTTATCAAAATCATTCATTACAGCTTTTGGGAACACTGGGTTAAAAAAAGGGACTTTCGCCAACAGTCGAGTTAAAAAATCCACTTGAACAGCCCCCTCATCTAAAGACTGCAGCTCTTGTAATAGTTCTGTAAGGTCAGAAGAGCCTTTTTCTGACAGTATATGATACCAGTCCATGAAGGATTTTAATTCTTGTCCGGTGTAGTAAAACACATATTTTTTATAAAAGAATTCATTTTCTTCAATCTTTATAACATATGGGTAAATGCTTTCATCTATATTTTCTATCTGCCACAATAAAATCATATATGAGTCGCTTGGATTAGGCTCTCCAATTACTGCTAACGCCTCGTTATTCCGCAGGATATCTTCAATCTGCGGTAAATTGTCGTCTTTTTCATCATCCATTTTAAGTTCAGCAAAATAATAATACTTTTTCTCATTGCCTGAGTAATCAATATACAATTCTACATCCTTATTATATAAATCTATCTTTGTTTCCGCATCTTTCTGAAAGGGAAGCACATTTCCCTCATTAAGTGAACGGATAATATCAATTATAACATCAATCATGATTGCCTCCGTTTTCATCAAATTTGTCCTGCAATTCTTTTGTAGAAATCAGCTCTATTTCTCTATAGTAATGGCTTATTTTTTCTGGATTGCTTTCCTTCCACCCAGATGTTATCTGAGCTTGAGATAAAAAACCGCTATAGCTTCCCGGAATGACGGTTATACTGTTTCCTTCTAAAATATCCATAATGTCTGTATTTTGGATTATATTCTGGAATATCCTTTGCAAAGCCTTTCTTTTCCCCCTGCACCCACTGGTTAAATCCAATAGTGTAGGAATTATTTTCCCGTTTGGTGCATTTGAATATTTCGATTTTAAATATATCCCATTCCCATCCCCTAATATTTTTTCAGGACTTTTACTTTGGTATAATAAATAATATATTTCATTCTGCAATTCTTTTATCGGAAAATTTTCAGCCATTGCCAGGGAATTGTCCCATCCGTCTATTTTATCTGGATTTAATACTTTGCAGAATTTTGTATAATCCGAAATTTCCATTATCTTCTCATAAGCCACTTTTGCGGCACATACCCTTCTGCAGTCTTCCAAAGAATCCTCACAAATATCCTGGCATAAGCCATCTAATGCCTTTTCTGCATTTTCCATAATATAATCATAGACCTTCTCTTTCAAATAAAACTCATTCCGCACATGCTCTTTCTTTACCGATTGATTGATAACATCCAAAAAGCTGGAGAACGGTATGGTATAATCCCTTTTCTTAGTACCTTGTTTATGCATCAAGGCAATCCTATCGTCTAAAAATAAGCACAATTCTCCATATACAATTTCAAATTGAGTTGCATCGTATCCTTTTCCCGTTAGAAACTTCTTTATTTCTTCGATAATCAAATCCTTTACATCGCACACTCCTACAATTTTTGAATCGTGCTTATAAAGTTCTATGCTTGCATTATATGTATTAGAATCTTCATCCCAATCATCCACATCCCTCGCTACCATAAGATAACATTTTGCTATTGGATTCGATGAGTCATTTCGATGTTTTAACAGCTTGTCCATTGCCGTACTATAGCTACTCCATTTTGCTACCGACAACCATGCTTTCACTTGATGAAAAGAAATATATTCAGAATCACGTAAAATACAAAAATCCTCTATCGCCTCTAAGTTTACAGAATATACCCTCCCATCTTCCTCTTTATTTATTTGGTTTATCAGCTTCAAAATATAAAACAGCATTATTTTGCCTTGATAATTAAATCCACTCCATGTAGGAATTGCATCGTTGCCCCTGCTCACATTTCTACCTCTTGACTTTCGTTATTTGTAAAACTCACATAATATCAAGTTATACAGCTGAAATTTTTATCGCTATCTAACAGATAAAATTAGTAAAAATCTGTTTTCCTTAATCTATCTCGCATCCCTATCATCTCTTTTCTTCCTTAAAGCTTTTTGAATAATCTCATCCACATTACTTTCCTTTACTTTTTCCCCTTCATATTTTTGAACTTGAAGCACTGCCTGTTTTGATAATGCTTCTTCATGTTCCTGTTCCATAAATAATTCTTTTAGGTTTTCTGAATCTAATGCCGCCTTCAAAACCTGTATTGCATATTCGGAAATATGCTCCCATCCAGCATACAGATTTCTTACTGCGCAATCAATCTTCTGGTAACTTAAAGGCTCTCCCATTCTTTCTTGTTCACTCAAGATGCCAATAATATCAGACAAATCTTTCTTATAACGTCTTCCAGACATTAATTTCATGGCAACAAGATATTCCGAGCTAATTGTCCTGATATTCAACACATTAGAATAGGTACGGTAATACTTAGAGTATTGCAATAATTTAGGACTATAAGAACTCGTATTCTTAAAGTCCGCATTCAGCCATCCATTTGGCAAGCCAAGACGGTCTCCTACTGTATTAACTGCCTCCTTCAGAGCCGATGATGCTGTTATCACCGCATCTATATCATAGGTCATTTCACGGAACCCATAATTAGCAAGGATTGCCGCACCTCCAACTAACACAATCTCAGCAGACGTATTTTTTCCATTTCTCTTCCGAAACTCTTTTGCCAGTTCTTTCAAATAATAATCCAGATTTTCTTTGGTAAAACCTTTCTCAACAAACATTCCTTATCTCGCTTTCTATAATATTAAACCTCAGAAATTCGGGAATCGCTTCTTTTAAACATTGTTCTTTCCTGTCAAGGGAACCATCCAATTTTGCAGCAAGAACAATATCCCACGGATATAACGGCTCCGACAGCTTACAGTTCCTTATATCTTCATAATCATTGCACAATGGAAGTCCATTTTCCCTGCTTAAATAATCTACCATAGCCAGAAGATAAAAACTTTCCCGATACCATTGCCGTTCCCAATAAGTCCTTATTTGATTCTCTTTTAAAATATCAATAATAAAGTCAATATCCCCTTTATCTTTCACTAAATGGCAGATATTGCTTTTATATATTTCAAAATCTCTTAAATTGGGTACATTTTCATCTTCTCTAAAACATTCTATCAAAAGTTCTTCCATTGTCACATGGAGCGTTTTCGCTAATTTATATATTGTTTCTGCCGTACATTTTTCAATCCTGGTTTTTCCTTTCACCATATCTGACAATGTAGTATATGGTACATGGCTTTCCTTAGCGCACTGATAAACAGAAAGCTGCTTTTCCTTTAACAAACTCATCAATTTCATTTCTCTATTCTCCATTTCATGGATTCTTTTTCTATTGATTATAACGGTACATCGTGACAGTGTCAAGAAATGAAAATTCCAACATATAATAGCAAAAAACCCCTGCAAATGGCATTCACACACCATTTACAGGGGTTTTCATTCTTATCTCTATTCGCCTGATTTCGACAAATTTCTACGCATTCATCTGCTTTGCAACTTCTTCCGCAAAGTTCTCTTCTTTTTTCTCAAGGCCTTCTCCGGTCTCAAAGCGTACAAAGGATTTGATGGAAAGTTCCGCATTGTTCTCTTTTGCGACCTGCTCGATATATTTTGCCACAGTCTGCTTTCCGTCTTCCGCCTTTACATATACCTGCTCTAACAGACATACTTCTTTCAGCTCTTTGTTCAAACGTCCGTTTACGGCTCCTTCGATTACTTTCTCAGGCTTGCCTGCCATCTTCGGGTCATTCTTAATCTGCTCCGCGATGATTTCTTTCTCATGTGCTTTGTATTCTTCGGACACATCCGCCGTAGAAATATACTTCGGTGAAAGCGCCGCAACCTGCATTGCGATATTGGTCAAAGCTTCTTTTACGCCATCGTTTACAACATTGGAAGCCGCCTCTACGATAACGCCGATTCTGCCGCCGCCATGTACATATGTTACAGCACATCCGTCGTTTGCAACAACCTTCTGAAATCTTCTGATATTCAGATTTTCGCCGATTACCGCAATTTTATCAACCAAAGCGTCTTTTACCGTTTTAGCTGTGTCAAGATGCCATGCTTCTGCCATAAAAGCTTCCATATCCGCTGCATCGGAAGCAACGGCCTGCGCCGCAACAGCTTCAACATATGCCTGGAAATCCGCATTCTTTGCAACGAAATCCGTCTCGGAATTCACTTCTACGACTGCCGCTGTCTTTTCATCTTTCACCGCAACGCGGCACAGACCTTCCGCAGCGATTCTGCCGGCCTTTTTCTCCGCCTTTGCCTGTCCGTTCTTTCTCAGATATTCTACCGCCGCATCCATATCGCTATCGGTCTCACCAAGAGCCTTTTTGCAATCCATCATGCCTGCACCGGTCAGTTCTCTCAATTCTTTTACCATTGCTGCTGTAATAGCCATTTTATATTTTCCTCCTGTATCATTGAATTATCATCTCTGTTTCCGTCTGCGTCCGGTTCGAATTAAGCTTCTTCTGCGGTTTCAACCGTTTCTTCCGCTTCCGTAGCCGCTTCTTCCACATATTCTTCAGCGCCCTGATTTGCCTCGATAACAGCGTCCGCCATCTTGGATACAATCAGTTTAACGGCTCTGATAGCATCGTCATTACCCGGGATGATATAATCCAGTTCTTCAGGGTCACAGTTCGTATCACCGATACCAATCAGTGTGATGCCGAGTGTATGCGCTTCCTGAACACAGATTTTCTCTTTCTTAGGGTCAACAACAAAAATACAGTCAGGAATTCTTGTCATTTCTTTGATTCCGCCCAGGTTCTTCTCCAGTTTTTCCCATTCTTTTCTAAGTTTAATTACTTCTTTTTTGGGAAGCACATCAAAAGTGCCGTCTTCCGACATTGTTTCGATTGCTTTTAATCTGTCGATTCTGGAACGAATCGTTTTAAAGTTCGTGAGCATACCGCCCAACCATCTTTCATTTACATAGTACATACCGCAGCGTTCTGCCTCTGTTTTCACAGCATCCTGCGCCTGCTTCTTTGTTCCGACAAAAAGAATGGTTCCGCCCTGAGAAGCAACATCAAAAACTGCCTTATATGCTTCGTCAACTTTTCCTACGGATTTCTGCAAATCAATAATATGGATTCCGTTTCTCTCCGTGAAAATGTATGGAGCCATTTTAGGGTTCCATCTTCTTGTCTGGTGTCCGAAATGTACACCTGCTTCCAGTAACTGTTTCATTGAAATAACGCTCATGTTCTTTACCTCCATTTGGTTGTTTTCTTCCACATGCCTTATCTACTCATCTGCTTACCCCGGCTCACCGAAGCACCAACAGATAATGGACATGTGTGTTTTCTGCGTCCTGTGCGCAAAACATTCTGTCAACGCGCACTTAGACACTATAACATAAAAACCCCTTGTATGCAAGGGGTTTTACAAAATTTTCCGCTTCCTGCTCTTTCTCCTTCTCTTTCCGGGCATCCCGCCTTTTATTCGGCTGACTGTCCGGTAATCATTTTTGCTATCTGTTCATCGCTTGCGCCCGACGGAATCGTATAATTTCCCGCTCTAATCTTTTTGTCATATCCATTCTCGCAAAGGAAAGTATCGAATGTCGATGCCGAAGGAACGACGCCCGCATCCTCAAGTTTCTTGCTGACCGTATAGGAACCGTCTCCGTTTCCTACCGTGATGACGGCAGGTGTGCCGGAAGCTTCTTCCTGATTCTGTCCGGCCGCATCCGCCTGCCCTGAAGGGCTTTCCGCGTCATTCTGCGCTGCTTCGTCTTCCGGTCCGGTCTGCGTTTCCTGACCGGTTTCCGCATCGTCCGGTACAGACACGGTTTCCGCATCGTCCGACGACGTGGCATTTTCAGATTCATCGGCATTGGAAACTGAAACCGCATCCGACGGCGTATTTTCGTCCGGCGCATTTTGTTCCGGCTCGTTTTCCGGCGACGCAGGAGTTCCATCTTCCTTGAAATTATTTTCTTCCGAAGGCTCCTGTCCTTCGTCATCCGGCTCGTTATGCGCATCGGCATCTTCCGCTGTCGTTTCCGTCAACACTCTGTTCTCTGTCATGCCGAGCTGCTTTGCTCTTGCGATAATCTCATCGTCCGTCATCGCGCTGCTTCTGGAAGAAACAATTCCCATAATAATTGCCGTTACGACGATTCCAAGCCCAAGACCCCGTAAATAGTATTTTAATTCCATAGTCCACCTGTCACTTTATCTTTTACCTTACAACCCCTCAAATAAATCAATGACCAATTTTACTTCTCCTATGCCGAGTCCCAGTTCTTTGGCAATCGCCATATTGGATTTTCCTGCTTTATGCAGTTCTAAAATTCTTTCATTGCTGTTCCGGCCCTTATTTTTCCCATTTGAAATATTGTTAAAAGAAACCGGTTCTTCCATCTGTGCAGGCTCGGCAATATAATCATAATCGCTGTCCGGGTCGTGAATAATTTCCACCCGGGGCGGCGCAATCGGGACAAACCGGTCTTCTTCCTGCTCCCTCTGCGCTTCATCATTTGCCGTACCGCCGATATCGTCCGTCATCCCTGTATATGCGGCTGCCCGCGCAACTTCCATTGCTTCCGCATAAGCCGCTTCTCTTTCCGTTTCTATCTCTGCGGTATCTCCGTCTTCTTCGGTAAATTCAGGGAATCCAATATCCGGTACATCTTTCTCAAACTCAGGGATTCCGATATCCGGTACTTCCATTTCGTATTCGTTCGATGCAAAATCACGGGATTCCTTCCGGTATTCACGATATCCGTCTGCCGAAGAACGTCCGGCATCTTTCGGGGCAGTTTCCGCATAATCCGGCGCGGCGCCGCGGCCATGCGCTTCCAGAGCCGCTGTCATGATGGCACGAACGGCATCTTCCGCTTCCCGCACGGTGCTTTCCACCTCTTTCACGGATTCCTGTGTTTCTTTTGCCGTGATTTCCGCATCCCTGACTGTCTGTTTGATTTCTTCCGCCGTTTTGGATGCGGAGGCAACAGTATCTTTCAGATTATCATGCTTATCGTTCAGCATATCATAGAGAAACAACACTTCTTTATGATTTTTGTTTATCTCTTCCAGAACGGTATCGGAATATTCATTGACTGCCATAATTTTTTCATTGGTCACTCTTTCCATGGAGCGTTCTGTTTTCTCCATCGCATAAGTGACTGTCTCATCTATGATATCCGCAATATGCGTTTTGGCTTCTCCAACTTCTTTATCGACTACTTTCCTGACTTCGTCTTCGCTAATCAGTTGGAGCGTATCGTCCATATCTTCTTTTCTGGCAGGCATAAGATAGCCCAGGATACAAATAACAGCACCCGCTATAATCAGTATGATTTCTACAATGCCCATCTCAACCTCCCATTTTCGTACATCTTACATGGATACATCAAAATTTCCTATTCCTTTTAACAGTACTTTCCCGTCTGCTTCCTGTTTTTCCTTCTTCTTGCCTCTCCGGCCGCCGTCTCCGGTATATTCATTGCTTCCTTTTTCTTTTGCGTCAAATTTTTTATTCTGATATTCCGATTTGTCTCCGCGGTATACCTTAGTCATCTGGTTTTCGATGACTTTGGAAAACTGTTCGCTCACATTCGCCTGTTCCACCATGCCTCTTGTATCTTCATGATGTTTAATGGTCGTAAAATCCTGCGCCCTGGTAATCTGGCCCTGTATCTCAATTTGTCCTATTGCCATCTGAATTTCCCCTCTCTTACAATCCAGTCATTTTCACTTCACCGCCGACTTTAACGAATTTGCAGAACTTCATTTCTTTTCGTACGGTCATGGAAACATCTCCGATACAAATCCTTGTCCCGGGATGCACGGCGTCCCTTACGGTAACATTCGCTCCGGCATTCCCTTTCAACTGGCTTTGAATTCTTTCCAGTTCTTCCACATTTTCAGTAACAATTTTTGTTTTTTCCTGATTTGCCTCCACAAGCGTCTGTACATATTTCAGCTGCTCCGGTGACATCTTTACACCCTGCGCTATTTTCTTTTTGGTCGAAATCAAAATCTGTTGAATCGACTGTATCTCGTTATGTTCTTTCTCAATTTGTTCCTGAAGTTCCTGTATTCTTATCGTCAGACTCGGGTCAACGCCGACCTCCACGATGGTGTCTCCTCCCATCGGCGAACCCAGTGTCTTTACATTAACGCTTTTTACCGCGCTTGCGCTGCCGCCGCTAATAAATCCCTTTTTTCCGTCAATCAGGATTTCCGTTTTGGACATTAACCTGCTGTGCAGAACCGATTCCGAGGCAATATAGCCATCTGCCTGAGCGGTCACGCTCTGTAAAAACTTGGAGATAATATTGCCGCCCGCCTTTAAGCTGCCTTTTCCCATGCCGTTTACCCCACGGGCAATGATAATATTTTCACCTGCTTCCAGAACCGCACCTTCCACAACGCCTTTTACCTCAATATCGCCTTTGGCTTTTACCTGAAAATTTGTGCATACATTTCCATTGACCTGAACGCTTCCTTCATAATCGATATTACCGGTCGCATTATCGACATTTTCCACAATCAGGACATCGGAAACAAAAACGCTGTCTTCTATCAGTTCCACATGGCCGCTGACCGTGGATATCAATGTCGTATTATCCTCAGAAATTTCTATATTATTACCGTATTTTAAAGATGCCTTTCTGACATCCCGCGGTTTCAGGCGCTGTCCGAGCAGACTCATACCATATTCCCCGGGATTTTCCGGTATTAACCTTGCAAGTACATCTCCTTTTTCACAATGCTGTACAACATTTAGCTGGAAAAAATCCACACTTCCGTCCTCTTTTAAAGACGGTTTAGCTTTTTTATCCGTATTAAAGTAATATTTGATATAAGCATCCGTACCATGCACGGGTTCCGTTCCCTGTGCAACCAGAAAATCCTTACCGTAATCCCTTCTCTTTGCAAATATCTTCCGGATAACATCCGTCAGAATGCCATGCTTGATTCCTCTGATTTCCAAATCATTTATCAGTTCATCGGCATTCATCAGCTCGCCTCCGATAGAAGGCGCATAAAACCTGACATATGCACGCATATTATCAGGTGTTATCGTAAATTTATAGCATTCCCGCTCCGGAAGCGTCGTGCGTTTTTCCAGCAAAACAACCATTTTCTTTTCGGCCGATGCTATTACTGCCTTATATAAATTCTCTTTATCATATACGATATTTTTGGAGGAAAGGTATTCCGTTACATCGTTTATGGAAATGGGCTCGCCGCCCTCTGTGGGAGGAACCAGTTGAATACCGGTCTTGCCGTCTTCATGAATTAATCTGAAATATCCGTTCATGCACACCTCTCGTCTGGGCCCCATTATGTCGTAAACGTTACCTGTCCGTAAGAATACCCATATAGCTCCCCAACTTTGTTTTCATTTTTTGTAAAGCTCTCGTATGAAGTTGTGAAGTTCGGGACTCCGAGACTTCCAAAATACTGCTGATTTCTTTCAATGTTAAATCTTCATAATAATACAGCACGATAACTTTCCGTTCTTTTTCCGTCAAAAGCTCAAGTGCGCCTGTCAAAATACGTTTCAGCTCTTCCCGCTCCAGCACTTCTTCCGGTTCATCGAACTGTGCCTTACGGTTAAAACTGCTATCGTTCGGAATCTCACTTCCCTGTTCCAGAAATTCGTTCAGGGAAACGACATTCGTTATTTTCATCTGTGACTGCCAGTCAACATATTCGTCATTTGAAATTCCCAGGCTCTGTGCAACTTCTTCATCCGTTGCGCTTCTTCCGCACCGGGCCTCAATCTCCCTGATTGCCGTATCAATTTTTTTCTGTTTCTGTCTGATTGTTCTGGGTATCCAGTCCATTTTCCGTATCTGGTCGAGAATTGCTCCTCTGATGCGGAGACTGGCATATGTTTCAAATTTTACATCCTTAAGCGCATCAAACTTATCAATTGCGTCAATCAGACCAAAAATGCCATAACTTACCAAGTCTTCATATTCCACATTATAACCCAGATACATGCTCAACCGGCCCGCAACCATTTTTACAAGAGGGGCATATTCCAATATGATTTTTTCCCTCACCTCGGAAGATTTGGTCTTATCGTATTCTTCCCAAAGTTTCTTTCTGCCTGCTTCGTCCATTAAATTTCCCCACTACACCGGGCGTCTGTCAGAAAATCAACTCTTCATCATCATGACTCAGCTTATTTTCCTGTGCCGACTTACCGGCCCCTTTCGGTTCTTTTAATTTTTCCGTACCGTCTGCTTCGTCAAGTTCCTTCTCGAATACTTCTCCCGCTTCCCTGCGTTCCTCTTCAATCTGTGCTTCAAAACGGTCTAACATCCACTTTAATATTTCTCCCGCTATAAAAAAGGCCACGAGTACCCATAGCAATATAACGAGCATATCTTTCGACTTATAATGCAGCATGAACATCGTAATGCTGGTTATCGCCCCTGCAAGAAGCATGATAAAAGGCGGAATCAGCTTCCTTTTTCTGGCCCGTATCGCAGCTCTTTTCTCCTCCTGCTCACGTTCTCTCGCTCTTTCCCGTTCAAGCTCCGCAATATCCGTTATCAGTTCCAGCGCATCTTTTTCCTGCTCTTGTTCCAGTTCTTCCTGTTCTTCTTTTTTCAATTTCCGCACCCCTTACATTCTTCACCGGATATAAGTAACAGTTTATATCGTTTTTTCGGGTCTTCCGACCGCACGAATTACAAAATCGCCCGTCTCCGGATAAAAAATAACGGTCCGACCATAATTCGCGCCTGTATCCTCCGCCAGAATCGGTATCTTTAACTGCGCGAGTTTCCTCTTGGTAGCTTCTACATTTCTTTCCCCTACGCGGGTTGCCTCAGAATTTCCTCCCTGGAAAGAGAACATCTGAGCGCCACCCGCTATTTTCGCAACAAGTCTTGTTCTGTTCGCCCCTTTAGCCACAACCCGCTTTACAAGTTCTTCTATCCCCGTATCGGCAAATTTAGGGATATTGCTGTTGTTTCTAATCGCCGTGCTATCGGGAAGCATGATATGCGCCAATCCTCCTATTTTGGTCGCAGGGTCCCGTATTGCAATTCCTACGCACGAACCGAGTCCAAGCGTTGTAATTCCATTGGGACTAACACATATGTTTAAATCGGCCATACCGACCTTTATCACCTCAGCCATTTCCTGAATCTCCCACCTTCATTTTTCGGCATTATCAAACTGACATGCCTAATGCCGATAATATTTTACTATATGACTCCATATCCGGAATTAAGATAAAATATCCATCTATCGCCACTTCGTCAAAAAACTGAGTCTGTATCAGCAGCATTCTGTCGCCTATGGCGCCGAACTGTATTGCAGGAACACTCATGATTGCTCCCGCCATATCTACCGCCACGTCCGGTATTGTCGGATATATTTTTAAATTCGTCAAGGATGACAATGAATTTAAATATGCTCCCGTAATGATATTTCCCACTTCCTTCAATGCAGAAAATTCCATTTCGGAAAACTCTTCCCCTTCCATTTCCATTCCCATCAGCTTGGATACCAGAAATCTGGCGGAATTTTTTTCCAGAAGAAACATAATGCTTCCGGTAATATCACCCTCCACGCCGAGATAAATACCGGCCATAATCTGTTCTTCGCCGCCCATAGCCGCGCCTACTTCTTTAAATTCCAACAGACCTACTTTGGGCACTGACATATCCACCTTGCACTGTAACATCTGTGCCAGCGCCGTGGTTGCATTCCCCGCACCGATATTCCCAATTTCTCTCAGAATATCGAAATATTCCTGAGACATTTCGTCAAAATTCAATTCACTCACAAATAAACCTCCTAAGAATTTTCCGGCACGACCAGATTCAAATCCAAAAGTGAAATCAGACCGCCCTCATATTTTCCAATTCCGTATATAAAATTATCTTTTTCGTCTTTGGAAGCATAAGCTACTTTCTCAATCTGCGCCGTTTCCAATGTGACCACCTCTTTTACTTCATCTACAATAATACCTATCATTCCCTGCTGTTCCATTTTAATGACGATAATTCTGCTGGATTTGGTAACGATGTCTTCTTCCAAACCCATCTTGATGCGGATACTCATAACAGGAAGCACTTCACCGCGCAGATTGATAACACCTCTCAAGTAAGGAGCGACTTTGGGTACTCGCGTGATTTTCTGCATTCTCAGAATATTATCAATGTATTTGATATCGATGCCATACTGTTCATCTCCCAGTCTTATCACAATAAACTGAGTTGTATCATTAGCCACTTTTAATTCTTCCATTCTACCCTCTCTCCTTCCCTTATATCAGTGCATTCGCATCCAGAATCAATGCTACTTCGCCATCGCCGAGAATCGTTGCGCCGCTGATAATTTTACACTTATTGATGTACTTGCCCATCGACTTGATAACGATTTCCTGCTGTCCAATCAGCTCATCGACCACCAGACCGGCGTATTTATCGCCCTTCTTGACAATCACGACAACAAGATTCTCATTCGGGTCTTTTGTACTCTCGATGTCCAGAATTTCCGTCATGCGGATAAGCGGAATAACAATATCTCTTAAATGAATGACTTCCTTATTCTGTACCAGCTTCACATCCGATGCGGGAATATCTTCCAGCGTCTGAATGGAGCCGAGGGAAATGGCATATTTTTCACCTCCGATAACGACCATAAGAGCCTGAATAATAGCAAGGGTTAACGGCAGTCTGATAATCCAGGTGCTTCCTTCCCCGAGTTTTGTTTTGACCTCCACTTCGCCGCTTAACGCTTCAATCTTAGATTTTACAACATCCAGGCCAACGCCCCTTCCGGAAACGTCGGACACCGTCTTTGCCGTTGAAAATCCGGCGTTAAAGAGCAGGTCTATGATTTCCTTCTCGGTCATAATCTCAGCCTGTTCAGGTGTGATAACGCCGCGTTCAATTCCTTTATTTTTAACGGATTCCGTATCGATACCGTTACCGTCATCCCTAACCTCAATGACAACGTTATTGCCGTCCTGATAAGCATCGAGGAAAATGGAGCCAACTTCCGGCTTTCCTCTTTCCTTACGCACCTCAGCCGATTCAAGTCCGTGGTCCGCGGAATTCCGTAAAAGGTGCATCAACGGGTCGCCGATTTCATCCACTACGGTACGGTCAAGTTCCGTTTCCTCGCCGGACATATACAGTTCCATTTTTTTATCGAGTTTCTTGGAAAGGTCCCTAATCATACGGGGGAATTTCGTCACAACGCTCTCGATTGGAACCATTCGCACTTTCATAACGGACTCATGAAGGGATGTGGTGACACTTTCCAGATATTCGATTTGGTCGTTGACTTCCGAACTGGCATTGCCCTCCACCGTCGCCGAAGCGGATACAAGAGAGTTCTTCGCGATAATCAGCTCACTGACAAGATTCATCAGCGTATCCAGTTTTTCAATATCGACTCTGACGGTACGATTCACAATCGGCTTGCCCGTTCCCGGCTTTTTATCGTTCCGGCTCGCCGCCGGCGCCGCTTTAGGCGCTGCCGCCGGTTCCGCGGCTTTAGGCGCTTCCGTCTTCTGAATCTCGGCTTTCGCCGGCATTTCTTTCACAGGCTCCGCTTTGACTGGTTCTTCTTTCACAACAGGCGCTTCTTTCACAGGCTTTTCTTCCGAAACGCCGGTTTCTTCCTCTGCCGCTGGCGCAACCTGCTTGCCGGCATCATAAATGCCCGCCGCAACATCTTCAATTTCGGACACGCTTCTGACTGCCTGAAGCACTTTATCCAGCGGTTCATCCGCTACAACAATCAGGCTGAAATCCAAATCAAATTTCTCATCTTCAATGTCCTGTGCCGAGGGGTTTGAATAGATAATTTCGCCAAACTCTTCTACCGCCTTGAATACAAGAAAAGCTCTGGCAGCCTTCAGAATACAGGCTTCCTGCACTTTTACCGTCATACCATAGGCTTTTTTACCCTGATGCAGCGCTTCCGCTATGACAGTGCGCTCGGAATCTCCGAGTTTCATTTCCTGCCATTTCTGGCTTCCGGCATCCGCTTCCGCTTTGTCAACAGTCTCCGCCGCTTTCGCCGGCTCTGCTTCTGCCTCCGAACTGCCTTTTAGAATCGTATTCAGCTGTTTAATCAAGGGCTCGTTGTCATTCGTGCCTTCGTCCGCGCTCTCCCTGATATTGGTATTGTATTCCTCAAGCGCGTCAAGACACTGGAAAAGAATGTCAATCATATTGGCCTTGACCGTTATATTACCATTACGGACTTCCGAAAAAACATTTTCCATATCATGGGTAAGATTCTGCATCCTCTTATATCCCATCGTACCCGCCATGCCTTTTAAGGAGTGCGCGGCGCGGAAAATTTCGTTAATCGTATCCATGTTATCGGGTTCCTGCTCCAGTATCAGAATCTGTGTATTCAGGTTCTGAAGGTGCTCATTTGTCTCATCAAGGAAAATCTCCAGGTATTGGCTAACATCCATATCATTTTACCCCCACGTTCATTATA
Source organism: uncultured Lachnospiraceae bacterium (assembly GCA_910578475.1). GTDB lineage: Bacteria > Bacillota > Clostridia > Lachnospirales > Lachnospiraceae > UBA3282. The sequence goes on along the minus strand of CAJTRK010000010.1, from coordinate 93,068 downwards.
ATCTCCTGCGCAATTTGTTCAAGCGGTACAATCTGGTCCGCCAGTCCTGCATTGACAATGCTTCTAGGCATTCCATATACCGCACATGTGCTTGCTTCCTGCGCAATGACATGCAGCTTCTTCTTTTCTTTCAGATTCTGGATTCCCTTCGTACCGTCAGCCCCCATACCGGTCATAACGACGCACACCACCTGGTCAAACTTACTTTCCGTCAGAGATTCGTACATATAGTTCGCACAAGGTTTTACACCTTCCCTGCTCGGCTCATCCGAATAATGGATGCTGTATTTTCCTCCTGAAACTACGATGTTCAGGTGTTTGCCTCCCATTGCGATATAAACAACGCCGGCTTCCAATACATCGCCTTCCGCCGCTTCTTTCACATGAATCTCGCTTAACGCATCCAGCCGTTCCGCCAGAGATGCCGTAAAACCGGCCGGCATATGCTGCACGATAACGACCGGCGCTTTCAGCGCCTTCGGCAGTTTCGGAACAACCGACTGCAATGCTTTGGGTCCGCCGGTAGAGCTTGCAATCGCCACAATCTTGCTTCCGGAAGCAACCATTCTTCTGCGTGTCAGGCTGCCTGGTCTGGCTGGCGCTACCGGTTCAATCTTAACCGGTGAAGACGCCGGTTTTTCATAGGCGAGCAGTTTGGACTCCACTACGCCGCCGAGCGTATACAGCAATTTCTCCTTAAAGTCAGCTGTCCGGCAGTCCATCGCGGTCCCTGGCTTATGTACAAAATCAAGCGCGCCAAGTTCCAACGCATCCAGTGTCGTCTTTGCTCCTTCGCATGTATCCGTGCTGACCATCATGACTCTGGCCTGAATCTTGCGGGTCTGTAGTTCTTTCAGCAGCTCAAGGCCGTTCATACGGGGCATATTCACATCCAGAATGACTGCATCATAACTCTTTCTGGTAAGCAAATCGAGCGCCTCAAGGCCGTTTGCCGCTCTGTCCTGTACATGGAATCTTTCATCACTGTCAATTATATCACAGAGTACCCTTCTCATGAGTGCAGAATCATCAACAACTAATATATTTTTCATTTCGTGAACCTTCCCTCCGTTTCATAATCCGTCTGCAAAGCTTCTGATTTTCATTGATTGATTGTTTGTTCCTCCTCCGCCTTGCATACTGAAAATTCATTCCGCGTCATTTGACTGAAAATGAATGATGCCGTGCACTACTGAATTTCACTTTGTTTTCTGATAATTTTACGTTCTTCATTAAAAATATATTTGATAATTTCTTCCCGGTTATCCTTATCCATGTTGACATATTGCACGCGGTGTTCAAAAAATCCCGGTCTGTTATCCACCGCCTTCACGCTCAGTACTTTGCCGCAAAGATTATATTCTTTATTCTCTCCGTCAATCCAAAGATAGTATTTGCACAAAATCAAACTTTCCACTTCATAAGCATATTCTGCCACAAAGCGGAGTCCTCCGCCGCTGATATCTACAATAACGCTCCGCTGCAAGGGAAGTTCCGGCGTCAGGATAACTTTACTTTCTTCAATTGCCTGCACCTCTTCTTCCTGCAGCGGTCTGGAGTTCATTTCAAGCGCGCAGCTGAAACGATAATATTCTCTTCTCTGATACTTTCTTAAATTGCTCGTAAGGTCAAGCAGCAGGCTGAAACGATTCTTATTTTTATACCTGTCCACTACCCGCGCGTAACATTGGTAAAGTCCGTTTGGTGTAAAAAAATACAAATCGTATTCCACATCAACGGGAAGCAGTATCAGCTTTGTTTTCTCCATCGGCATTGAAATTTCAATGCGGTCATCAGAAATAATATCGACCACCTGGCTTGCATACACCTTATTCTTTTCACTGTCTTCCGAACGGTATCTCTTGGTTTTCTGTAATTCAATCCGACTGCCCGGCGTTATATATTTTGAAAGTATAATTCCCATATCCGCTGCCCTTTTCCTGCTTTCTTAACCTGAATTTATCTTTTTGATATAATATGCGAAAAAAATGCCGCCATACCACGTTTTGTCAAAGTTTTATTCAACTCTTTATTCATAAGCTTTGCCGCCAGCATTTCATACGCCTGCGCGGACTTGCTGTCCGGATTCTGTATCGAAACCGGCATTTGCTGCATTACGGCTTTCGCCAGCTGCGCATCCTGCGGTATCATGCCAAGATAGGTAATCGGAATTTTCAAATACCTCGCAACGACCGTATCCAGCTTTTCAAACAAAACCCTGCCCTCCTGTCCGTTCTCCACCTTATTTGCAATCACTTTAATCTGTGAATCCTCTTTGGAGAATCGGGGATGCCTGTTCAGGGCTTTCACGAGAGAATAGGAATCCGTAATCGAAGTCGGTTCCGGTGTCGTCACGAGTAAAATTTCACCGCTTGCCACAAGAAATTCCAACACCGCATCGGATATGCCGGCTCCGGTGTCTACGATGATGATGTCCGCCATCTCGTCTAATTCCGTCAGATTTTTAATAATATAGTTCAGATAATCTATACTCAGATTCGACATCCCGGCAATACCGGAACCTCCCGAAATAAAACCGATATCCATCGGTCCCCATGTAATAATTTCTTTAATGTTCTTGCCCTGATAGATTAAATCACATAAGTTATGTTTAGGAACCGCACCGAACATGACTTCAATGTTTGCCAGACCAAAATCTGCGTCGAGTATAATCACACGCTGCCCCATTTTCTTAAACTGGACAGCCAGATTAATTGCGACATTTGATTTTCCGACACCACCTTTTCCACTCGTGACGGTGATGACCCTTGCCAATGGTCGTTGAGGTCGGCTGCCTGCCTTTATAATATTTCTCAGTTGTTCAGCCTGATCCATTCTCAGCCATTCTCCTTTCCCGGTCCATAAAGATATCCGGCGCTAATTCTTTCCGCCGAGCAGCCTCTTGACCGTCTTTTGTGGATTAAAGTTCTCGATATCATCCGGTACATTTTGTCCATGTGTTACATAGGAAAGCGACGCTCCGGTATACAGCTTCAGGTTCAGCAGATTTCCGAGCGTTGTCGTTTCATCCAGCTTGGTAAATATCAGCTTATAGTCCGCCATTTCTTTATAAGCATCGGCAATGCTGATTAAATCCCTGTATTTTGTCGTGGCGCTGAGAACAAGAAAAACTTCCTTTTCTACTTTATCATCTACCGAATGGATGAATTTCGTCATATTCTCTTTCTGTGCCGCATTCTGATAAGAATGGCCCGCCGTATCTACCAGAATATAATCATACTCTTTAAAATCAATAAGCGCCTGTTCTATTTCTTCTACCGTATAAACGACCCGGAACGGCACTTCAAGGATATTCGCATAGGTACGGAGCTGTTCCGCCGCCGCAATCCGATAAGTATCGGCGGTCAGAAGAGCCACTTTCTTTTTCTCATCCACCTGAAAACGGGAAGCAATCTTGGCGATTGTGGTCGTCTTTCCGACGCCTGTCGGACCGACAAAAAAGACTACTTTTACGCCTTTTTCAGAAGGTGTGATACCGACAGGTTTCCCAAATTTCAAAATCATCTTCTGATAGGTATTAGCCAGTGCAAAATCAAAAGGACAGTTTGGCTTATTGACCTTTTCAATTTCTTCTATAATCTGTCCTGCATAGACTTCGTCCACTTCATTCTCCAGCATCGTTGTATGCAGAAGCTTCATGAACATATCTGTCTCACTGACGTCTTCCCCGGCTTTTTCTTCCTCTTTTTTTTCTTCTTCCGGTTTCTGGAGCTGCTGTTCTATCAGCGACTGCAGACTATCCAGCTTTTCCTCGATGGCATTGTTCTCTTTTTTACCGGAAGCATCCTCCTGAACCGGGGCAGGCACGCTGCGCTGCGTCTCAGTCGGCTGTACCGGTGCATTGTTCATATTGGAAACAACCTCGCTGATTGCAGAAACCGCGGCTTTAACATCGGCAGAGACTGCTTTCTCATGATTGATTGTCTCTTCCTCCAAAGCGACCGTTACTTCTACCATATGCGGCTTCAGAAAATCAAACAGCCCTTTTCGCTTCACGTTTTTTACATTCATGATAACGATATTGGCGCCCAGTTCCTTCTTCGCATTTTCCACCGCTTCCGATTCAGTTTTTCCCAAAAATTTCTTGATTATCATTATGCTGTCACCATCCCAACGGACTGTAATTCAATATTAGATTCCACTTCATTATAAGATACAACAACCAAATCTTTGAAATAGTCTTCTGTCAGTTTCTTAAAATATGCACGCACGATTGGTGAAGTAATAACAATCGGAATCTTTCCCAAATCTTCCAGTTTCTTTGTTTCCGTTCCGACCGAATCCATAATCGCTCTGGTCTTTGCGGGGTCTAACGTCAGGTACGCGCCCTGCTCTGTCTGTTTAACACTTCCCATAATTTCCTGCTCCAACTTGGGGTCAAGTGTTACAACGCTCGTCGTCTCATTAGCCGGGAAGAATTTATTGGAAATTGCTCTCTTCAAACTCTGTCTTACATATTCCGTCAGAATGTCCGTATCCCTCGATGTTGACGCATAATCTGCCAATGTCTCAAAAATTGTCAGCAAATCTCTGATGGAAATTCCTTCAGAAAGCAGATTCTGCAGCACTTTCTGTATCTCACCAAGCCCAAGCAGCTTCGGTACGAGCTCATCCACAAGAGAAGGATTCGTTTCTTTCAGGTTGTTGACAAGATTCTGCACATCCTGCCTTGTAAGAAGCTCCGCTATGTACTGCCGGATTATCTCCGTTAAATGCGTTGCAATAATAGAAGGCGGGTCAACTACCGTATAGCCCATACTCTCCGCCCGTTCCCGCTGTCCTTCTGTAATCCAGATAGCAGGCAGATGGAAGGATGGTTCGAAAGTCGGTATACCCGTAATTTCTTCTTCCACATATCCGGGATTCATCGCCATATAATGGTCAAAAAGAATTTCTCCTTCACTGACCTGAACCCCTTTAATCTTAATAATATACTGATTCGGGTTCAGCTGAATGTTGTCACGCAGACGAATAATCGGAACTACCGTACCGAGTTCCAATGCAATCTGTCTTCTAATCATAACAACACGGTCTAACAAGTCACCGCCCTGATTGACATCGGCAAGCGGAATGATACCATATCCAAATTCCAGCTCGATTGGGTCAACCTGCAGCAGCGACGTAACATTCTCCGGCTGTCTGATTTCTTCCGCCGCGGCCTCTTCCGTGTCCACTTCCCGTTCTATTTCCGCCGTCTCAATCGTTCCGGAAATAATTCTTGCAACGATGATAAAACAAAGACCGAGCGCAACGAAAATAACCGTATTCAAAGGTGTGATAATACCCAGTGCCGCGATAACGGCTCCCACCATATAAAGTACTTTCGGCACTCCAAACAGCTGGCTCACGAGCACCGTACCAAAATCGGCATCCTTCGAGCCCTTCGTAACGAGAATACCTGTTGAAAGTGAAATCAGCAGAGACGGAATCTGGCTTACCAGACCGTCGCCGATAGTCAGTATCGAATAACGGTTCAGCGCATCCACAAACTCCATATTCTGACGCCACATACCCATTGCGATTCCGCCGATAATATTTATCGCCGTAATAAAAAGACCTGCAGACGCATCTCCTTTAACGTATTTTACAGCACCGTCCATAGAACCGAAAAAGTTTGACTCTTCCTGAATCTTTTCACGACGTTCTTTTGCTTCCGCATCCGTAATCGCTCCGGTATTTAAGTCCGCATCGATTGCCATCTGCTTACCGGGCATCGCATCCAGCGTAAATCTTGCCGTTACTTCAGCAACACGCTCCGTACCTTTATTGATAATCATGAACTGTACGATAATTAAAATAATGAAAACAATAACACCTATGATTAAATCGCCGCCGCCGACATACTGTCCGAATGTCTCGACAACATTTCCCGGGTCGCCGGTCGTCAGAATTAATCTTGTAGAGGATACGTTCAACGCAATTCTGAATACGGTCGTAAAAAGCAGTATCGTAGGAAAATACGACATTTTTAACACTTCGTTGGCAAACATACAGCCAAACATGACCGTGAACGCAACCGATATGTTACAGGCAAGCAAAACATCCAGCAGCCATGATGGTATCGGAACGATTAACATAATGAACGCCGAAAGCAAATAAAGCGCAACGCCGACATCCGCTTTCCTCAAATTCCCCATATCCTCTTCTCCTTTCCCCTATATTTCTATATGATATATAATCCCTCTTCTGAAAAGAATCTCCGTCAGATAACAGGAATTCTTCCCACACTAGACCTTGCCCTGTAAGTGATATACAAAAGCAAGCACTTCCGCGACCGCCTGATACAGCTCCGGCGGTACAATTCCCCCCACTTCCACATTTGCATAAAGCATACGGGCCAGGGGTTTGTTTTCTACAATTTCTATATGATGTTCTTTCGCAGTATCTTTAATCCGCTGCGCCAGATAATCTGCGCCTTTTGCCAGTACATACGGCGCGTCATAAAGTTCCGGGTCATATTTGATTGCCACCGCATAGTGCGTCGGATTTGTGATTACGACGTCCGCCTGCGGAAGCGACTGCATCATACGCCGCCTGGAAGCCTCCATCATACGCTGGCGCTGTTTGCTCTTGACCTGCGGGTCACCTTCCTGATTCTTGTATTCATCTTTTACTTCCTGCTTGGTCATCTTCATATCCTTTTTGAATTTAAATTTCTGATAGATATAATCGGCCGCCGCAATCAGCATATAGAAAAGACAGATACGAAATCCCAAATTAACAACCAAATCCCCGATTTGCGCAATCGCCTGATTCAAAGATATATCATACAGCAGGTAAATACTCGGCGCATTTTTAATCAGGTAAGAATAAACCGCATAAACAATAATCACTATCTTGGCAATTGATTTTAACAGTTCCACGAGTGAATTCGGAGAAAAAATCCGTTTAATGCCGCTTATCGGGTTCATCTTGCTGAACTTCGGCCGCATCGGTTTCGTCGTTATCTTCCACTTCACCTGAAGCAGATTCGTTACAAAAGCAAGAAAAAATCCGATAAAAAATACGGGGCCAATCATTGCCAGTATTCTTGTCAGCGTACGGATAAAAATCGCCCGCCATGTTATCTCCTGCATATATCCATCATACATTTTAACATATTCCGGTATTTGTGAGTAGATATTCTGAAAAAAAGAAATAAAACTTCCGCCAAGACTGCCAACCCAGAATTTCATAAGGAGAAAAAGTCCCAGAAGCATAACCGCATTGACTACCTCATGGCTCCTGGCCACCTGTCCTTCACTTCTGGCATCACTCAGTTTCTTGGACGTAGGCTCCTCGGTTTTTTCTCCGCCCGGTCCGTCCTTCGCAAAGAACTGGAGATTATATTTTAGAATCATATAATCGTTCAACCCGACATCCCTCCGACAAAAACAGCTATCAATTCTCTCATTTCCCGGAAAATGAAATCCGCCGCACCCGGCAGCATCCGGACTGTCAGAAACATGATGGACAATCCCGTCAGTACTTTCATCTGCATACCGACCGCAAACATGTTCATCTGCGGCGCAATCTTCGCCAATATTCCGAGCACACAGTTTAAAAGCAGCATCACACAGAAAATAGGCAGGCATATCCGAAATCCTATAATGATATAATCGCCCATAAAACGTATCAAAGAACCAATCAGCGCTTCCGTTTGAAAAACCGCACCGTTCACCGGTATGAGCGTAAACGTATCCATCAACGCCTTAATCAAATATTCATACATACCCGAAATAAGCATAAACAAAGAAAACATGTACTGATAAAATACGCCGCTGAACGTTGCGCTCTGCTGCGTCAAGGGGTCCATCAGATTGACCATGGTTAAACCGGCTTCCATATCGGAAATACTTCCCGCAAAAGAAGTGATTGTCATGCAAAGCTGCGCGCCCCAACCAATCAAAAAACCTGTCAGCACTTCTTTCAATATAATAACCGTATATTCGAACAACGTATTATAGACCACCTCGTTATGGTCCAGATAAAAAAACAGAAAATATGCAATAAAAATGCTCAATCCAATCTTTACCTGCCGTGGTACGGTATTCGTCATTCCAAAAAGCGGTGCAACATGAACAAAACATGTCACGCGCACCAGAATCAGCAAAAAAAATTCCAAATCCGCATAGGTAAAAGAAATGTCTATCATATGATTTCCTTATCCTTCTGCTATCTGATATACACACTGAAATTTGACCATAACATGTGCATATATTCGATAATTTGAGTCAATATCCAATGACCAAGTATCATCAGCGATATAAAAATAGCCAGTACTTTGGGCACAAAAGTAAGCGTCTGCTCCTGAATGGAAGTCGCCGTCTGAAAAATGCTGACGGCAAGACCTACGCATAAAGAAACAAGAAGCATCGGTGCGGAACATTTAATAATCAAAAACAACGCCTGACTTGCAATAGCGGTTACATCATCAATTGTCATATGTCCAACTCCTTTCTATCGGTTAGTAAAATGTCCTGACCAGACTTCCGATTACCCAGTACCATCCATCCGCCAAAACAAAAAGCAGAATCTTAAAAGGCATGGAAATCGTCGTCGGCGGCAGCATCATCATACCCATACTCATCAGGGTAGACGCAACTACCATATCAATTACAATAAAAGGAATATATAATAAAAAGCCTATCATAAAAGCTGTCCGCAACTCACTGATAATAAAACTCGGCACAAGCACGCTGAAAGGGATATCATCCAAATTTGTTCCGTCCCATTCCGTACGGCTGATATCCAGAAAAAGTCTTACATCCCGCTCCTGTGTATGCGGATACATAAACTGTCTGACAGGAACCGCCGCCGCCTTAATGGCTTCTTCCTGGTCCAGTTCACCCGCTTCAAAGGGTACAATCGCATCCGTATAAATACTGGATATTGTCGGCTGCATAATAAAAAACGTCAGAAACAGCGCAAGACCAATCAGAACGTTATTTGGAGGCGCCGACTGCGTATTGAGCGCCGCCCTCGTAAAATGCAGGACAATAATAATCCTGGTAAACGAGGTCAACATAACAATCAATGACGGTGCAATAGCAATTAAAGTAAGAGTAATCAGAATTCGCAATGCACCATTCAACGTACCATTACCATCGTTATATGTAACCGTCACCGTGTTCGCAATATTCAGTTCTTGCAAGTCTTCAGCCGACTCCGAAGCTCCCGGCTGTTCAATATTCGTCCGCTCGACCGTATCGCCGGTCAAATTAGATTCCACATGGGAAAGCCCTGCCGCATATACAATATCTTTCTCATGGATAAATACAGTGATAAACAATATGCCTGCCAGAAACAGCAGGCATAATATCCTCTTCACTTTGTATCCGGAAAAATATTTCTTCATTCTTATCGCCTACTCATTCTTATTTCGGTCATTTTCTTTTTCCAGAATCGTCTTCTTTTGTATTTTTTCAAACAATTCCTTAAACCCCAATTGTTCATTCTTCGCACTACTAGAAAACGTCAACTGGTCTTCTGGAACCTCTGTCAACATTGTAACAGAATCTTTCCCGATTGCAACTGCCAAATATTTCTGCCCAACACGAATAATCTGAACATACTTATTATTAGCAATCTGAGAAGTCTCGATAACTTCCAGATTAGCATCTGTCTTTTTCCCTTTCTGGTATCCGGCTATCCACTTCGTAGTCCAATAAGTGGCAGCCAGAACAAAAACAAACAAAATAAGTACGGTCAAAAATTGCAGATAGGAATTTGTACTGTTTGAAACAGTAAGTATCATTTATCCCACTACTTTCTTAACTGCTTCCAACACACGGTCAGCCTGGAACGGCTTAACAATAAAGTCCTTCGCGCCTGACTGAATGGACTCGATAACCATAGCCTGCTGGCCCATAGCGGAACACATAATAACCATAGCTCCCGGGTCGGCTTCTTTGATTTTCTTAAGCGCCTGAATACCATCCATTTCAGGCATCGTGATATCCATCAGCACAAGGTCGGGTTTGAGCTCATTATACTTTTCAACTGCCTTTGCACCGTTTTCCGCTTCGCCTGCCACGTTATATCCATTCTTTGTCAGGATATCCTTAATCATCATACGCATGAATGCTGCATCATCACATACTAAAATATTCTTTGCCATTCTCTTTTTCTCCTATTACATATTTTTATAGATAATTTTAATAGTATCACTATTTAATGATTTCCGTTACTCTGACACCGAAACTTTCTTCAATAACTACTACTTCACCCTTCGCAACAAACTTACCGTTGACCAGTACGTCAATCGGCTCGCCTGCTATTTTGTCGAGTTCAATAATCGTACCGGGTGCAAAATCCAGGATATCCGAAATGGACTTGGCTGTTCTTCCGAGTTCAACCGTAACTTCAAGCGGCACATCCTTAATCAGGTCAATATTTTCCTGTGGCTGGTTCGGATTGAAGCCTCCGGCAAAGTTCTGGAATTGTGCCGGCTGAATGCTCATATTAGGCTGCATCTGAGGCATTCCCATTTGCGGCATTCCCATCTGCATCTGAGGCATCATTTGCGGCATTCCCATCTGCATCTGGGGCATTCCCATTTGCGGCATTCCCATCTGCATCTGACTCATATCCATCTGAGGCATTCCCGTCTGCATCTGGCTCATGTCCATCTGAGACATTCCTGCCTGCGGTGCCGCCGGAGCCGGAGCCGGTGCGGGTTCCTGCGCAGGGGGTTCCTCTCCCAACTGAGCGCCTAAGAACGTACTGCATAATTCTTTGGCAAATTCTATCGGATATAACTGCATAATCGTAGAATCCACCAAATCCGAAATCTGCATGCGGAAAGCAATTTTTACAAATGTTCCCGAAAGGAACGCTGCGATATCTCCTCCTTCCTTAAATTCAGTCAAATCTACAAGACTTGCCTCCGGGGGACTGATATCAATCATCTTTCCTAACATTGTGGAAAGTGATGTTGCGGAAGACCCCATCATCTGGTTCATCGCTTCGGAAATCGCACTAAGATGCAGTTCTCCAAGCTCCCCTTCCGTATTGCTTCCGTCACCACCCATCATCAGGTCGGTAATGACTTTAACATCATGTTCCTTCAAAATCAGAATATTAGAGCCATCCAGGCCAACCGTATACTTAATCTGAATAAATACGCATGGCCTTTCATACTCTGTCAGTACATTTTCCCATCTTGCCAGACTTACGACCGGTGTCGTAATATTTACCTTTTGATTAACAAGAGAAAATAATGTTGTAGCGGAAGAGCCCATGCTGATATTGGCAACTTCTCCAATCGCGTCTCTTTCAATCTCAGATATCAGACTGTCATCTATGTCAGCCGTAGAAGAAGCTCCAGCCGATGAATCATCACCGCTATCAGAATCACCACCGCCATTAAGCAGCGCATTTATTTCATCCTGTGATAACATTCCGTCCATGCTTCTATTCCTCCCCCTCTCTAAATACCGACGTTACCCTGACAGCATATTTATCTTTATTAGAACCCGGTAATGCGGTAAATTTCTTTATATTCCCTACATATACATTCAAATCATTATCCACATTTGTGTCCAGCCGTATAATATCACCAAGCTGCAGATTGACAAAATCCGTTACGCTAATCTTACTTCTTCCGAGTACGGCTTTAATCGGAACATCCACCCTTCGTAACAATGCTTCAATGTATTCGTCATACTCTTCTTCATCCTGTTCCTGCATATTTGCATACCAGAATTTGGTATTCAGTTTATCCATAACGCTTTCCAGTGTAAAGAACGGAAGGCAGACATTCATCAGTCCTTCTACATCACCGATTTTGATACTCAGCGTAATGATTGCAATCATATCGTTCGGCGCAATAATCTGTGCAAACTGAGAATTTGTTTCAATCCGTTCCAGAACAGGATTGATATCCACTACATTTTTCCAGGGTTCCCGCATGAGCTGCATACAAATTACCAGCATTTTTTCGATAATCGTCATTTCTATCTCGGAAAATTCCCTGTTCTTCTCCAGCGGGTCTCCATGCCCGCCAAGCATCCTGTCTATCATTGCGAATCCAAGATTCGATGCAAGTTCCACCAGGATTGTGCCTCCCAATGGCTGAAAATCAACGATTCCCAGAATTAACGGATTCGACAGCGCATTACTGAATTCTGAAAAGATAACCGTCTCTGAACTCGTAACTACTACCTGCACATTCTTTCTAAGGTAGACCGGAAGACTCGTCGATAATAATCTTCCGTAATGTTCAAAAATAATTTCCAGAGTACGGAGATGCTCTTTAGAGAATTTCGTAGGTCGCTTAAAGTCGTAATTCTTGACCTGCTTATCTTTCGAATCCTGCATCTGCTCCGCGTCTACTTCGCCGCTGCTGAGCGCAGCGAGCAAATTATCTATTTCACTTTGAGACAGTACCTCGCCCACGAAAACTCACCTCCCCGTGTAGTATATTTCGTTCAATATATAAGCATAGGGCTATGAGTATATAATACTGCTGAATGATACGGCAAATATAAATTCAGAATCAAACATTTTCTGTACTTCTTCAAGAATTTCCTTCTTAATCTGTTCTTCATTTCCTCTCGCCATTTCTATTGTGTATTCTCCAAAAATGGCGTTAATCTTATCCATTAACAGCTTTTCCTGCGCCGTCAGGTCGGAACCGTAGGTCTTATATCCATCCGCTTCTTTGTCAATTGAAAAGCTGACGGAAACCACACAGTAATGGTCTTCACCATCTTCGCCCTTCATAAGAGGAATCGTCATGGATTCAGAAATACTGTATACCTCAATATTTTCCATCGGAACGACTACCTCCGTTTCTCCTGTCTGTGCGGTCAGTTCCAAATCGAGTGCGGAGGCAATATTATCTACTAGAGCCGCCGTTTTTTGAGATGCGCTTGTCACACTGAACATCATGATGGCCGTCAGAACAACATTTACAATCAACAATGCCAGTATAATAACAGAAATCAAATTCTTTTTCATTGCAAACATTTCCTCCCCTTTATTCATATTCGCCGCATTCGTCAAAACACAATCAATACGAACTCAGCGAATTATATATTCTAATCTCAACCCTTCTGTTCATCGTTCGCCCCTCTGCAGTTGAATTATCTGCAACAGGCATATATTCGCCGCGCCCGGAGTGTTTTACAAGCGCAGGGTCAAGATTCGTTGTTCCTATCAAATAATTAAATACCGACAATGCACGTCCTGAGCTCAATTCATCATTATTAGAATATTTTGCGCCGGACATCGGCACATTATCCGTATGTCCTTCGATTTCAATCGTACTTCCGGCATAGCTTTCCAGTATAATTCCAACCTGGTCCAAAACCGTTTTAGCCCCTTCTTTTAATTCCGTACTTCCGGAATCAAACAGCAAAGAACCTTTTAAAGTAAGCTGCACATACTGCGCCGTAAACTCGACATCAATATCCCCGTCCAAATCTCGCTCTTCAACAGCTTCTTCTATCATCTCGGCCATCTGTTCTGATTCTTCCATCTGGGCCTGTTCGATTTCCTCCATGGCTTCCGCCACCGATTCGGCCACATCCTCCGAAACGACCTCGCCGTTATCCATCTTACCTGTACTGTTGATGTACTGGTCCAGCTCATTCAGCTGACTCACACCGTTACTAATCAAAATACCATCGCCAATGGCCGTGGCGCCGGCCGTAAAAATACTGAATGTCTGATTAAAAGACGCCGCAATCATCTCAAACTTCTGCGCATCTACTGTTGACATAGAGAACAGCAAAACAAAGAAGCAGAGCAGAAGATTCATCAAATCAGCAAACGTAGACTGCCACGCGGGTGCACCTGGTTTTACTTCATCAGGTTTCCTCTTAGCCATCCGCTTCACCTCCGCCTTCTTCTTCGTTGGAGCCTCTATCCTTCGGTGCAAGGAAGGATTTCAGTTTTTCTTCTATTACACGAGGGTTTTCACCTGCCTGTATTGACAGAAGGCCCTCAATTTCAATCTCTTTTACCATCATTTCATCGGCGTTCTTGCTCTTCAACTTGCTCGCTACCGGCGCACAAATCCAGTTCGCAAGAATGGAACCATACAACGTCGTAATCAAAGCGACCGCCATAGCAGGGCCGATTGCGGACGGGTCATCCATCGCCTGAAGCATGTTTACCAGACCAATCAGCGTACCAATCATACCCCACGCAGGTCCCATAGCGCCCAAATCTTCCCAGAATCCAATCTTTTCTTTATGACGCCCCTCTACACTGACCAGCTCCGTCTCCATAATTGCACGAACAAGCTCCGGGTCCGTACCATCGACTACCAACAGGATGCCTTTCTGCAAAAAGGGGTCATCAATATCACCTGCCGCTTCTTCCAGAGAAAGCAGACCTTCTTTACGCGCTACGTTGGACAAATCGATAATCTTCCGGATAATCTCCGGTACATCCATCGCAGAAGATTTAAAAATCAACGCAATGCTTTTCAAGCCGGCCGCATAACTGCTCAATGTATTACTCGCAAGAATACAACAGAAAGAACCGCCGAATGTGATGAGCGCCGACGGCACATCCAGGAAGTTTTTAATAGCTCCGAAGTTCACTCCCGCGGTCTTATCAAATACAATACCAAATATAACCAATACAAAACAAATAACCAAACCCAAAATTGACGCTAAATCCATATCGGTATCACCTGTTTACACAATTTTACATTAATCTGCAAAAATATCCTTTCTATACGATTTTACTAAATTTTTAACTTCTTGTCTACTTTCTTTTACAATTATTTTCCGCCCTGTTGTAAAAGAAAGAACCGTGTCCGGAGTCTCCTCCACAAGCTCCAGTAAGTCAGGATTAATCAGAACCTTTACTCCATTGATTTTCGTCACTTCAACCATTTATACTCCGCCCTTCTACCTATTCTAACACACAACAGGCGAAAGAGGAACCCAAAAGTTCCTCTTTCCTTTAGAATTATTTCCAGGTACTTATCGTTTCAGGTTTACGAGTTCCTCTAACAAACTGTCTGAAGTTGTAATAATACGGCTGTTCGCCTGGAATCCACGCTGTGTCGTAATCATTTCCGTAAACTCCTGGGAAAGGTCAACGTTACTCATCTCCAACACGCCGCTTGTCATGTATCCGTCATTTTCCGTGATATCATTACCGATTCCGTCAAATTCGCCGGAGTTTGCCGTCGCCGAATACAGGTTATCACCCTGTTTGGAAAGACCAGACGCATTCGCAAAATTTGCAACCGCAATCTGTCCTAACAATTTGGAACAGCTGTTATCATAATACGCCGTAATCTTTCCGTCCTGTGCGATTTCAATACCCGTCATTTCGCCCGGCTTTCTACCGGTTCCGATATTATTTCCTCCCTTATCGCCAGCGAGCATACCAGCGGTGGAAGTTCCTCCGTTGGTGTAGTTCTTGGATAAGGAGAAGTCAATATCGATATTCGTAAAACGTGTCAGGTCGATGACTTCACCCTGTCTGGACGTTGCGCTTGCATTGAAATTCAATATCGCGGAATCATTCTCCGGAGAACCGATATAGTCGAAAAGTCCCTTTTCCGTATCGTATACCAGTTTGTTGCCCGTATAGGTAAACGTCTTTGTAATCTGCGCCTGACCGTCGGGAGCGACCGACTGAATGTCATACTTCGTATCGTCCGTGTCCTTAAGGCCGTATGCTTCCAATGCCGTAATGTTGTCACCCTTGAAATAGTTTTCCTTCGCATTATATGTTCCTGCTTTTGTAGCTTTAAAAGTCTGTGCGAATCCCATATCTACGGAGCCGTCGGAATTCACCTTAATGCTTGTCACATCAACACCTGGGAAAGATTTCTCCAGAGCAGTTTTCCATTGTTCGAGTCCGGCTGCATCCGTCGGCGCATCAGGCAGCTGAATCGTATTTCCATCCTTATCAGTTCCGAAATAATGATACTCCGTCGTTTCTGAACCATCCGGATTGGTAGTCTTAACCGGCGCATAAATCAAGTTAAAGTTTTCCGCCTGCAGTTCTTTCTTGGATAACTTGACGGTTCCGGCTACTTTGACTTCGTCACCTACGCCTATCTGCTTGCCGTCAGCCAGGTCTGTTGTGCCATCCGCCTCTACCAATTTAACATCAGACGCCGCATTCACCAGCTGGTTTGTCGCATAGCCGTCCAGAATATTGGCAGGCACATACTTCATGGAATAGGTTCCCTGCGCGCCGTTTGCTCCCGGTTCGTAAGTCGCCGTCTCAAGCAGCTGGAACAGGCTGGTCTGAGTAACTGTCTGCTGTGACCCGAAGGTCGCGATTTCGTTGATATTGCTCAGACCGAATTCTTCCACAAGGGATTTTCCGTCCTCATTCAAAATATCGTCAAGCTGCACATAATACTGTCCGGCGCTGCCGAGACTGTGAATGCTGAATTTGGCTGTATAGGAATATCCCTGCTGGTCAAAGAAAGACAATGTGACTACTCTTCCCTTTGTACTGCTCAGCGCGGAATCATATTTATCCACAATACCCGACATATATGCCTGTGTGGTGGATTCCGGCGGATAGGTCAGATTGTCTTCTTGCATGACTTTCAACGCGGATACGGTATCCGGGTAGATATCTCCCGTCTGCGGGTCAACCTGCCATCCCATAACCGTATAACCTGTGGAAGACATAACCAGATTTCCGGCGCCGTCTACCGTGAAAGAACCGTCTCTTGTGAAAAAGTTCTGGGAACCGTTGCTGACAACAAAGAAAGCGTCTCCCGTAATCATGACGTCCCACGGATTATTGGTGGACTGTGCCGAACCCTGTGTTGCGATAGCCGTGGAAATCGCTCCGGTCTTTGCGCCGAGACCAATCTGTCTGGCGTTGATACCGCCTCTTCCCGTTGCCGCATTGGCGCCGGAAGCCGCCTGTGTTGTCTGGTAAAGCAAATCGCTGAATACCATGGACTGTGATTTATAAGATGTTGTGTTTACGTTTGCGATGTTATTACCGATAACATCCATTCTTGTCTGGTGTACTTTCAAACCAGCTACACCAGAGAAAAGTGATCTCATCATAATGAATGACCTCCTTCAATGCTGTGATGTGCCATCCGTTCCCTCTGTCAGTCAGGAACGTAAGCCTCCGTAAAGGTCCGGCTAAATAATTACGGCTCCATCAATGTTTGTAAATACGCTTTCGTCTGTCTCTGTTCGTTCCATTGCGGTGATGACCGTCTGATTCGGTACATTCACGATAAATGCAAAAGAATCGACAATGACCAATGACTCGTTTATTCCTTTCGCACCGGCTTTGGCTGCACCCAGATTCAGGCGTTCTACCTGTTCCTCTGTCAGTTCAATATGTCTGTCCGCCAGTCTGCCCGCAGCATGCTTGGAAAATTTGACTTCTGCCGTCTGCGGACTTTCTGTTTTCCGGGATAAAATATCCTGAAAACTAAGGCCGTCTCCGGGAACTGTGCCCTGCACCTGCCTGTTACTCCGGCCCAGATATTGATTCTGTAACTGCTCCAGGGAAAGGAATCCGTTATTCTGAATCTTCATAACCTTTCTCCTCCTTGAGATTGCCGCGTTTCCTTACTTCTTATCTGTGTTGCTGCCTTCACCGTTCTCTTTATCGGCTCCTTCGGTCTTATCCGTTTCTTCTGTCTCTTCGTCCTTATCCGTATCAGTGCCTTCGGTCTTATCGCCGTCTTCCTCTTTCTGTCCGGCTTTCAGTTCTTCAATCTTTTCAACATACTTCTTCAAACCTTTGACATAATCGTCACTGATGAACTTCTTCTCGTAATCGGACATATTCTGATAGGTTTCATCCAGCTTCTTAATTGCATCTTCATTTTCAAGCGTAACGAGCTGCAAAATCGGAAGTTTATTATAAGCGTTGAGGAACTCAGCCGCTTTCGTGTAAGCCGACAGATATTTCGGGTCTGCTACCGTATCCAAATCGTCCATGGAATAAAGTTCTCCGTTGATGGAAAGGAATGCTTTGTTGTTCTCGTAATAAACATAATCGACATTTCCCTGTACGGTCGTCTGCCTTCCGGAAGAATCCGTCACTTTCATCAGCACGGTCTGCCCTACCAGACTGGATGCCCTCGCCAGTTCCAAAGATGCGCTCATGTTCTGCATCTGCTCTAACTCCGAGAAGGTCGCATACTGAGAAATATATTCCGTATTGGAAGTCGGTTCCAACGGGTCCTGATATTTCATCTGCGCCACAAGAAGCTGCAAAAACTGATCCTTGTCAACCGTGGAATTGCTTTTTTTCTTCTCGCTTTCCTTAAGCGATGTCTGAGAAGTGGTTTCCACAGGTTTACCGTTTTCAATCGGTGCTACTGCCATTTTTCATTCTCCTTTCTGAATTTTGAAATAAAGTGTTCATAGTCTGCTTCATCGTTTATGCCGTGTAATCTACCGTGTTTCCGTTTCTTGCCATCATATCCGCCGCAATTCTTTCGGAATCTTCCATTTCTTCGGGAAGCTCTTCCAGATTCATGTCGTTCAGATTGATTCTTCTTGGTCCTTTTTTACCGTTTTTGCTTCCTTCGCCGGGATTTTCTTCTTTCCCGGAAAAGCTCTGCTCAAACCGATAATTCGCTACGGTAACTTCCACCGCATCCACTTTAATACCCTGTTCTTCAAACTGCGTTCTTAACTGTACCAGCTGGCTTTCAATCGCCGCTTTAACCGTTTCGTTCTGCGCCGTAAACTGTGCCGTAATCACGCCGTCTTTCGCCGCAATCTGCACATTGACGCTTCCAAGACTCGCCGGATGCAGCTGTAACTCCATTTCCTGAACATCGCTTTTCAGATTAATTTTAATATATTCCGTAATCTGATTCATGATGTCTTCCGTGCTGGTAAAACGCTCCATAGCTGTCTGTTCCACCGCCGCTTCGTTCAAAACAGGCTGTTCAACAGGCGTCTGCATCACAAAAGAGTTCTGCGTGCCGTTCTCTCCTCTGTTTTCTCCAAAGGATTCTCCGTTGTCCGTTCCCGCCTCATGCCGGTTCTGCACTTCGGCAGTCTGCGTTACTTCTTCACGCACGCTTTTATTCGCGCCGCCATCCTCTACCTGTACTTTCACCTTCACTTCTTCGCCGTCTCTATGCACTGTTACCGCATAGTCTTTCATGCCTTCCGGCACTTCCGCTTCTTCCGGCTCAGTCCCCGCAGTCAGTTGTTCCACAACTTCTGCAGTCTCCGGTGCGTTTTCAGCCTCCGCCAGTTCCGCAATCAGCGCTTTCAGCTCATCCTCGGAAAGTCCGAGTTCCGCCTGCAATTCTTTCAGGCTTTCGGATACCGTATTCATAAGATTCTGAAAATGTAAATACAGTTCGCCATCCGTTATGATGGAAAGCTGGTCTTCATTACCGGATATTGCCACAAGAAGCTGTTTCATGTTATCCGGGTCAAGTAACTGCATCACGCCAAGCCCTAACATCTCCATGGCTTCCAGCACTTCTTCCGGTGTAACGCCCATCTCTTCCGCAATATCTTCTACCAGTTTTTCCCCGGCTTCCGTCACGGCATCCTTCTGTTTCTCAGAAACATCGTTGTTCGTTGCTTCTTCTACAACGTCTGTCTCCGCCGCCTCATCCTGCAGTTCCGCATCCGACACTTTGTCGTCTGCTTTGTTTTCAACAGTCTTGGTTCCTTCCGTATCTGTCGCCTTTTCACTCTGCACCGTGTTCTGTTTCGCGCTCTCGGCCGTCGCATTTGACGACATCGTACGGCTTCCTGCATTAGAGGTTACCGTAGACTGCGATTTCGCGGCGTTCTGTGTTCTGGCATTTTGTGGGGCTGACGGCGTCTTTGTCTGAGAATTGACGCGGCTCATTACCGTATCAAAGCTGTCTTTTAAAGCATCTTCCTGCTTTGCCGCATAAGAAGTGTTCCCGCCCGGCATATTCTGGCTTCCCTGTGCGCCTGCACTTCTGCTCACCGCATGGCTGAACGCATTCAGATTGTTGTTCACAGGCATACCTGCCATTTTTCTTCCTCCTTTCTTTCATTTTATTTTTACAAATAAAATTTCTGTCTGTGAAATTTTACTTATAAAATATATATCGTAAAACTCTTCTTAATTATAAAGAGTCTCCGACCGTAATTATGACTCCGGGTCCATGATTCTTGTTACTTTTGCAGCGACTTCAGCATCCATATTTGCCAGAATATTTCCTCTGCTCGCCGCGTTCATCTGATTTAATATTTTGGCTACCAAATCCAAATCGTTCGTCATGGACTCAAAAATCTTTGCCGCAGCCTCCGGCTCCATTGCCGCATATGCCTGTGCGTAATCCGAGAGTTTAGCATCCTGCTGCAGCTGCGTTACAACCTGTTTATATAAATATTCGGCATTCGTCGGGTCAATCAATTCATAATATTTCTGATACTCTTCCGGCCCGGGTCCGTTTTCCGCATAAACGACTTCGTTATAAAATTCCGTCTGAATTCTGTCAAATTCCACCTGCTTATCTTCAAAAGTCTGTAAACGTTCCACTTCTGCCCGCAACTCTTCCATCTCTTCTGAGTCCATACTGCTTGCGGACTGAGCCTGCGCCAGTTCAAGTTCCAGTTCCCTGATATAGTCAACAGCCTCTTTCAGGCTGGTATAACCTCCGTAAGCTTCTTCATCATCAGTCGATACGACCGACTCCGCCGGAAGAATTTTACTGATTACCGGCACATCTTTTAAAACAGGCGCGAGCACATTAGAGCCAAAACCGCCCACATCCAGTTTCACAAGAAGACATAAAATTCCAATCCAGATTATTACAAGAATAACCGTTATGAAAAAAGCCGATATCCCACCGCCTTCATCTTCCAGCTCCGCTTCCTGCGCGGAAATCTCCTTTGCACGCTGTTTCGCTTCCTTCTTCTGTGCCTTCTGTTCGGCTTTTATTTTTTTACGCTCGTCTTTAAGCCTTTTTTTCTCTGCTTTGGTATCTACCGCATCATTAAATGCTTCTGCCATCCTACTAACCACGCCTTTCTTTCGATTTACCCCTTTTTTGTCCATAGGTATAGCTTGTCAGTTCATCTACTTCCTTGCCTTCTCTGGCGTTCTCTTCCTGCATGAACTGTTCGAACGCTTTCTCCCGCAGTCTTTCCTGCGCCTTCCGCTCCGTCATAACCTCCTGAAGCTTCTGCCTTGCCTCTTCCACCTGAAGTTCGGCATTCCGCACGGCTTCTTTCTGCGCTTCTATGTACTCCTCCATGCGCGCTACCGCATATTCATTATCTCGCAGACTCAACACTTTCAGAGAATCCATCCGCAGCTTTCTGCCTTCTTCGAGGTAAAACTCTTTTCTGTTGTAAAGCCCTTCCAGACGTTCTTCTTCCTCCAGCAGCCTGCGCTGTGCCTGGCCGAACTCCATTTTTGCCTGATTTTCCATCTGAATCTTAATATTCAGGATGCTCTGCATTCTATATACGAACCTAGCCATGCTTCCTCAGCCCTTCCGCACGCCTTTTTACTCTGCAAACAGCTCTTTCAGCAATTCAAGCTCCTGTTCATAATCATATTTGCTTTCCACATCCTGCATCAGATAATCATTCACGGCGTCTATCTTTTCAATCGCATAATCAATATTTTTGTTACTGCCGCTCTTATATGCACCGATATTAATCAGGTCTTCCGCCTCATTATAGGTTGCCAGAACATTTTTCAGTTTTCCGGCAGCCGCCTTATGCTCTTTCGGTACAATCTGGCTCATACAACGGGAAATACTCTGTAATACGTCAATTGCAGGATAATGGTTTTTATGGGCAAGTTTACGGTTCAGCATAATATGACCGTCCAAAATACTTCTTGCCGTATCGGTAATCGGCTCATTAAAATCATCGCCATCCACCAGTACCGTATAAAGCCCCGTGATAGAACCCCTTGCAGAACGTCCTGCACGTTCCAGCAGTCTTGGCATTTCGGAATAAACACTCGGCGGATATCCTCTGGATACCGGCGGTTCCCCGCTGGCAAGGCCGATTTCCCTCTGTGCCATGGAAAAACGCGTCAGGGAATCCATCATCAACAATACGTCTTTACCCTGGTCTCTGAAATATTCTGCAATCGCAGTCGCGGTCTGTGCCGCTTTTTTTCTCTCCAACGCGGGTTTGTCGGAAGTCGCCACAACGACTACGGAACGCCTCATTCCTTCCGGTCCTAAATCCCGCTCTATAAATTCCCGCACTTCCCTTCCCCGCTCTCCAATCAATGCAATCACATTGATGTCGGCTTTGGTATTCCGTGAGAACATTCCCATCAAAGTAGACTTTCCAACTCCGGAGCCGGCAAAAATACCGATTCTCTGGCCTTTCCCAATGGTCATTAATCCATCTACCGCTTTGACGCCAAGAGAGAGCACCTCATCAATAATCTCTCTTTCCATCGCATTCGGCGGCTCTGCTTCCATTGGATAACTTATCATTGGTCCTGCCGAATCCATACCCTCATATCTGCCGAGTCCGTCCAGCACCTGTCCCAAAAGCGCCCCGCTCACCTGCACGGAAAGGGGTATTCCTGTATTCTCTACCATACATCCCGTCCCGATGCCTTCTGTTTTTTCATAAGGCATCAACAGGGTTTTCTTTCCTCTGAATCCGACTACCTCCGCCATAATCGGCGGCAGTTCCTTATCTGCCGGAAATACTTTGCACAAATCGCCAAGTTTCGCTTCCGGCCCTGCGGATTCTATCGTAAGCCCCACGACGTTTTCTACTTTTCCCTTGCTTTTGAAAAAAGTATAATCTGCAATTCTGCTGTATTTCGTAAAATTTACCATAGTCCCCTTCTTACACCCGGAATTTTAAATTTCTTTCTCGTAAGATAACATCTTCAGCTTCGCCGTCAGTTCTTCCAGCTGTGTTCCAACGCCACAATCAAAAATGCCTCCGTCTGTCTCAATCATACATTCGTTCTTGTGGAGCGTAATATCTTCTATTACTTCAACAATGCCCCGTTCTCCTATGGTATCCTCCGCCAATGCCTTTTTCTGCGCATTGACATGGGCATAATCATCTTTGGAAACGTGCACAATAAAAGTCCTGCTACTTTCTACTTTTCGCAAAGTAGTTTCAATTAAATGCACCAGGATATCTTTTTCATTTTCCAGCTTGACCTGGAAAACATGATTATAGACTGCCGTAATTGTATCTATGAACTGCGGCTCCAGTTCTTCGATAAGCTGTTCATACTCCGCTTCCATTCTGGAACGCTCTTCTTCCAGCTCTCTGCGCATTCTGTCGGCTTCGGACTGTGCCATCCGGTAACCTTCATCATACCCGATTCTTTGTCCCTCTTCTACCGCCGCCTGTTTTTCTTTGGCAGCCTCCGCACTGGCCATCCGCCGAATCTGCTCTGCTTCTTCTCTTGCAGCCTCCAGTTCAGCCTGCGCCTGTTCCCGGAGTTCTTCCGGCGTAGGACCCTCCGGTACGTCCTCCGACGCTTTCAGGATACCGCCTTCGCCGTCATCTCCATATTCCTGCGCATCAATCCGTTCACCCGTCAACCCGCCCATAAAACAGTCTTCATCAAACGGTTCTCCGGCTGCCAGAGCGGCGCGTCTTCTTTTATCCGCCTCCCGCTCCTCGATACGGCTGACAAGACGGGAATTGCTGTCGATAACGCATTTGTCTTCGTTTTCTACAATAACCCAACTTGATTTGTATATGTTCCTAGACAACAATCTCGTCACCTCCGCCTCTGGAGATAACAATTTCCGCAGAATCTTCCAGTTTCCTGATAATATTTACAATCTTCTGCTGTGCTTCTTCTACGTCTTTCATACGAACAGGACCCATGAATTCCATGTCTTCTTTAATCATAACTGCAAGACGCTTGGACAGGTTATTGAAGATAGCATTCTGAACTTCTTCGTTAGAACCTTTCAGCGCAATTGCAAGGTCACTGTTATCGACATCACGAAGGACACGCTGAATCGCTCTGTCATCCAGAAGAAGGATATCTTCGAATACGAACATCTTCTTCCTGATTTCATCGGCAAGCTCCGGTTCTTCGATTTCCAGAGTTTCCATAATATGTTTTTCTGTACCGCGGTCTACTGTATTCAAAATTTCTACGACTGCATCGACACCGCCGACAATCGTGTAATCCTGATTCACTAAAGAAGCCAGCTTGGATTCCAAAACTTTCTCCACCTCTTTGATAATATCCGGGCTCGTTCTGTCCATCACTGCAATACGTTTGGCAACATCCGCCTGTCTGTCAGGCGGTAATGCGGAAATAATGAGCGCCGACTGCGCCGCCGATAAATATGACAGAATAAGCGCAATTGTCTGAGGATGTTCATCCTGAATAAAGTTCAGTAACTGCGACGGGTCTGTCTTTCTGACAAACTCGAAAGGTTTTACCTGCAGGGAAGCCGTCAGCTTGCCGATAACATCCCTTGCTTTGTCAGCGCCAAAGGATTTCTCCAATACTTCCTTCGCATAGTTGATACCGCCTTCCGCAATATACTGCTGCGCCAGACATACCTGATAAAATTCATCCAGAATTTCATCCCTGACCTGTGGCGTAATCGTTCTCGTATTGGCAATTTCCAGCGTCAGCTCTTCAATTTCGTCTTCTTTCAGGTGTTTAAAAATATTTGATGATTTTTCCGGTCCCAGAGCAATCAAGAGGATAGCCGCTTTCTGCAGACCGGAAATTCTCTCTTCAGTTTTTGCCATTGCTCTTACCCCCAGTCCTCATTCAACCAGTTACGCAGCAGATTCGCCGCCGCTTCCGGATTTTCTTCTACAAATTTGCCAATCAGCTTCCTTGTCTCAGATTCATCTTCAAACGAAATATCCTCAAGCTGTGCATCCGGTGTTGACTGTAAAAGGGACTCGACAGAAAGTTCTTCCTCTTCTTCTTCATGTTTCTCGCCGCGCATGCTTCTAAGAACAACAAATGCCAGCAGCGCAAGAATGATGATGATGAGCACAATCTGCATAATATCCGTCGCGCTGATGCCGGAACCTTCATCATCGAAGAAAACATTCTCGCTGTAAGCAACAATTGCTATATTATCCGCATTAATACCCGTCGCCTTCGCAACCACATTATACAGGTCTTCATCTACTTCAAGCTTCGTGCGCTCCTGATTTGCCAGTTTATATTCTTCCCATGTGACCGTATCAAGAAGCCCCTGTCTCTCAATATCCTCTTCCCGGATGACTATATGCCGTATCATCGCAACAGAAAGCGAAGACTGCCCGTAATTAATCAGGCCCGCCGGCGTATCTGTCGTAACAATGGATTCGTTGGGCAGATATTCACGGGATGTTTCCGTCGTTTCAGACCTTGAATTACTGTTGTCTTCCAAAACATATGTAGTGCCGTCATCTCCGTTGGAATCCGTTCCCGGCACACCGCTGACGCCATTTTCGTTTATCTGACTGAAAGTGTCCTCGCGGCTTAACTGACCTTCCTCCCGGCCTTCCGGCGCAGCATAGGTATGGTCCGTTCTGGAACTGGTGGAAAAATCCAGAACCAGATTCGTCGCAACTTCTATTTTATCAAATTCATTCGTGCCAAGCAGAACCTGTTTGACTTCGCTCGTCACAATCCGCTCGGCTTCCGCTTTTACCGAAAGCTGTGCATTCGCCGTGCCGGATGCTGAATAATCGTCATCGCCGGAGAACAGCATATTTCCTTCCGAATCCATGATAACAATATTTCTGGTTGTCGGATTGCCGATGCCGGTAGCAATTGCACGCGCAAGAGACGCTGCCGTCTCCGGAGACATTTCTTCACTCAGCTCCAGCGTAACGCTTGCATAAGATTCTTTATCGGAATCAATCAGCGTACCCGTATTTTCCGGAATATTCAGCGTAACCGTTGCGCTTTCGACCGACTTCTGCGGTTCCAGCACATTATCCTCGATATATTTCTCCAGATAGTATGTATACTGCCTCTGCTTATCGGATTCCGTCGTTGCAAACCCGCCGTTTGTTACATTCTCAATTCCATAACCGGCAGTCCTGATGTTGTTGGAACCGAGCAACAGGATAGCGTCCGACTGCTGCGCTTTCAAAATACGGAATTCCAAACCGTCATCGGAAACGGTATAAGTCAGTTCTTCTTCCTGCAGCAAATCCCTCACGCTCGCCGCTTCCGTCGTGTCCTCACAGTTTTTCAAAAGAACATACTGCGGGCGGTTTAACGCCGTAACCAGAATCACGATTGCCAGTATAACGGCTGAAATGACCATGACAATCAGCGTCTTCTGCTTCGTCGTAAAACGGTTCCACCATTCTAATATTCGATTTCCTAACTCCTTTAACTTCTCTAACAATTTATCCACAGCAACTATTTCTCCTTAAGTAATCTGCCATATGCCATTAAACCTGCATCTGCATAATTTCTTTATAGGCTTCTAACAGCTTATCTCTTATGGCAACAGTATACTGCAGGGCAGTTGATGCCTTCTGAAGCGCAATAGAAAGGTCGTGCGTATTTTCGGTCTCTCCGAGCGCCCATTTGATTTCTTCATTCTCGGCATCGGACAGATAACTGTTCGTCGTGTTAATATTGTCGATTGCCGTATCCAAAAAATGATTAAAACTGGTGTCCGTATATGTATCAGCCTTTGTCGTCGGCGCGATTTTGGCCGCTTCCTTAATTGCTCCGGAAGATACATTATACAGCGCTGTAATATCAATAGCCATTTTTCTTCCCCTCCAATTAATTCCCTTTTACGTTAATCTCTGTGTTCCCTGTCCATCTATCCTCTGTCGTTTATATCAACTGCAGTTTATGAACTCTGCAGGATTTCGAGTCCCTTGAGCGCAATGCTCTTGCTCGCCGAAAAAGCCGTCGAATTCGCTTCATACGCGCGGCTCGCATCAATCAGGTTCGTCATCTCGGTTATCGTGCTGACATTCGGATATGTTACATAACCGTTCTCGTCTGCATCCGGGTGAGACGGGTCATAAACCATCTTCATTTCCGTCCATTCATCTTCATATACGCCGGTCACTTTCACGCCGGTTCCCGAATATCGGTCTCTTGCCGCATTCAGCACATGCCGGAAAGGCGTCTGAGAATTCTTTTCTTCAAAAACTACCACTTTTCTGCGGTACGGTGTACCGTCTTCCGTACGGGTCGTATTTGCATTGGCAACGTTTTCCGCAATAATATCCATACGGTAACGCTCCGCGGTCATGCCCGAAGCATTAATATCAAAAGCCGTAAACATACCCATCTTTCATATCCCCCTTACCTCATCACCATCTGTAAGTTTTTAAATTCCTGTGAAATAGATAAATTCAATCCCTGATATGTAACCTGATTCTTTGCCAGATAAACGCCTTCCGTATCCACATCCACGTTATTGCCGTCGAGGCGATAGGAAAAGCTTGCATAGTCCGTATAACAGAGCGGTCTTAAACGACTCGTCTTCAGATTTGCGACTTTGGAATCCATAGAAGTATATCTGGAATTGCCAAGCGCTTTTGCAAGCTGCGACTGGAAATCTACATCCTGTCTTTTATAACCTGGCGTATCCACATTGGAAAGATTGTTGCTGATTGCGTCATTGCGAAGCCACGCGGCATCCGCCGCTTTGTCCAGTACGTTGACATAGTCAAATACATTCGTGTTCAACAAAGAACTCATAATCACACCCCATTCATATTATTTAAACCCTTATAGCATCTTATCATTTTATGCCTGTCTCATGACAGACTCACACAAGGTAAAAATCCTTAAACCATTATAAATTCATTCAGATAAAATTACAAGTCAAAAGCCAAAAAAATTATGTTCTTTCTTTAGTACTTTTGTCCCCTTTACAAGTAAAATTTGACAAAAAACAGGCAAAAAAGGATTTATAAAGCTGCGTATCCCGCTGTCATAAATCCTTTTATCCATGGCCATTCCGTTGGCTTTGTTTCCCTGTTAAGTTTTGTCCGTTCCTGCCGGTTCATCCTTTACCGGTCCTGTTCCTTTAATTTCTCAACCTCTTCGAATACAACATCATTCAGCACTTTGATATACGTTCCTTTCATACCGGAAGAACGGGATTCTATAACACCCGCACTTTCAAACTTGCGCAGCGCGTTTACAATGACGGAACGGGTAATTCCTACCTTATCCGCAATCTTGCTTGCCACAAGAATGCCTTCCATGCCTCCGAGTTCATCAAAAATATGCGTAATGGCTTCCATTTCCGAAAAGGAAAGCGTTCCAATAGCGGATTTAACGACCGCTACCTTGCGGTTCTCTTCCGCATTTTCTTCATTCACCGCCCGGAGCATTTCCAGACCGACGACGGTAGTGCCATACTCGCACAAAATAATATCGTCAATATCATATTGTTCGTTGCACTTATAAATGAACAGCGTGCCGAGCCTTTCTCCTGAAATCTCGATTGGCGCTATGACCGCCTGGAACTTTCTTGTATCAATATTTTCAAACCCAAGCGTCGCCAGATTAACATTCTCCTTCGTTGAAAGCACGGAAAGAAATCTCTCGTTCAGCATCGGGTCAATAAATCCGCCGACATGTTCCACAATCAGCTCCGTCAGAGACTCTACCGTATTCAGGTCTCCCACGCCAAGCACTTTCCCTTTTTTGCTGATTACCAGAACGTTTGATAAAAGAATCTCTTTCAGCACATTACAGATATCATTAAAAACGACTTTGCCCGAATTGTTATTGTGCAGAAGTTTTCCTATTTTTCTGGTTTTATCCAATAATTGTACGCTGCTCATGTCCCCCGCCTTTCAAAGTCAGATATCAGCCATGTTGTAATACTTACTGTTCGCCATACGCACATTCTAACATATTTTTTCAGTATTTTCAACGTATATTAACTGAATTTTGGCACAATTTTCAGACAATTACTGGAATTGCAGAATTTATGCTTCCGCAGGCTGCTGCACAGCTTCCACATAACCGCAGTTCTCATCCGCACATAACAGTTTATTTCCTTTTTCCAGCATAATAGAACCGCATTGTGGACATTTTCTGTCCACCGGTTTCTGCCATACCATAAAATCACATTCCGGATTATCAATACATCCGTAATATTTTCTGCCTTTCTTCGTCTTCTTCATGACGATATCTTTTCCGCATTTTGGACAGGCAACTCCAATCTTTTCAAAATAAGGCTTGGTATTGCGGCATTCCGGAAAGCCGGGACATGCTAAGAATCTGCCGTGGGGGCCATATTTAATCACCATCTGTCTGCCGCAGTTCTCACAGACCTCATCCGACACTTCGTCGGCAATCTCCACTTCTTCCAGCTCTTTTTCCGCTTTTGTGACCGCCTCTTCCAAATCGGGATAGAAATTGGCGATAACCGTTTTCCATCTGACATTGCCTTCCGCAATTCCGTCTAACAGCGCCTCCATAGTAGCCGTAAAATTCACATCTACAATAGAGGGAAACGCCTCTTTCATAATATTGTTGACGACTTCACCAAGCTCCGTCACATAAAGGTTCTTGTTTTCCTTGACAATGTAGCGTCTCGCAAGAATTGTCGTAATCGTCGGCGCATAGGTACTGGGCCTTCCGATTCCCAGTTCTTCAAGCGCACGCACCAAAGATGCCTCCGTATAATGAGGCGCAGGCTGTGTAAAGTGCTGCTTTTCCTCAAAAGCATCAAATACCAGCTTTGTATTTTCGTTAATTTCCTTGACTAATGTATTGTCTTCTTCTTTTTCTTCCTCGTCCGTATAAACGCTCAGGAATCCGTCGAACTTCACTCTGGAAGCCGCAACGGTAAAGCGTCTTCCGGCCGCATCGATTTTAATGGAGGTCGTCTCATATTGCGCCGGTGTCATACGGCTTGCCGCAAAGCGCTTCCAAATCAGCTGATACAGCCTGAACTGGTCTCTGGATAAAGATTCTTTTAACAAAAACGGCGTTCTTTCAATATCCGTTGGACGGATTGCCTCATGCGCATCCTGAATTTTCTGACTGCTCTTCTTCTCGGTTCCGGATTCCGCGGCATACTCCGTTCCGTACTGACCGGCAATATAATCTTTTGCCGCCTTCTCCGCTTCCTCGGAAACTCTGGTGGAATCCGTACGCAGATAGGTAATGACACCTACCGTTCCGTTTCCTTTGATATCTATCCCTTCATATAACTGCTGTGCCAGCCGCATCGTTTTCTGCGTGGAAAAATTCAGCACTTTGCTGGCCTCCTGCTGCAAAGTCGAGGTGGTAAAAGGCAGCGGCGACTTTTTCACCCTCGTTCCATGTTTTACATCCGCCACCCGGTACACGGCGTTATCCAGCGCTTTTTTTATCTCTTCCAGTTCTTCTTTGGACGAAATCTCCTGCTTCTTCTCCGTCGTCCCGTAGTATTTGGCCGTAAGCGGCTTCTTTTCTCCTGGGATTTGAAAAACTGCATCCAGCGTCCAGTACTCCTCGGGAATAAAAGCATTAATTTCCTCTTCTCTGTCACAAATAATTCTGAGAGCTACCGACTGAACACGTCCGGCGCTCAGTCCTCTCTTAACTTTTGCCCACAACAGCGGAGATATCTTATATCCTACCATCCGGTCAAGGCAGCGTCTTGCCTGTTGTGCATCCACCAGGTCCATATCAATTTCTCTGGCATTTTTTAAGGACTCCTTTACCGCATTCTTCGTAATCTCATTGAAGGCTATTCGATATACCTTTTTCCCTTCCAGTTTCAGGGCATTCAGCAAATGCCACGAAATTGCTTCTCCTTCACGGTCCGGGTCAGTCGCAAGATATATCTTATCCGCTTTTTTCACCTCTTTGCGCAGGCTGGCCAGAATATCCCCTTTTCCCCGGATAGTAATATAACGCGGCTCAAAATCATGTTCGATGTCGATACCCATCTGACTTCTCGGAAGGTCACGCACATGACCATTGCTGGCCGCCACCTCATAATTTGACCCCAGAAATTTTTTAATTGTCTTCACCTTTGCAGGTGATTCCACGATTACCAGATACTTTGCCATAGCAATTCCCCATTTCTAAGTACGCTTTTCTCTCGCTTAACGAGAATTACTATACAGCATGTTGCGAAAGGTTGCAAGGAAAATTTTCTTTCTAAATTTTTCCAGGACAGTCCCCACATGAATGCCAGACTGCTTCGTCTATTCCATGCATTCGCAGAAGTTCCCGGAGCTTTTCATTCTCCGAATGAACATCGGCAAGTTTTCTGGACCATATGCCGGTTACCTCATCGGTTACTTTTGCGGTTACTTCGTCGGTTACTTTTGCGGTTACTTCGTCGGTTACTTTTGCGGTTACTTCGTCGGTTACCTCGTCCCTCATTTTCTCAGCCACTTCCGCTTTCACTTCATCGAGCAGTTCAGCTCTTATTTCCTTAATAAGTCCCGGCTTTATCTGATTCGTTATCCGTTTTCGCAACCGTTTGCTTAACAGCCTGTCAACATCAATTTCCATAAAAAATTCTGAATATGTCATGTCCAATACCTCCTTATATAAATTAGGATAATGCACAAATACCTGCTCTATTGCCATACAGATATAATTTATGTAATCATTATACTGCCAGTAGGTAATATTTCCCTCCGAAAGTTCGTATTTTAACACAATTATAACTTCTTTTACGAACATAGTCAATTCTTTTTTGGTAACATTATTTCTTATTGAATTAAGACGGGGACGAAAACGCAGGAATGTATAAGGAAGAAAAATTGTCAGATGCTGCTCTTTTATTTTCTGTAAAGAATAATCCTGTACTTTGATGACAGGAACCGCATAGGTAACTTCTTTTTCATCAGATATGATAACACGACAGTGTTCTTTGTCGGGAACCTTACTGTTCGTTCCAAGATATAAAATGATGGAAGACGGAAAATGCAGCGCCTGTCTGTTCATGCCTTTCTCAGTCCCGTGCAGCAGGGAGATGTTGACATCATATTCGAACATACGAACCGATATGCAGTTTTCTTTTTCCATCTGGCATTCCAGGTGATAGATATCCGTTCCCGCTATTCTCAAAACAATATCGGCAAAAATAGAGGATATCTGTCCGGAACCGGTTTTCCCGGGAACCGGATATTCCGTAGAAAGCAATTCTACCGGCGTACCGCGAGGATATTCTTTTTTAAATATCAGTTTGAAAAGGGGAAAAAGCTGCTCCGGCATATGCCGTATGATGGATTTAAAAATTTCATCCCATAACTTGTGCGCAAGTTCAATTGACAGATTGGCAGAATCGTGTTGTGTACTCATAAGATTTGTCCTTTCGTGATGTGGCAGAATCAGAAATTCCGCGTTAGATAGTGTTTCAGACGAAGAAGCTTCTTCGCAGATATGTTTTCGATATATAAAGTGTAACACTTACCGGTATCTATTGCAATGTTTTTTTGACAGGTATCATCGCGCAAAAAAGGGGCCGCTCCTGACGAACAGCCCCTGCGATGCAAACTTATCCGATAAACTTTCTGCTCCGGTCAAAACAGCCGCTACTCCAGCATAAAAAGCTGCGCCCTGTTCAGAACAATGGAATCGCTTCCCGTAACAGGCTCATCCTTTCCGAAATGATGAAACCGCGACTCTACTACAATATAAATATCCGCATTCATCCGGCTTTCATTCCGGAGCGGAATGACCGGCGCCTTGATTTTATAAACTTTGCCGGGAACCAAATTGAATTCCGTTCCGACTTCCACGAGCTGATTTCCTTCTACGGTCCATACCTGTGACGGGAAGGGGCTTGCGAGCACACTTTCCCCACCGATGTCGATACTCGTTCCCCCGGCTTCATCCTGATAATAGAATGATATCCGCACTTCTTTGCCGAACGCAAGATTCGGTTCTGTTATTTTGAAATAAACATCCGTCGTTTCATCGAGAAGCCCTGCGTTCCCGTCAGCCACTTCCACCAGCTGTTCGTCGAAAGGAATACAAATACTTTCGATTTCCGGCGCATCCGATGCAAGCCCCGCTACAATCGTTACTTTAGGGTTCTTGATACCCACGTTATACGCCGCCATCAGCGCATTGACAAAGAGACGGCATTCCATCACGCCATCCGCCACCGAAGGCGGTTCCACACCAGGTTTTTCTTCATATTTATATGCGTAATAATCTTCCCCGATGTAGATAACGTTGCCTCTGCTGTAAAGATAGTAATTATTCGCCGCATCGGCTCTTGAAACATCATAAGCTGTAACGGTATCCGCTTTGTCGGAGTCTTCCAGGCAATACCATGCCGTAACATCCGCTATGGAATCCTCGCTGCCGTTATCAAGCAGATTTAATACATAATCGCCCCCCTTTACGGCCTGCGCCAGTCTGCCGCTTTCCCCGATTTCAAACGGATAATGAGAAATCGAACCGTCATTGACCCTTCTTACTTCCAAATTGCTTTTTTCTCCGAACATATCTCCTTTTAAAGGTGCATAACGGTAATAGGACAATCCGCCTTTCTCCTGGCCGAGCTTTTCGTAGGTTCTGACGTCTCTCTGGCCAAGCAGCGTGCTGTCAATACCCATTCTTCCGGTATCCCCGAGCGCTGCCGAAGAAGACATCAGCACACCTCTTCCCTGGGCAATGAACTGGTTTACCGCCCCTGCAACATTTTCCATATTTTCGGCAGGGCCAAAGCCTATCACAAGCACGTCAAATCCTTCCAGATATTTTGCGTTCTGTGCAAGCTGTTTTTCCAAATCTGCCGCAGATATACTCTTTATTACAAATTCAGAGCTGGTCATTACTTCCGCATTTTTCAGAAAATGTCCCATCATCGTCTGGTCGGCAGCCTGATAAGCCAGCGCAAGATTGTATTTTGCCGCTTCGTTTTTATCAGAAGGACTCATCGTGTCTATATTTCCCGGCGCAATCTGTAAAATGCGAACCTTCGTCGGCGTGGGTTCGTAAATTTCAAAAAATCCCGTCAGCGCATCCCGTCTGTACGAATTACCTGAGTCAGATACTTCCAGCTTCCAGGGCAGAACCCCTTTCTGCGGTGTATCAAATTCGATGGTAAACTGACCGCTGTCCGCGGAAAAACCGCTGTAAATTTCTTCGTCAGGCGCAAACCGGCCATCCTGATTCTGGTCAAGGTAAACGCGAATATCCACATTATCCGAATATTCTTCCCCCCGGTCATCCTCTATCCGGAAAGAAACGGTTCCCTTATAATTCCCTTCCGCATCGGCCTTTATCTGCCGCACAATGCTTATCTGTTCTTCTCCTTCTTCTTCCGAATCCGTACACCGTATCTGCGGTCTGCGGATATTGACCTGTGCCGCAAAAACCGCGCTGCTGTGAACATCGGAAATGGTATACAGATAATCTTCGTATTCCTTAACTGCCGTCCGCAGAAAATCATACATCTGGGAACTGCTGTCAACATAATCGGTATTAATTTCATCCACACCCGCATCTTTGGCCGACTGTCCGGTAAAGAAATCGTCTTCCACGACAATCGGATAGCCCGCTTTCATGAAATCGAGCAATGCGTTTTTCTTCTGCGGTGTAATGTCAATTCCTTCGTACCGTTCCCCGTCTTCTGTCGCAATATCGCCGCTGCCGCTGTATACAATGCCGTTCATTTCCTCATCATTATAAACGGTATAGCGCAGTCCGCCTTTTCGTTCATAATTGAGCCGCTGACCGTCAAGGCCGATAAAGACCATCTGATACCGGTCATTGATATCTTTCTGACTGCCGGAAAATTCCGCAACGGAAAGCGTATCAACGTCAACATCAATTACTTTTGAACTCCGCAGAATCTGCTGTCCCGGCCCGGACGAATCTTCTTTTTCCCAATAAAGAACCGTATACCCGTTCTCTGCTCCGCCCGTCTTCAAGTCCGAGCGCGGATTCGTTGTAGGCTGTAATTCCAACACGCGGATATCCCGGAAATCACTGATAAGGCCTACCGCATAATTAATGATATACTGCATTGCCCTGGCCTTGCTGACAATTTCCGATATTTTATCCTCCTCCGCAAGCGTACTGTTCTCCGCCTTCAACGCCGCAAGAACTTCCATAAAACCTGCCGAGACTTTTTCATCATCAAAGGGCATGTAAAAATCTTCCGATACCAGTGTTTCACCGTTTAAAATGTATACGTTTCGGTTTACATAATTATAATTATTGTCTACCTTATCGGGGTATTCCGACGCCGCAATATTCATCATCATATTATCGGCATTTTCCATATCCTGATAATACGCGGACAGATTCTTTTTGAGCAAAATCTGAACAAGCCTCTGATAAACCATCTTCGGCGTCTGCTCTGCATCCGGATTCTGTCCCGCACCCGGCGTCTGTCCGCTGTCCGGTCCCTGCCCGGTTCCCATATAGCCATAGTCTGCCTCTACAACCCCGTAATCGGCAATTACCGGCATCAAATCGATGACCGCGCGGTAAACAACCGCAAAAAGGACTTCCGCCGACATATCACCGCCATACTCCGTTATATAATGGATGGCCGCACCGCTTCCGAGCAGCTCTCCCAGTCCGGCTTCCAGATAGACCATGTCGGCATTCATGACATCCTCCGACGTCACCTGGTCCGCGGTAAGCGTTTTTACCTGAACGCTGAAAAGCTCCGATTCGTTGTCATCTCCCGCCAGACTGTGAAATACATACCGCTCCAGCCAATCCGTACCGCCGCCGCACCGGAAAAAGGTCGGCGCATTATAAAGCATCAGTCGATAACCGGTTTCATCCGTCTCCGGCACTTCCTGCAATTTATATTTTCCCTGCCCTGCGCCCGCGTATACAAAAGACGCGTCCACCGCAGTTACACTCATCTGCGGAGCAAGTCCGTCCTCTTCCGCGCCATCAGCTCCTGCCTGGCTGTCTGCATTGACGCCGTAACCCGTAAAAGCGCCGTTGTCCGCAGAAGTGCCGTTTAAAAATGCGCTGTCATTCGCAACATGATATGTGCCATAAGGAGGCACGCCGTCAACGGCCGCTTCTTCCACCGGCACGGCGCTCTCAAACTGATAAAGCGATTTCGCCTCTTCCAGTCCGCTGACATAACGGAACTGTACGATATAATATCCGGTTTCCGTCGCTCCTGCCGTCGGAGGTAAAGCAGGCGCAACTGCTTCCGGCGGCGTTTCCGGCTGAACCGGGTCTGTCGGTGACGTTGTTCCATCCGGTGAACCTGACCCCGCCGGCGGCGTTATTCCGTCCGATTCTCCCGGTATCTCCGGAGAAGTTGTTCCATCCGGTGGATTCTGGTCTGCCGGCGGCGTTGTATCGCCCGGCGCTTCCGGCTTCTCCGAAGGTGTTGTTTCGCCCGGTATTGTGTCCTCACCGGGATTGACCGATTCAGTCGGCGGCGTTTCCTGCTGTCCCGGTGTCGTCGGAACAGTGTCCGGCTGTTCCGTATTCCCCGAAGCATTTGGCGTTAAAACCAGTTTCCGCCAGACAAGACCAGCCGGTTCCGAAGCCTCTTCTGCCGGCATATCTCCCTGTGTGTCTGCCGGGTCACTTACCGTATTGATATCAGAGCTTCCACTCTCATCAGAAACACTGTCTCCCTCGGAGCCATCATTTCCGCCGTCCCCTTCTGAGCCGCTTCCGTTTCCTCCGGAGCCGTCATTTCCGCTGTCCCCTTCCGAGCCGCTTCCATCTCCTCCGGAGCCGTCATTTCCGCTGTCCCCTTCCGAGCCGCTTCCGTCTCCTCCGGAACCGTCATTTCCGCCGTCCCCTTCCGAACCGCTTCCGTCTCCTCCGGAACCGTCATTTCCGCCGTCCCCTTCCGAACCGCTTCCGTCTCCTCCGGAACCGTCATTTCCGCCGTCCCCTTCCGAACTGCTTCCGTCTCCTCCGGAGCCGTCATTTCCACCGTCCCCTTCCGGGCCGCTTCCATCCCCGCTGTTTCCGCCAGAGCCGTCACTTTCTCCTGACCCGGAATTGTTCCCGTCATTCCCTTCATCCGGCGAAGGCGTTGTATCTTCAACGCTTCCCGGCCCTTCCGGATTCCCGGCCGGTGCATCCGGCAATATCGTATTTTCACCGGAATCACCTTCTTCTTCGTCCTCCGGTTCCACATAATCAGGAATATCCTTGAACTGTCCCGCGTATTTGAAAATGCCGTCTTCCAGTAAATAAACGCCTGTTGAAGCCGGATATTCACCTTCCGTACCGGTCACCCGAACAGCATCCACAATTTCATATCCCTGCAAAGCAGGCTCCGATTGGTAAGCAAAAATAACATGATATGCGCCATCCGCTCCTGCCCACTCATAAACAGCGCCGTCGCCCAGAGTATCCGTCGCAATCGTACCGCCCGCCAGATTATAGTCATATCCTGTCCTGTCGGCTCCGCTGCCTTCTATATACTGCTGTACCGACGCATAGACAAATCCGCTCTGTTTAAATTTCTGCGTCGCACCGGTTTCCGGAAAATAACTGTCATATA
Organism: uncultured Lachnospiraceae bacterium; assembly: GCA_910578475.1. GTDB lineage: Bacteria > Bacillota > Clostridia > Lachnospirales > Lachnospiraceae > UBA3282. The sequence continues at coordinate 55,765 of CAJTRK010000010.1, read as the reverse complement.
TCTGATGCCAGCCGTTTTCCTCCGATAAATCGGCTGTAACGCCCGCATAACCTTCCCGGTAATCTATCCGAAGCAGAGAAGAATCCATTCCAGGAGGTAAAAGCAAGGAAGCAAGCTCTTTTCTTTCCTCGTAAAGCCAAAAACCATCCTGATAGCTGTCAAAAGTCGTCTTCAGCCCTTCTTCTGCCGATACCAGTCCATCCCCTGTCAGCACAGGCCGGTCTGTCAGATAACCAATGGTCCCGAGAGAAACATTCGGGATGCTGATTGTCTGACCATGATTCGAGCTGAGACTTGAAAATGTATAGGTATATGCCGCAGTTCCCGGCACAATATCCAATATGACAAAAGGCTCCCCTTCGCTGTGTTCCTCCACTACCTTGCCGATTCCGCTAAAAGACTCCTGTGCTTCCACGGGCGTCGCGCTTTGCAGAAAATTCCAGAAGGAGGTTCCCGCGACCGTGGCTGCCAAAACAGACGCGGCTGCGGCAAAGACAAGCTTTTTGCCCACGCGCGGCTTTATTCTGTTGTGCTGGTATTTATACCTGTATCGCCTTGCCACTCTTTTTCTTTTCATAGCTGATTAACCCTTATTATTTTACCACGGTCCATTTGGTGTCGGTGCTCTTGCAGGTCAGTCTGATGGTGTCGGTTCTTCCCCACATAGTGTCGTTATTCCAATCCCATCCTTCTGCCGTCGTCAGTTCCAACGTATAGGAATCTGTATTTTTATCATAAGTGCAACTGATTTTATACCACTTTCCGCGTTCAAAATTTGTACTTCCTATCTTCTGATAAACAAATTCATATCCGTTTTTATATATTTTTTCCTGTGTCCCTTCCTGTTCCAAAACAAATCCCATATTCCATTCTTGCGTAAATTTGCTATCCGATGGCACCGGGATATACGCTTTGATATTCTGCGGATTTCCGTTGTTATCGTTTAAAACAAAAGAAACATTGCTTCCGTCTATCTGAATTGAATCAAATTTTCCTGCTTCAAACTGTTCATCATAATCGCCTTTATTGAACAGTCTCCATTCATTTCCATCCGGTTCACAGATAAAGGTTCCCGCACAGCATCTTTTACTGACTCCCCATCCGCTGTCCGTATAATCATAATACAGCTTCAGTTCATACCGGTTCTGCGCCGCATCATACCGGCACTTTACTTCGGAAAACTTCGGTTCATGCAGCTTTCCGTCTTTATCTAACAGATAAGTTCCATCATAATTATATATGGACTTCTCTTCCGCTCCAAGATTGCGAAACTCTCCCGGAAACTGAACCGGGTCAGACGGCACAGGGAAGAAAATCTCTCCTTTTTTGAATCCGTCATTCGTGTTGGTCCATAAGGTCAGGTTGCCGCCGTCCTCTACTTCAAAGTTAAAGGTACTCGTATAATCATAGCAGTACTGCTTGCCGTCATGAATTTCATAGTTATCGCTGATTTTCAGGTACACGCCTTCGGGCTGATTCACATATGCCATAGCCGGTACAAAATGATAAGTGCCCACCACCGCTTTTTTGGCATCATAATTATAATTATTCCAGTTTTGGCTGTTATTGCTGAAATTCATCTTAGCGCCCACATTCGTGCGGTTTGTCAGCTGGCTTTGGTCAAACAGCAATATACCATTCAGATTTCCAATTCCCTGATAGAGTCCCGGCTCTTTCCGCAAAGGCCAGAATTCGTCTTCCGGCAGGTAATAAAGCCGTTCCCATTGCGAAGCATCGTCGCTGTTTCCACGGTATACATTATAATAGGCAAAATTCTGAAAGACCGCCGACCCCCATGTACTCGTAATTTCGCCGAAAGGGCATGGTAAGAATGGCGCGTTTTTCTGCACCGTATAAACAGTTTTTGCATCTATCCCTTCAAAATGGGTATTATAGCCATCCAGATAAGACTGAATCCCGATTCTCGGAACCTCGACCACACCCGGCACAAGATTGGAATACTCGCTGTATTTTTCTCCCTGGTAGCCGCCCGTCGTACCATGCAGGTTGGCAGTATATTCCGGCCAGAAAGTCGTATTGACATAATTTTGCAGATAAGCATACGCGGCGCTGTCTTTGCTGCCCGACCAGGCGCTGAGCATCCTTCTGAGTTCATAATACCGTTCCGTTTTCTGCATATTCTCATCGCGCAGACTCGGGTCCGACAGGACATTGATGACCTGCACGGAAATCACATACTCCTGGTTCATATCCAGAAGCCATGTGTCCGGTTTGATTCTGGCATTGTTGCCCTCCGTCGTGTATATCATGACCATATCGTCTTCAATCGGCGCGTTCGGATTTTTCTTCACTCTGACGCAGACAAAGAATACCGGGTCGTCCGAATTAATTGTTACCATATTTAATATGTTGGAACCGCCGTATACAAGGTCACCCTCCCAGTCTATATGTATCTTTTCGTTTTCCTTCACCGTCAGCGTAATCGTACCGTAGACAATGCCGCTTCCGCCATTCTTTGTATAGCTCTTTCTTGCAGATAAGAGAGAAGCTGCCTGAATAACGACCTCATCTCCGTCCTTTGCATTTGCGCTGATTTTGAAGGTCGCCGACTTGTTATCGCTGCTTACCAGTTCAACATATTCCTCTCCGGAAAGAATCTGCCAGCCATATGCCGGATATTCGTCCGCGATAACATATTTATCCTCTGTTGTCGGGTCCGCACAGCCGCCGCAGGAATAGCCGAGTTTACTGCCTTCCACCGAAGCATTGATTTTAAACGTTGTGCCCGCGGTAATCTCTTTGCTTCCGCCATCGAGAGAAAGCGCAACCGTCTCCGCTCTTTTCACATAGACAATAACTTCCGCCGTTGCCTGCTTTCCTTCGGAGTCTTTGGCATTCGTCGTGATGATGACTTTGAAACTCTCCGCCGTTTCACCGGACGCGATTTGGATAATTCCGTTCGCCGTATCGCCAAACTGCGTCGCGCTGTCAAGCGGAAGCGCCTCGTCCGAAAGCGACCATGTTACGCTCTTATCCATGACGTTCTGCCCGGATACGAGAGGCGTTGAAAAATGATAAGTCTCACCCGGCTCCAGAATAACGGAGTTTTCTTTTGGCGTAACACTCAGCTTGACCCGTTTGTCCAGCTGTCCCAAATCCACATCGTTAATCCGCACTTTGTTCCGAATCGTGATGTTATTGGATGTATGATAAGTCTTGTTATCCCGTTCAAACGTCATGGAAATCTGTACGACTCTTTTTTCTTCAACCTGTGTCAAATCCACGCTGAACTCCGTGACGTATTCCGCCAGAACAACCTGACCTTCCGCCGCGTTCTGCGGAAAGTCTGTCTGTGACACATCGATTTCAGAGTAATAAAGTTTCGCATCGTCTTTGTTCCAGTAAAACTGATAATTTTTGTCGTTACCGCTGCCGCTCTCGATAGCTGTTTCATAGACCGGATTGCCGTCACCATCCACCTTTAAACTTCCGTCAGGATTTGTGGCCTGAACGGGTTTGCCGTCCGCATCCAGCTTTATTGTGCCAGCGCCGTTAAACATCGTCAGGCTCTTATCGCTCGGTTCAAAGGTAAAATCTGCATCTTTCACGGCAAGAATCGGCGTGCCGTCTTCCGCATAGCCCGCATAATTCACGCTTCTTGTCGTATCGATGAGCACGTCGGAAATCTGATTCAGCGCAAGCTGCGCTTCCTGCTGCAGCATGATTTCCGTATTCGCCGCCGCATAGCTCTTTGAACCGACAATGATAAAAGAACAGACCGCCGCGGTTACAATTGACAAAATTACGATTCCAATTAACAATTCTACCAACGTAAAACCTCTCTGGTCTCTCATACCGTTTTCACCCTTCCCCCGTTTTTCCATCGCAATCCTCGTACTTTCCCCTTCTGTATTCACCGCCCGGCAGGGCCTATTCTAATTCGAGTTCAACCTTTCCGGTTAATTCCGTCAGCGTCAGCACATAAGAGCGGCTGCCGCCTTTTACATAAATCTTTTCACATAGAATACAGTTTTCACTTTTCTTGCTGAACCCCCCATTGCCTCTGTCATAGCAAAGCTGCAGAGAACTTCCTGCCGTTAATTCCACTTCCGTTGAACTGTCCTTTTCCTCATAGGCGACATAGACTCTGGAATTACCCACTTTTTCCGGAACCGCATTGCCGGCATCGTCAACCTTTTTCGGCTTCCAGACACCGCCCTCTTTTACCCATTGTATAATGTATATGTTGTTATCCGAGGCATCCCGGTATATTTCCACTTTTGCCTCGCTTTTCCCCATAGCGGTCACTTTATTCTCGGCCAGCGCTTCCTTGATATCATTGGCGCAGGCTTTGGCACTGGCGCCGAATATCATGGAAATGGAAAAAAGGACGGTTCCTGACAAAAGCGCCATGATGACGATAACAATTATCAATTCCACCAAAGAATAACCCTTGTTATTTTTCCCCATGCTGTCCCCTTCCCTCGTCCTTTCCGCAACCTTCTTTTATCAATTTCTATTTAAACGTCATGCTGTTTTTTATTTCTTTATCCAGTTCATATATCTGACGATTTCAGACAAATCGACATTCAGAATACCTGATTCGTCCACTTTAGAACCATCCGTCACTTCTTCCGCCAGAATGCCGCTGCCGTTTACAAAAAAGTCCATCGGCATTTGTGCATCCGTATCGGAAAACGGCGCGTTTAACGCTTTGTATGTGCCCATCTTATCCCTTTTAACAGACTGCGCGCCCGCAATCGTAATTTCTCCCTGCGCTACAATGAGCCCGGTAAAATCCCCGTCTATGATGATATTACCGCCCGTAATACCGTCCTCCGCATTGTCATCCCGGTCGATTACAACAATCAGCCGGATATTTTTCAGCTTTCCGTCCGTTCCAAGCTTCCCCGCTAATTTGGACAGCGTAACAGTTTCATCATTTCCGTCATCGTCCCCTGTACAGTTCGTCAGCACCGCTATCATGCCGTCTTCCGATTTAAAAACAACCGTACCGCCATTATCGTCCAGATAATCCCGCAGCATATCTTCCCGGATAATGCTGTTAAATACATTCTGATTCGGACTGACGGTGGAAATATCTTCCGTCAGATTCGTCGTCAGCGCCTTGAAAGTTTTTGCATACGTTTCCGATAGCTCCAGTACTTCCGCTTCATCTTTGAAATTTTTTAATTCAGAAGTATTATCCGACACTTCCTGATATCCCTCGTCAGGCGTCGGCTGTTCATCTTCTTCGCCGGTTCCGCCCTCCCCGCCGCCTTCATCCGGCACAGTGGGCTGAAAGCCTTTCAGCAGGGTGACACCGCTGTCAGAAAGTGCATCCGATACAAGGCTGTTTCCCAGAATCGTATACTGTGCATTTTCCGCCGTGTAATCTCCAAGGATAATGCCGCCTGTGGCATATTTTTTGAAATAACTGTCAATAGCTTCCTTACTCGCGTTGAAATTATAATATTGTATGAAATATTCCGCAGCTTTATCTTTATCCATCACAAGATAATAGTAGACCAGCGTCTTGTTTTCGCTGTCCGCACTGTTATACTGGGTATAAATTTTACGGATATGGTTCATATCGGTAACGCCAAACTCGCTCAGCGTCTTATTATCCAGTTTATAGACAGGCTTATCGAAGTCCACTTCTTTAAATGCCGCGCCGTACAGATTTTTATAATCTTCCACTGTGGCGGCCATCGCGCCGTTTAACGGATTCTGTCCGACCAGCGTTTTGCCGTCCAGCGTGCCGATACATTCGGCCGGAACAAGATAAGCAATCTGATTTCCCTTAACCGCAATGGATTCTCCCATCAGCACGGATTTGGAAGCGCCCGCCGGCCCTCCCGGTGTTCCCGATGCCGCAGGCCCGGTGCTCAACGACTGTCCGATATAAGCGCGGCCTGCGAGCAAAAGTTTATTTACGCCGCTCATGTCCACAGTAGCGTTTCTGCCATTGATGAGAATCGCGCTGCTGAGCGACGGCGTTACCGCGCCGTCTCCCATGCCCGTTTCTACGGAAGAACCATATCCGTAATATTCTTTCGTCAGCGTCGCCCGGCTTCCGTTTCCGGTAAGAATTAAATCGTTCGCCACATAAGTCCTGCTGTCCAGACTCAGCGTGCCGCTGTTCAGATTAAGCCCCGCCGCATAGACCCGCGCGCCATAATCCGGCACGTCCCTGACAATAAAACCGGCGCTCGGTCCTTTTACGGCAATATCACCTTTCGAAACTACAAGTTTCCCTTCTTTGACCGTCAAAGAACTCGCCTGATTCACCGTAATGCCCCCGCCGCCAAGCGTTTCATCCTGTCCGGCATAAATACTGCCATCGATAAGCGCCGCACCGCTTCCGTCTTCCGTATGGATGCCGGTATTCCCGATAAGCGCATATTCATACAGACTGTCAATCGAGCCGTTCTGGTAAAAAACAAGTTTCGGCACATCGATACAGATATCCGTATTGATAATGGAAACATAATCATTCTCGTCCGTATAAGATACCCGGACATCATAAAGCACAAGACTGGAATTATTCACAAGCTCCATCCGGCAGCTGCTTTTTTCCCACTCCGTGAAATCTACCCCCGCAAACAGGTCATCATCCACAAAATCCTGCAACACTTTCAGACTGTAAAATCCCGTTCCTTTTAACGGGTCTGTCAGATTTTTGACGAGTGTATCGAGATACGTCGTTCCGAAACGATTAAAGCGGTTTGTTTCGTTCTCGTCAAACTCCCAGTTCTTCATCACGTCCTGATAGCTTATCGTAATCGCCGCGGAAGCCTCATGCTGCATGCCCGCCATAATCTGTTCCATGACGGTCTCCGCGGAATAAAAGCTGTTCTTGTTTCTCACATCGGCAAGTTTTATCATGTAATTCATATAGGCCGACCAGAGAATCGAGCTTACCAGAATGCCAATCAGCGCCATCGCAATAATTACGATGACGATTGCGGAACCGCGATTGTCCTGCCGCAGACATCCATGCAGTTTCTTTATGCAGTTTTTTTCCGTCTTCCGATTGTTCATTCTCAAACCTTCATTCCAATGTCTTTTTGTCCGAACCTTCCTGTTTCACAACTGCTGCGCCGCGCTCACCGCCCGCGGCTTAATTATTCTTGCTTCCCGTAATATACGCCATACGCTGCGACTCAGGGAAATCATCGTCTTTGGCGCCTTCTTTGTATACACCGATTTGTATATCATAAATAACTTCTGTTATGTCATCATCATTGCCTGTTCCCGTATGCCCCGGAATATTCGTCAGCCGAATGCCGGAAAGACCGAATACGTTAATATCTCCATTGGGGGCGCCATTCAGGTCATATCTCGCCTGTGTCGGAATATCCGCTTTTTCCACCTCGTAGGTAGGCAGCTGTCCTTCCGTCAGCGTCGAAGGCGGGAGAAAAGAGGCATTCACGAGATTCATGCCCAGATTGGTTCTGATTTTCACATTTTCCGCCGTATTGTCTTCAATATTTACGACCGCCTTATAACCGAGTTCTGCCTGATTGAGCTGAGAATCCGACAATTTCGCTTCCGTCACGCTGTCAAGCTGTTTAACGACATAGATTCTGAAAGGCTGATGCGATTCATTATGAATCACGATTTCATCTTTCTCCGCCTCATACAGAGGATAATAAAACAGATAGAAATTTCCGCTGCTGATATCGCTTCCACAGCCTATCCCCTGCACCCACTGGCCTTGCGTCAGATTTCCGTAATTGGTATAAGTCTCTCCGCCATAAGTGCATTCATAAGCAAAAGTGATATCCGCATTGCAATACACATTTCCTTCCGCGTCCGTCCCGCCCACCGTCAGATTCAGCGTAATCGTGCGCTTCACCGAACCGCCCCGGTCCTTAAAAGTCTTAAAGGTAAAAAGAGAATCCGTGTCCGCTTCCAGTCCAAAATGCGCCTGTGCATCTTCCGCCGCCGCCTGATTCAGTGTGACGGATTGAGTATAGCTTCCGTCCTTTCCTTTCATCACGCTGCCCGGCGACGCCATATTGATATCGTTAAAAGCATTATCGTGGCCAAGCAGATTGCCGTCGGCTTTCAGATTTCCCGGCTCATAGTTCCTCGCATCTATCCGAATCAGCGCGTCAAACTCGCTTCCCTGAATCTGCACGCCTTCCAATGTAAAGTAATAGATGCCCGGCGACTCCGGGTCACCGCGATACGCGGGGTCATTCTGCTCCCTGTCCTTATCTTCTTCAATACTTCCTTTGATGAGTTTGGATTCTATGACATAAAACCCATTCATCGGGTCGCCGAACTGCTCTTTCAGCTCCACGATATCATAAGCTTTCAGCCCTTCCATAATATCCTGTGCGACCGTCGTCGCCCGCTGCGCCACTCTGGCCTTTCCGTTCATCCGCGCGGAAGTTATAAAGCCATGCAGCATCGGTACGACGATAATTGCGAGAATAATGACCGCAATCAACAGTTCCACCAGTGAAAATCCGGCATTGCTATTCAGTTGTTGCAAAGAATCATTCTGTTTCTTTTTCATGCCAGTTTTCCGCCTGTCTGCTGTCTTTCCGGTCAAGCGCCTGTTTCATCCGGTCAGTCGCCGGTGTTCTCAGCGCCGCCTTCCGTCTCCATATCTCCTACATCCGGCAGTCCCGCTTCGCCGTGAATCGAAATCGTGCCGAAAATATTATCGGTTCCTAACAATACGGATGAAAAATCCGGCTGTACATATTCTTTACCGGCCTGATAGGGTGCAAGGTACATATTCAGTGTCGTCGAACCAATCAGCAATCCCGTGGTTTCATCAAATGTAACCGTAAGCGTTTCGATTGTCATCCGGTTCGGCTGGTCTACGATATGCCGGATGCTCCTTTTCAGTCCCTCATAGGAAACACCGTAATTAAAAGTCGCTTTTCTGTTGTACAGCCAGTCTATTTCTGCATCCGCCGAATCTTCCGCTGCCACCGCATCCCCGTCAGAATCCAACGGTTCGTCATCCACGCCGAGCACATCGTTTTCACCCAAATCATATGTATAATCATGCTCTTCTTCGGGCGGAACCAATTCTTCAAAGCTCACCGGCACAAGCTGCTCGATATTGACACTATCGACAACCATCGGAGAAACAAGTTCCTGGTTAATTGCCATCAGAATAACATCCTCCGCTTTGACATTCACCGGAAACACCTGATAAATGTCCTGGATTTCTTTTATCATCTTATCCATTTCCGTCAGATAAGTCTCTTTGTTATTGGTCTTTATTGTCAGGTCAGTTATCTGCTGCTTTAACTGAATACTTTCCGCCTGCATTTCTTCCACTTTTTCCTGTGCCGGCAAAAAGACCCAGTAAAACGCAACGAAAAAAAACAGTATGCCGATGAATCCGACCAATATTAAGATATCTCTTTTTGATACTTTCATTCCGCAGCCTCCGTTTCCGTCTCTTCTTCCGCTTCTTCATCGCCATGCTGAACAGGCGCATAAAGCGCAGCCGCCGTAAAGTTGACGGTGCTGCTGTTGCTTTCCTCATTGACTTCTTCCGTTACCGCCGTTACCGTGATGCTTTCCGGAAGCAGACTCTCAAAAGTCCGCAGCTGTTCGATTGTCGCCGCGGCTTCTCCTTTGGTGCTGACATTCATCGTAATCGTGACCTGGCTTCTGTCGGAAGTAAAAGCAACCACATTCACATCCGACGGCAGTTTCTGTTCCAGTTCCAACATGAACTCATACAGTTCGTCGTTGCGGCTCTCCGTCACTTCATACATCGCTTTTACCTTATTATATTCCGCTTTGACATCGACGTAAGTATTGTATACATCTATAATCGGTTTCAGTTCTTCCACCTGTCGTTTCAATTCGGCATTTTCTTTTTCCGCTTCCAGATAGGTCAGGATGGAAAAAGCCGTCATCCCCGCCGCAGCCAGAAAACCGACCGCGAATATCGTCCACGCCAGAATTGTCCCCGTCTGGCTGACGCTGTCTCCGGAGGACGCACCTCCTTTTCCGGCTGCTTTTCCTTTGGATTTGCTTTTGTCTTCATGCAGTTTCAGGTTCACCGGCGCCATGACCGCACCGATACAGGAAAGATATTCGCCGAAAAAGCCGTCTTTGAAGTATTTCTCCAGATTCAGCCCTTCTACCTTTTTAATGACAGATACCGGATAGTTAATCTCTTTTTGCAAAAGGTCATTCATGCCGAGGAAATTCGCACCGACGCCCGTAATATGCACCGTATCAATAACCGCCGGATTCCGGGATATGTAATAATCGATAACCCTGACAATACCGCCGACCATAGGAGTCAATGCCTCCGTCACATGGCGTCTCGCAGCATCTTCTCTGGAAAGCGTCTCCGGAGGCTGTTCCCCATTATCCGCCTCCAGTGCAATGCACTGGTTCTGCTCTACGATTTGAATCGCCTGCCGGATATTTCGAACGGTTCCCCAGGCCGCGCTGTCACTGACTACCTGCAACGCTTCGTCCACGCCGTATGCGACATTTCTTGTAAATGCGATTTTCTGGTCCTGAATAACCATAATCAAAGTAGAACGTTCGTCTATTTTGGCAATCAGATGCGTACCCGTCGTACACTCTTTTTTTACAATCTGAAAAAGGCTGTTGCCGGCATAATCAATAGCCGCCACATCCAGACGAAGCGCTGCCGCCAAATCATAATAGCCTTTTAAAAGCGCCGCCGGAACAGCGAGCACCATGAGTTTATACTGCTTATTGTTCTTGTCTTCTCCTATCGTTTCAAGAACCGTATAGGCCAGTTCATACTGGCTGAGTTCCATCGGAAAATACTCGGAAGCCTTCGCTCTTACCACATCTCCGATGCGGTTTTCTTTCACAAAAGGAATCGTCACTTCGCGGTTGGCAATTTTACCGGAGCTGATGGAAAAAATAACCTGCTTTGCTTTGATGCCATGTTCGCGCATTCCGCCCCGAATCCCTTCCAGATAATGGGTATCGAGCTGAAGCACGCCGTCATTTACAACGCCTTCCAACGTTGAAACGGTAAAACTTTTATATACTTTCGGGGTCTTTGCTTTATAATCCAGTTCACAGACCCTTGTCAGTGAATAGCCAATTTCAATACTCAGCACTCTGCCAGCCATGAATTGGGTTCCTCCTTAAAAGATTATTCGCCTTATCATATTTTCTTATTTGCGGTTTTGCGGTACACATTTATTACGGGCTTCGCCCTATCAAAATTTTGTCTGTCATCAAAATACAAATTGACAAAACCGTCTGTAAACAGACGTTTTGTCACCTTGTATTTTGGCACCGCTCTGTTTATAGAAATTGCAGATACCACTCTATTATTGTATTTCCCCACAGCATTGACAGGAAAACGCCCATTGAAAGGTAAGGCCCCATCGCGAGTACATGGCTCTCACCACTTACCCGCATGCGGACGACATGGATAACCGCGCCGAGAACACAGCCGATAAAAAAAGCCAGCACAATCAGTTTCCAGCCAAGCACAAGACCACAAACCGCCATCAGCTTGACGTCACCGCCGCCGATACCTCTGCCTTTCGTCGCATAATAGAGAATCATCAGAAAAACACTGACAGAAAAGAAACCGATTAGATATGACAACCAGCCGGAAAGGTCTGTTACAACTCTAATCAGCCCTATTGTCAGTATAAAGAGATTGATTCCGACAGGAATCTCGTATGTCCTGAAATCAATCACACTCAGGGCAACTAACGCCGATGCCAGTAAACAGTAGAGTAGGGATTCTACGTTTACGCCGTTTACAAGTACGATAATAACATATAGTATGCCGTTTGCCGCTTCGACAATCGGATATTGTACCGAAAGCTTTTCGCTGCATTTCCGGCATCTGCCCCGCAAGGCAAGGTAGCTGAAAAGTGGCACTAAATCGTACCACTTCAGCTGATACCCACAGCTCATACAGTGGGACCTTACCTTGACAATATCTTCTTTCTTTGGAATCCTGTAAATGCAGACGTTCACAAAGCTGCCGATAACAATTCCGAAAAGAAATATGGTTGTAAAGAGAAATATTGTCCAGAGCATAGTATGTTTGTTCCTTTTTAAATGGTTTTTGTGACTGTAGGGTTAGTCAGAATGATGAATTTTGAGCCTGCTTATGGTTCTTTCTTCTCAGGAATTCTGCCTGAACTGTCAACGCCAGTTGTTTTAATTGTCCATATCTTATTCGAGCCATATTCCAATTCAATCTTTACGCCTGCATCTTTATATGCCGTAGACTGATAAGTAATATTACTCATAGCATCATCGTCCATCATTCCATTTGCTTTCAATTCAGTCGCTAATGCTGTGCTAATTTCAACTTTATCAGTCTTCCATTCCGCATAATAATCCTTACTTGTATCCAAGTTAACATCCGGGTCAGCTGCCAATACCTGCATTACATTAATAAGCTCAACCGTCGTCTGCACATCCGATGAAACTCTACTCTTCTCCACATATCTTAAATACTGCGGTGCAAGAACAGCCACCAGAATTACCATGATGGCGATAACGATGATTAACTCCACCAATGAAAAACCTTTGTTGTTCATTTTCTTTTCCATTTCCCATTCTCCTTTTCTCATAAATTAATATATCTTAAACACGACTGCTCCCTACTCGCCAGCCATGTTTAATTCAATTATACAATATTTCCTACTACTTTAGTAAACATGTCACCAACACCTGACAGAATCGCCCCAAAGCGATTCTGTCGGGCGAAGAAGATTTGCCGGGCAAATCTTCTTCGCCCTATTAGAGACTGTCCAGCGCCTCATACATCTTCATCATCGGCGCCATCGTCGCGGCAATCAGACCACCGACTACGACTGCAAGCACGATGATTATCATCGGTTCCATCGCCGCCATCAAAGACTGCACGGCGAGTTCCACTTCTTCCTCATAATAATCAGCCAGTTTATTCAACATTTCTTCGGTAGAACCGGCTTCCTCACCGATACGGACCATATAGTAGACCATCGGCGGAAATAACCCGCAGTTCTGCAGCGGATGGGAAAGCGGCACGCCAATCATAATCTGCTCTGTTGCTTCCTGCAAAGCTTCTTTAAACCAAATATTCGTCATCGTTCCCGCCACAATGCCTACCGCTTCATTCAGCGGCACACCGGCGGTCAAAAGCGTGCTCAGCGTTCTTGCCATCATCGCCGAGGCATTTTTGACAACCAGATTTTTAACTGCCGGAATCTTTAACTGTAACTTTCCGAACAAATGCTTTCCACTATATGTTTTCGCATAGGCTTTTAATAAGAAAGCGATGGCAATAACGACCGGAATAATTATGAACCAGTAGGCTTTCACGAAATCGCTCATGGCGATTACCGCAAGCGTAATACCCGGCAGTTCCACCCCTAACTGGTCGAACATTTCCGTATAGGAAGGTATAACGACCACGAGCATTACAATGACAACTGCAATCGCTACAATCATAACAACAATCGGGTAAATCATTGCTTTTTTGACAAGCGCTTTGGTCTTGGCAGATTTTTCAAACTGAATCGCCATACGCTCCATAGAAGTTTCCAGGCTACCGGAAGCCTCTCCAGCTCTTGCCATCTGAATCAGGAGTTCCGGGAAAACGCCCGGGTGTTTTGCGAGAGAATCTGCGAAGGTTTCTCCCTTTTCCACGTCGGCCCGGACATTCAGCAGGGCCTTCTGCATTTTTTTATTTTCCGTCGCTTCCGCAAGCATGCGGAGCGCCTCAATAATCGTAACGCCTGCGCGGGTGATGCTTGCAAACTGCCGACAAAACACCGATAAATCTCTGGCTGACGGCTTTCCGCCGATATCGATGCTGATATCTTTGGTCAGAGCGTTCTGCTCCGTCATTTCCAAGACAATCAGTCCCTGCGCCTTCAGCTCTCTGAGCGCCTGTTCTTCGTTATCGGCCTCCCTGCTGCCTTTAATCTCTTTTCCGCTTTTATCAATGGCTACGAATCCCCAAGCCGCCATGAGCGAACCTCCGTTGTCTTTTTTCTGTTGCTTCTATACTAATTTATGCCATTAATCCACATCGTATTTGTTACTTATGTACAGCTCTGATTATACTCTTTTCATCAAAAATTTACAAGGCGTTGAAGGTTGGCATTTTTCGTCATATCACACAAAATTTGTATCATTTTTTATGCACATTTATACCCCCCCCGAAAATAACAGGCGTTACTTTAGTCAAGTTGCATAATTGATAAAATAGCAAGTATTTCCAGGAAGATTTTGTGCATTTTTATATCAAAGAAGTATGATAAATCCGTCTCAATGGAAAAAGCCCTTTGGATTTATCCTGTATCATTTTATCCCGGCCATGCCTTTTATCCTTTATACTTTATATATGATACAATCCCCCGTCAGGTCATACAATTTACTTATTTTACAGCATACGGCTATGCCAGTTTCAACAGCTTCTCCGAATGTTCCGCTACTACCATTTTTAACACATCAATATCCATAAAAGCAGTTTCCATCTTTTCCACATAACTTCTGTAACGGTTATAAGTGCCTGTATAACCGGATTCGATGGTATTCAGTCTGGGCATAATGGTCTTTTCCTGATTTAACCTGAGCTGATATGTTTCGTCTTTTATCTGCTGTACTTCGCCGTTCAACTGCTGTACTTTACCTTTTAGCTGCTGTACTTCCGTTTCCACACTCTGCAGTCGGACGTTGATTTCTTTCACCTCGTTTTTTACACTTTGCAACGCATCTTTTATCGGCTGTATTTCCACTTTCAGTTTTGTATCCAGCATCCTTGAAATGGAAAGCAATAATTCGTTGTTTGTCATATCGTTCCTCCTCTCGCTCAATTTCTTCGGAGGATTATACCATATATAAAGGATAAAATATTTTATCCGCTTTTCAATGTTCGGTAATTTGTATTAGAAATTATTCTTTATTGATATCATACACTTTGATTACATTCTTTTCAACCGTTGATTTTTATTCTTTTTTTCTGCTAACCTATATATTTTAAGGAGTTACGGCAGAGCAATGCCCGACAAACTGAACATCCGCTTTTCACGCCGCCAGAATGCGGCGTGGCGCGGTATATCACATAAGATATGTTTATAAATCAAAAGATACTTTAATCATTTCACTGACGGAAGTCATGCCGGAAAGCACATATTCAGTGGCGCTCATGCGCAGCGTGTGCATGCCTTCTTCCAACGCTTTTTCCTTTATGGCTTCTGCGCCCCCGTTCTTACTGATGATGCTTTTTAAGGGCTGTGTTACTTCCATAATTTCATAGACGCCGATTCTTCCCCGGAATCCTGTTCCATCACATTTGGGACAGCCGCACGGCGTATAGATGGTAATGTCTTCGTCCGGCGCCTTATTCAAGAGCTCCAGTTCTTCTTCATTTGCCTTTTTGGCTTTCTTGCATTCCGGACACAGACGTCGTACAAGACGCTGTGCAATAACGCCGATGGTCGAGTCTGCAATCAGATAAGGGTCGATTCCCATATCCTCCAGACGGGTAATTGTGCTTGCGGCGGAATTGGTATGCAGCGTGGATACAACCAGATGGCCTGTGATGGATGCCTGTACGGCAATGCTTGCGGTTTCCTGGTCACGAATCTCACCAATCATGATAATGTCGGGGTCCTGACGCAGAATGGAACGAAGTGCGCTGGCAAAAGTCAGGTCAGCTTTGGGATTAACCTGTACCTGATTAATACCGTCGATGTTCGCTTCAACCGGGTCTTCTACCGTAATAATATTTACGTCTTCTTTATTCAATTCACTGAGCGCCGTATACAGGGTCGTGGATTTACCGCTTCCGGTAGGTCCGGTTACAAGGAGAATACCGTGCGGATTCTGCAGAATATGGTCGAATTTCTTCATATCGGCAGGGCCAAGACCGAGTTGGCTCTTCTCTCTCGTCAGGGCATTTTTGGAGGTAAGTCTCATTACGACTTTCTCTCCGTATACCGTAGGCAGAATCGATACACGGATATCGAACTCGAGTCGGTCTACGACCTGGGTAATACGTCCGTCCTGCGGTTTTCTTTTCTCGGAAATATCCATACCGCCGATAATCTTAATACGCGCTACCATAGCGGGAAGAAGTCTGATATTGTAAGTTGCCTTCTCATACAGCGCGCCGTCGATACGGTAACGGATGCGGACCTGGCGTTCCATCGGTTCGATGTGGATATCGGACGAACGCTGTCTGACCGCCTGTTCAATCATATTTTTTACAAGCTGCACAATCGGAGAATTATTGACGTCTTCGCTGTACATATTTTCCTGTTCGGCGAACTGAATTTCCTTTTCTCTCGTATATTCTTCCAGCGCGGAATCCACTTCCGCCTGTCCATAATATTTATCCAGCGCGAGCATAATGCTTCTTGTCGTGGACACAACGGGCTCTACCTGCAAATTGGTTATGATGGTAATATCGTCCATCGCCGTCATATCCATCGGGTCCGCCATTGCCACACGCAGGATATTCATGCTCTCCGCCGAATATTCAAACGGAAGTATTTTATATTTCTTTAAAATATTGGCCGGAACAAGCGAAAGAATATCTTCCGATACCGTCACATTCTGCAAATCAATTACATCCAGATTCAACTGGCTGCTCAGCGCATTGGTAATATTTTCTTCGGAAACAAGTCCTTCGTCTACCAGTGTTTCGCCGAGCTTACGTCCGCTTCCCTTCTGTAATTCAAGCCCTTTCTGTAACTGCTCTTCCGAAATGACGCCGCTGTTCACCAAAACATCGCCAAGACGCAATTTTTTTCTGCTGTTATCCATTTGACACTAACCCCTTCTGCCCCAATGATAAAAATCTGCTTTTCGTTTATTTTACTCTTTTTGGGAATATTAAGCAAGTGCCGGGACCGCAAAGCTTTCAGCCGTTCTTGCTGTCATCATTTCTTATTCAAAAGTCTCCCTCACAAAATAGCTGTTACCAATCTGTTTTACATACCCTGTCAGACTCAGTTTCACAAGCTGACCCATCAATTCCGTTGTTGACAACGCTTCTTTATTATTCAATAACATTCGTTCTTTAATCATTTCGAGGGATTGCGGCATATCATCCAGATTTTGTAAAAGCGCCTTCTGCATATCAGATAAAAAGACAACTTTTTCCGTACCGCATAAATTGGACCGCCCAGTAAGGCCGCGTATCATGTCTTCTGCGGAAACAACAACATTTGCGCCCTGCTGCAGCAGCCGGTTACAGCCTTCACTCAGCGCATCCGTTATCCGGCCGGGCAGCGCGTATACTTCTTTCCCCTGTTCCAACGCCATATCAACGGTAATGAGCGTACCGCTTCTGTTTTTGGCTTCAATCACAAGAACCGCATCCGAAAGCCCGCTGATAATGCGGTTTCTGGGCGGAAAAAGGCTGTTTCTTGGGGCCGTTCCAGGGGGATATTCCGAGCATACGCCCCCCTTTTCACAGAGCAGCTCATATAATTCTCTGTTTTCCGCCGGATAGCAGATATCCACGCCACAGCCAAGCACGCCGAGAGAATAACCGCCTGCATACAGCGCTGCTTTTTGGCTGAGTCCGTCAATGCCTCTCGCCATGCCGCTTATCACCTGTACGCCTGCCATCGCCAGCATGCTGCCAAAATGGTCTGCCATCTGTCTTCCGTATTCGGAACAGCCTCTTGCGCCGATGATGGCAACGGTCAAACGTTCTTCCGCCGGAAGTTTTCCCCGAAAGTACAGTCCGTATGGCGCATCGGGAATCCCGGCAAGCCGTTTGGGATAAGACGCGTTTCCGAGACAGGCAAAGCGGATTCCTGTTTTCTCCAGTCTGGCATAGGCCTCTTCAATATTCAAGTTGCGTTTTGCTTCAAAAATTTGCCGCACCAGTCTTTGTTTCCCCGGCAAAGCGGTCAAAAGGCTTTCCAGCTCCTGCTCCTTCGCACGGTAAATTGCTTCCGGCGTCTCCTTTATGGAAAGCAAGTATTGGATGGTCTTGCGGCCCATGCCGGGAATATTGTACAGCCAGTGGGCATATGGCAGCTGCTTCTCTTCCGCTGCTGCGGTAAGTTTTTCCGATTCCGTTCCCGGTTCTGTCCTTTGTTCCTTTTCCGTTATACTTCTTTCCATTATAGTTCTTTCTGTCATAGTCCTTTCCGTCATGGCTCTTTCCATTACAGTTCTTTCTGTCATCCGTCTTTTCCCTTTCTGCTTCTTTCTCCGCTTTCGCCATAATCAACCGTCCTGTACATGAGCGCTTCCATCAGATGCGCTTCCTGTATATGTTCGGTTCCCTCCAGGTCGGCTATCGTGCGGGCCACTTTTAACATCCGATGATAGCTTCTCGCGGTCAGATTCCATTGC
Organism: uncultured Lachnospiraceae bacterium; assembly: GCA_910578475.1. Lineage (GTDB taxonomy): Bacteria > Bacillota > Clostridia > Lachnospirales > Lachnospiraceae > UBA3282. Next base: position 37,489 of record CAJTRK010000010.1, on the reverse strand, counting down.
CGGAAAATCTGCTCTATTAATCTGTTTTCCGCCGGCCGCAGGGAACAGTATTTCCGAATTTCTTTCACGCCCATATCGGTATTGAAGCGAAGCGCGGTTCCGGCAAAACGTCTCTGCTGAATGTGTCGTGCTTCCAACACACGGTTCCGTATCTGTTCGCTGCTTTCCTGCGTGGCAGGCATCGTCAAATCGGAAACTTCTACCGCGGCGGATTCCGCGCAAATATCAATTCTGTCAAGAATCGGACCGGAAATACGTTCCTGATAACGATGCACTTCATAAGAGGTGCAGCCACATTTCTGCATGTCCGGAAAGTAACCGCAGGGACATGGATTCATGGCTCCCACCAACATAAAATCAGCGGGATAAATATAATTCCCGGCGCTTCGCGCAAGCTGTATCTGCCTGTCCTCCAGAGGCTGCCGCAAAATATCCAATGTCTCACGTTTAAATTCCGGCATCTCATCCAGAAATAAAATGCCGCGATGGGCAAGCGTAACAATCCCGGGAACCGGTATTCTGCCGCCTCCTGCGAGGGCCTGCCTCGTTATCGTATGATGCGGCGCCAGAAAGGGACGCCCCGTCATCAGCACATCTTCCGGCGAAAGCATTCCGGCTATGCTGTAAATCTCGGAAACTTCCATGCTTTCTTCCAGAGAAAGGGGCGGCAAAATTGTGGGAAGACGCCGTGCTATCATGGTCTTACCGGACCCCGGCGGGCCGACAATCAGTAAATGGTGAAACCCCGCGGCCGCTATTTCCGCCGCCCTTTTCACCGTCTGCTGACCGTTCACGTCCGCAAAGTCCAGCAAAATATCATTTGTCTTTCTTGCAAAAAGGGTATGGATGTCGATTTGGGTCGGTGCAATCAATTTCCTTCTGTTCTCTTTGTCCTCCTGTAAAAAGGCGAGCGTATCGCTGATATTGGAAACGCCGATAACGTCAATATTCTGAACCGCGGCTCCTTCCGCAGCATTTTCCTTCGGCAGTATGCAGCAGGAAATTCCCTGCTTCTTAGCTTCTCTGACAATCGGAAGCGCTCCTTTTACCGTCTTTACTTCCCCATTCAGCCCGAGTTCTCCGATAATCAGCGTATTCGCAGCATTTTCGGGCGGCAGATGCTGCAGCGCCGTCAAAATCCCCACAGCGACCGGCAGGTCGAGCAGCGAACCTTCCTTCCGCAAATCCGCGGGTGAAAGATTGACATTGATACACATCGACGGCAATGGAATCCCGGCATTTTTCAGCGCAACTTTTACCCGCTCTCTCGCTTCCTTCACCTCCGAGTTCGGCAGTCCCACCATCTGAAAACAGGGCAGCCCTTTGGACACGTCCACTTCCACATGAATCAACTGGCTTCTGATGCCGTGAATCGTGCCCGATGTAATTGAAGCAAACAATAATTTTTCCTCCTTTTCCTCAAAAATCCGACAGTTCCTTCCTGTCCCCAATTCTCAATCACACTTGTTATTAAATTGTTCTGTATCGTGTTACAAATCATCTTGAATGCTGCGGCGATATGCCGGAATTAACATGCTGATACTATTTCAGCCATATAATTAGAACAGGGCCTCTGAGCGCGCCATGAACAGCCGCGACGCCCTGTCAAGATATTATTATCATAATGAAAAAAGAAATAGCTGTCAAGATATATTTCCTGACAACTATTATCCTAATTTATCAAGCCGCTGCCGCCATCTGCGCGAAGCATTGTTCTCTGGCGGAGGCCCTTGAGAATCGCCAGCGCTTAACGAGGTCTTTCCGAGTCTAGCGGCTGCTGCGAATTCTCACGGAACGAAAGTGTGCCTCCAAAGAGAACAATGCTTCGCGCAGATGGCGGCAGCGGCTTGATATCTCATATCTTTATATAATCTTATTCTGCATTCCATCCGGGTCCTGTGCGAACTGAATCGCCATTTCCCTGTCAATCTTTCCTTCATAGAAAAGCTGTGTGATGCTTTCATCCATCGTTATCATGCCCATCTTTCGATTGGTCTGCATGACAGATACGAGCTGATGGGATTTTCCTTCCCGAATCAGGTTACGGACCGCATGGTTCGCGTGCATGACTTCAAAGGCCGCTACACGGCCTCTTCCGTCCATCGTGGGAATCAACTGCTGAGAAACAACCGCTTCCAGAACATTTGCAAACTGTACGCGAATCTGCTGCTGCTGGTGAGGCGGGAATACGTCGATAACACGGTCTACCGTGCTGGCTGCGCCAATCGTATGCAGCGTTGACAGAACAAGATGTCCCGTTTCCGCCGCTGTAATGGCAACGCTGATTGTCTCAAAGTCACGCATCTCCCCGACCAGAATAACATCCGGGTCTTCACGCAGCGCGGCGCGCAGCGCATTGGCATAGTTCTGGGAATCCAGACCGATTTCCCGTTGATTGACCATTGCCATCTTATGCTGATGAAGATATTCGATTGGGTCCTCCAGCGTAATGACATGGGCGTCCCGCTTGTTGTTGATTTTATCAATAATGGCGGCGAGTGTCGTCGATTTACCGCTTCCGGTAGGTCCCGTAACGAGAATCAGCCCTCTTTTCCTCTCATACAGATTAACAACCGATTCCGGCACACCGAGCGATTCCGGTGACGGAACTTTTGTTCCGACAAGACGGAGCGCCAGCGCGACGGAGCCTCTCTGCTTATAGGCATTGACACGATATCGTCCAAGCTCAGGTATTGAGAAAGACATATCGTATTCGCCCCGTTCTTCGAATCTTTCCCGTTGTGTTTCCGTCATAATCTCCAGTAAAACGCTCAGGGTATCCGCCGGCATCATTTTGGCATAATTCATTGTGACAAGATTGCCATTTACCCGCATTTTGGGCGGTATTCCGACGGTGATATGTACATCCGATGCCCCTGCTTCCTTCGCCGTCTTCATAATCTCTTCAATCGTTGGCATTTGCTGTAACCTTCTTCCCTGCCGTATTTATTACATTATTCCCGGAATGTATTCTTCCGCCTCTTCATCACCGGCAGCGACATATTCCGGCTCCTCCACATCGATGCCATTTCTTTTTAACAATTCCCTGTTCATCACATGTCGGTTGTCCATCGTTTTCATGATATCCACGATTTCGATATGCCCTTCATAGATACGATTATTCAAATCAATAATACGATTATCGTTAAAAGTAAGAATCAGCGGTTTTAAAATATTTCTCTCGTTTTCCACAAGCACAAGCCCCTTTGCGCCGGTGTTCAGCTCCACGCTGACGCCGGGCACAAGAAGATTAATCGAATTGCTTAACGCACTCACTACTTTTTCATCAAAGTACCGGGGATTACGCAAAAAATGCTTAAAGGCCGCTATTTCAGACTGCCGCTCTCTGTCAAGCTGTACCGCCGTTATCGTGTCAAAGGCTTCCGCCACGGAAAGAATCTTCGCTCCCGTCACCATTTTGCTCATGTCCGTTACTCTGCCTCTTTGCAGATTATCCAGGTTACTCTGTGCCTGCATACAAATACGCTTGATATTGGGATTGGAGGAAAATACATGTTCAATCTTGGAAAACCCCGCAACCTCCGCATTCCGCATCTGGTCCCGTTCCGCTTCCGTCCAGGTATCCAGCAGCATCAGATTCCTGGGCGCCGAAAGCTTTCCGATGTCGTGAACGATTGCGGCGGTCACCGCATCCAGCTGCTCCGACACGGAAGCCTTCATCGTATGCGCTATCATGGCGCAGAGAATTGCAACGTTCAAAGAATGTTTATAAAAATAGTCTTCTTTGCTCCGCAGATTCTGCATAAAATTAATTTTCCGGTCCAAATGACCGTAACTCTTAATAATGTTGGCAGTAATCGTCTGTATCTTGGAGTACCGCGAGGTCTGTATGATACGCTCCAGCTCTTCCTGTATGGAAAAAACGCAAATCGTCTGGAAGCGTTCAAACTCGATATCATCTTTGGTCATTGGCGGAACCGGCTCCGCCGGTTCCAGCACGAAAACACCGAGCAGACCGAAATTTTTAATACTGTTCAGGCCCTGCGCCGTCAGTCTTGAATTTCTCTCATAAAGCAAAACGCCATTTTTATTATATATGGGGCGTGCAAGCCGCATCCCTGTCTTTAAATCATCCCTTTTTACAAAAATCATATGACTTTATCCCCCTGTCCTGTGGCTATCCAAAACCCTCCCTCAGCTTTTCCAATGCTTTCTTCTCAATTCTGGAAACATAGCTTCTGGAAATCCCCAGGTTTCTCCCAATCTCCCGCTGTGTCACTTCCTCATCATCCGCAAGGCCGTACCGCAGCGTCAGTATTTCTTTCTCCCGCTCATCCAGTTTTTCCTCCAGAAGTCCGGACAGGCGTTTCAAATGTTCTTTTACTTCCATCTGCTCTATCACATCGGACTGTTCCTGTTCAATAATATCGAGCAGGCTGATTTCATTCCCCTCTCTGTCCGTTCCGATTGGCTCATAAAGCGACACTTCTCTGGAAGTTTTCTTTTTTGCCCGCAGCAGCATCAGCAGTTCATTGTCAATACATCTCGACGCATATGTGCTGAGCTTTCCTTTTCCCGCATCAAAAGAATCTATCGCCTTAATCAGTCCGATTGTCCCCGTTGAAATCAAGTCTTCCATATCTTCATCGACATTCTGATATTTTTTGGCGATATGCGCCACCAGACGAAGGTTCCGTTCAACCAGTATTTCTTTGGCGGTCTGCCTCTGCCGGCTGTTTCCTTCCTTCAGCTGGCGCAGATATGCGGCTTCTTCTTTCGCCGTCAGCGGTTGCTTAAATGTTTTCAAAAGAAGCCCCCAAAGTTCATTTATTCTATTCTATGACTTCGGGACAGTTCGAGTGCCTTTCCACCAAATAAAAGTGTCCTATTTTCATATTCTGTTAGATATATTATACAAATTTATCGTACAAAGTTCAATATCCATTATCCAAAAAGGAACTTCTCCATAACATAATTACTGATATCCGTTCCGAAAGGAGTCAGACGGACAAAATCATCCGCAAGAAGTAATCCGTCGCGCCTCAGCGCTTCAATCGCCTTGCCGTACACCTCCTCTATCGGAAGTCCGAAAATCTCCCGGAAATCCTGTTTACTGACGCCTTTCGTAAGACGCAGTCCGAGAAACATAAATTCCTCCATCTGTTCCTGAACGCTCAGATACTGCACATTACCGCTCAGCCGGGCGCGGGCCGCGGTCAAATCCGTCTTTGCAGCTGCCAGTCCTGCGCCCGTCCTTTCTGCCGGTTCAAAATCCGTGGATGCCGAATATGGCCGCAGCAGCGCATCCCGATATTCCGGTATCGAACGCGGATTACTCCATCGCACATTGTCCACCATCGAAGCTGCTCCCAGTCCAAAGCCTGCATAGTCGCCCCTTGTCCAGTAGACCTGATTATGCCTGCACGCGTAACCGTCCAACGCATAATTCGATATTTCATAACGATTGTAATTATATTCTGCGAGCATTTTTCCCGTCAGCTCATAAAACGCTCTGTCTTCGTCCTCCGTAGGAAAAAGCAGTTCTTTTCTGTGCTCGTAAAGCCATGTACCCTCTTCCAGCATCAGACTATACGCGGAAATATGCTCCGGCCTTAGCTGCAGCACCCGTTCCAATGTCTTCCTGTATGAGTCAAAAGTCTGCCCGGGAAGCGACGCCATCAAATCAATGTTGATATTCCGAAATCCTGTCTGCCGCGCGTTCTCATAAGCTCTGCAGAATGTCTGATAATCGTGCAGTCTTCCAATCCGCCGCAATTCTTCATCATCCGTGCTCTGCAGACCGATGCTCAGCCGATTGACGCCCGCCCGTGAAAAAGCCGTAAGCTTCTCCGTTGTCAGACTGTCCGGATTCGCTTCCACCGTTATTTCACAGTCTTTTTTGATTGCAAAATCATGATTTAATTTTTCAAACAATATGTTAATGGCGTCTGCCGCCAGCAGCGAAGGGGTTCCGCCGCCGACAAAAACAGACGCCACATCATAGTCTTTATAAAAAAACGACTGTTTTTCTATTTCCAATAAAAGCAGTTCCAGGTATTCCCGCTGTTCCCGTTCCGCCGCCGGCCAGGACAAAAAATCACAGTAACGGCACTTGCGGGCACAGAAAGGAATATGAAGATACAGGCTCAGTTCACGCATACGAATATCCTTTACAACGCCAATGTTCCCAAAGTTCTAATTCTCGTCCAGCTTCAAAACACTCATGAAGGCGCTCTGCGGAATCTCTACATTTCCGACCTGACGCATCCGTTTCTTACCTTCTTTCTGTTTTTCCAACAGCTTCTTCTTCCGGGTAATATCGCCGCCGTAACATTTGGCAAGAACGTCCTTCCGCATAGCCTTGACGGTCTCCCGCGCGATGATTTTACCGCCGACGGCAGCCTGAATCGGAATTTCAAAAAGATGTCTCGGAATTTCATCTTTCAGTTTCTCGCACATTCTCCGTCCTCTTTCATATGCACTGTCCGCATGGACAATAAACGAAAGCGCATCCACTTCTTCCCGGTTGATGAGGATATCCAGTTTCACCAGTTTGGAGGCTTCATAGCCCTTCATTTCATAATCGAAAGAAGCATAGCCCCTGGAACGGGATTTGAGCGCATCAAAAAAGTCATAAATAATCTCATTTAATGGTAAATCGTATTTTAACAATGCCCGGGATGCCTCGATGTATTCCGTGCTGACATAACGGCCTCTTCTTTCCTGGCAAAGCTGCATAATGGGACCGATAAATTCCGATGTCACCATGATTTCCGCGGCAACGACCGGCTCTTCCATATAATCGATTTCCGAAGGGTCCGGCAGATTGGAAGGATTGGTCAGTTCAATCATATCGCCGTTTGTTTTGTGCACACGATAAATAACACCCGGTGCGGTTGTGACTAAATCCAGATTATATTCCCGTTCCAGCCGCTCCTGTATGATTTCCAGATGCAGCAGGCCAAGAAAACCGCAGCGGAAACCAAATCCAAGCGCGATGGATGTCTCCGGCTCATAATTTAAAGAAGCATCGTTCAATTTCAGTTTTTCCAACGCATCCCGCAGGTCAGGATATTTGGCTCCGTCCGCCGGATACATACCGCAGTAAACCATGGAATTTACTTTTTTATAACCGGGCAGCGGCTCCGCGCAGGGATTGCTAACATCTGTTATTGTATCTCCCACCGCCGTGTCTTTTACATTTTTAATCGATGCGGTCAGATAGCCTACCATGCCGGCGGATAATTCTTCACAGGGAATGAACTGCCCCGGGCCGAAATAACCGACTTCCACTACCTCGGCCGTCGCTCCCGTCGCCATCATTTTGATATTCATGCCCTTGCAGACGCTGCCTTCCACGATACGGCAGAATACGATGACTCCTTTATAAGAATCATAGACGGAATCAAAAATAAGTGCCTGTAAAGGGTTGTCCGCACGCCCTTTCGGAGCCGGGATTTTGGCAACAACAGATTCCAGCACATCTTCGATGCCGATTCCGTTCTTGGCAGAGATTAGAGGCGCATCCTGCGCCTCTATCCCGATAACATCTTCGATTTCATTTTTGACACGCTCCGGGTCCGCACTCGGTAAATCAATTTTATTGATGACCGGAAAAACATCCAGGTCATGGTCCAGAGCCAGATACACATTCGCCAGTGTCTGCGCCTCTATCCCCTGCGCCGCATCCACGACGAGAATCGCCCCGTCGCAGGCTGCAAGGCTCCTGCTGACTTCATAGTTAAAGTCCACATGCCCCGGGGTATCTATCAGGTTCAGAATATATTCCTGTCCGTCTTTTGCCTGATAAATAATGCGAACCGTCTGCGCTTTGATGGTAATGCCCCGCTCCCGCTCCAGTTCCATATTGTCCAATACCTGCGCCTGCATCTCCCGGCTTGTTAAAAGTCCCGTTTTCTCGATGATCCTGTCCGCCAGCGTTGATTTTCCGTGGTCAATATGCGCCACAATACAGAAATTTCGGATTCTGCTCTGCTCTACTGTTGTCATATTTTTCCGTGCCTTTCTCCTAGTAATTCATCGTTCCCTGTGCCGGCAGATAACGCAGCGCAAGGAAAGCGTTATGGTCGTTATGATATAATCTCTTCAAATCGTCCGAATAACCCACTACCATGTGCGGGAAATTGTTCGCGTAATACTCCAGTATCTGTTCGCTGTACTTCTTTTTCACCGCGATGTCTCCTATCTGATTCGTCCCGTCCGCCGCAAAAATCATTACATTGTAACTGCTTCCGGTATAAAGACCGTTCGTATAATGCTTTGTACGATACATATATATCCATGCCATGTTTCTGTTCAGATACGCACGCGGTGAAGTCGGTACGGCATTATAAGTAAAAAGACGGCCGATACGAATGTCTTTATTGATTACACAGGCGCTCTGATAATCCGAAACAATCTGACTTTCCGAAATACCGGACTGCTCAAAATCCTTCTTAATATCTTTCAGATATTTTCCGGAAAAGGCTTTTAACAAAAGCGCAGCGCCCCAGATAAGCAGTATCAGGCTGCCAGCCGTCATCAGATACACTCTGACGGGGCCGATTCCATTGGCAAACTTACCATCTTCCAGCACATAATTGACAGCAACTTCCTTCATCTCCTCATCGCTGTAATCCATTGCCCGGAACCATTCTTTATAATAATATAATTCATCACCATCCATCGGCCGGATATTTCCCTTTACGGAAACGGTTTCTTTCGGAAGCTTTGCATTTCCAAGCAGATACTCCCATGTCGCTTCACAGATGCCGTCCATCCGGTCCGCCTTTTCTTCCTCCACGCATACGCCGATAAATCCCGTTTCCCCGTAAGGAATCACATAATACACGGAAACTGCGCCGCTGCTCGATTCATATTCCGCAAAGCAATCGTAAACCATGTTGATTTCGCTGCTGGCAACCTGATTATACAACTCCGTTCCCGAAAGATGCTGCAGATTTTTTCCACCCGTCAGGAATGAAAAAATCTGCGGAACCGCCGGACCATTGATAACCAGCAAGCCTATTGCGAAAGCTGCCAGAACAGCTGTCAGCCACCATACGTTTCCGACCGACCTTTTTTTCATCTCTTTTAACAATTCTTCCATTTTTATAACCCTGCCTTTCTCTTAGCCTGCAAGTTTAGAGCCAAGACGCTATCAGCGTCGCGCAAACTTGCGGTTGAAAGAATGCAATTCTTTCAACCTTTTCTCACCCTCATTCGTATATCATATTTCAATTAGTTCTATTTTATAGGAGATGGCGGGTTGTGTCCATTGTTTTTTTCTATATCAATTTACTTACGGTCAATCCACATTCGGTTCTTCCCCCACAAGCACAAGATGAATGATATGGGCAAGCGGGTCGATGGCATTCATAATCTCTTCTACGGTATTATTCTGCGCGCCCAACTCTATCAACAGCGATTTTGGCCGTAAATGGAGATTATAACGATAGGCTTTCAAATAAATTCGTCTCGCAATACCCGGATAATATTCGTTGCTTGCAGTCTGCATCTGAAAGGAAAAAGCCAGATTATCTTCAAGATAAGGGTTTTCCAGTGATTCTATCTCCCCGCTTCTCGCTGTCCGGCTGAGACCGTTGAAAAACATAAACTGTGCCGTCGGCCTGCCCTGAAAATCAACCACGAGTCGTCTGTCCTCCGGCATCGCGTCCCGATGTAGGTCGATTACGACTTCAATAGACGGATTTTCCGCAAGAATCTGCTCCAGCACCGGAAGTGAATTGCTATATGCGTAATCTCTTGATTCTTCGTCAAAATGCTGCGTATTATGTATTACATTATAGCCGTACTTTTCGCGTAAAAGCTGCGCCAGCTTTTCTCCGGCTCCTACAATTGTCGTTGATTCGTCCCCGGGTATGGAATCCTTGAAGGCTTCCTGCGAATGCGTATGATATATCAAAATCTGCGGTTCATCATTGCTGCCTTTCATTCTCATATCTTTGGAAAGCAGGTCTTCCGTGTTCAACAATTCCGTACCCGCGGCCGTCGTGGAGTCAATCGCATAAAAAGCCTTGACCAGTTCCGTATAATCCTGTAAATTCTGCCACTGATAACGGTATACCGGTTCTTCTACCTCATGAAAAACCGATTCCATCTGCTGACTCGTCGGGTTAATCTCTTCCTGCATCTCTTCGCCTTCTTCGGACGCCGCCCGGTTCTCCCCGGCAAGTCCATTTTCTTCCAGAAAAGCTTCCTCCAGACTCTTATCCAGATGTATTGCATCCTCACCGTACTCCAGAGAGCCTTCCGAGATATCTTTACGGTTCTCGTCAGTTCCTTCCAGCAAAAGCAGCTGTGCATAATCGCTTTCTTTCATGGCATCTTTGTCGTATTCTTCCGGTTGTTCCATGCTATAAAGAAAGACCGGCACATTTTCCAGAACGAGTCTGTCAAGCAGGTCATAATCGGCATTGCGCTGCTCCGGATGCAAAACGGTGAGGCCCGGCAGCCAGACATTCTGGACGGACTGTTCCAGCCATGTCTGCAGTCTGCCTTCTCCCTCCTCTTCCTGCGTTTTGGCGCTCCGGTAAAGTTCCTGCAAAAAGGCAATGCCTGCCATTATGCACAGAACAAGGAGCAGAATCCGCAAAATTCCACGTCCGATATGAACTTCATCGTTCCATTTCCCAAATAGCCGCCCTTTTTTCATGTATTTTTCATCCCATCCGGGCCATCAGCGCTTTCCAGCCTGCCCCATTGTTCATTATATGCAGGCAATGGGGGTTCTCATGATAAGGAGATATCCAGCGCTTTGTTCAGCGCATCACATAAAATATGGCTAATCTGTTGAATCTGAAAGTCCACATCCTTACTCGTAACATACATATTATTTAATTCGGAAAGCGCGCTCGGATATTCCCCGATGGCATCTCCCACAATAGTAGCCGCATCCACGACCGTCGGCACGCCGATTGCCAGCACCGGAACCCGAAGGCTTTCCTCCGTCAGGGCATTTCTGTGATTCCCGACGCCCGAACCGGGATGAATTCCCGTATTGGTAATCTGAATCGTGCGGTTCAGCCGTTTGGTAGAGCGTGCGGCCAACGCGTCGATAACAATCACCTGGTCGGGAGAAGTCTGCTCAATAACGCCTTTGATAATTTCCGCCGATTCCATACCGGTCTTGGCCATGACCCCCGGAATCAGACTGCTGACCATATTCATTCTCGAGCAGTTATAAGCCACTTTTCCGTATTCCAAAACGATATGCCGGTTGATAAAAAGATTATCGACTACATTCGGACCAAGAGAATCCGCGGTTACGTCACGGTTTCCAAGACCGACAACCAGAATCGACTGTTCTTCTTCCGGTTCTTTCAGGAGCTTTCTGATTTCTCCGGCAAGAATGTCCGAAATTTCCTGATGGTAATCCTCTTCCGGCTCTATCATCGCAGGCGCTTCCAGCGTCACATAAGTTCCCATCGGCTTGCCCATGGCGCGGGAGCCGTTCTTCGTTTCGATGATGACCGTCGTAATGTGCACATCACTGTCTTTGTCATAATTCTCTTCTACTTTTACACCATGAATTTCGTTTTCTTTCCCGTCAATACTTTCTCTGGCTTCCAATGCCAAGTCTGTTCTGACCTGAAACCAACTCATATCTCATGTCCTCGTTTCTTCTTTCCTTTTTCTCAGGAAGGGTAAATAAACAGGTATGTCCGGGGAGCGGATGATTTATTTACTGTTCCTTAGTTTATTATATGCGGGCGGAGGGGGGCGGTGCATGGGAGCGGGAGAGCGCGAAGGGGGGCGAGACTTTGCTTTGCTCGTCTCGCTTTGGCAGGCCTGACTGGCTTTGGCTTGCCGGAGAGGAGCGAGACTGCGCTTTGCTCGTCTCGCTTATCCTGGCTTACTGGGAAACTAAAGCCATGCAACCTCGATTCCGCTCCGCTTCATCTCGGTTCGGGCTGCGCCCTATACTTTACCCCAAAAGCAGTCAGATTTGTGCAAGCACAATCTGTCTGTTTTTGTGGTAAAGTGCATGGCTTTAGTTTTCGCAAAAATGTCCAAATTATGTATTGACAGAATTTAGTGTTTATTCTACAATAATAGCTGTGTGTTTCCATTAAAACGTCCGTGTCCGGATTAATGAGACACTTTCCTTAAAAATCTGATTGTAATAGGAGGTGTGCATCTTGGCTAATATCAAATCAGCAAAGAAAAGAATTTTAGTAAACAGAACAAAGGCGGATAAGAATAAAGCTATTAAATCCGGCGTTAAGACTGCTGTGAAGAAAGTAACTGCTGCTGTTGCCGCGAACGACAAGGAAGCTGCAAAGTCTGCATTACTGGCTGCTACGTCTACAATTGATAAGGCCACTTCGAAGGGCGTATTCCACAAGAATACTGCTGCCAGAAAAGTATCCCGTTTAGCACAGACAGTTAATAAGATGGCTTAAGGGCTGTCTTCATAACGATTGATTGAAGAATATAAACATTCCAATATAAAAAACAACCCATACCGTCATGTGGGTTGTTTTTTATTGCTGTGGATAATTTCGCCAAACGCCGTGTCTGCAGGAGCATTTGGCGAATACCGCAGGGGTTATCGGCTGTGGCCGCCTCCTCCGTGGCTTCCTCCTCCGCCACCGCCTCCGCCGCTTCCTCTGCTGCCGCCTCCTCCTCCGCTGCTCGATTCGATATGGCGTTTGGTGACGGACTTCCGCAGAAAGATATCCTGTTTATTTGTAAAATGCTCCACGCCCCCTTCCAGATAGGTGGACGCATTCGTCGTTTTTTTTCCGCTTCCCGCCTTCCAGTTTGCCGGAACAAAAATAACAAGTGCTATGATTCCGGCCAGTATCGGAAACCATCCCGGCATATTCACATTTAAAACCCGTTTTCCCGTCATATGGCGGTAAAACTCGTTTACATAAGTTTTATATGCGCGATATGGATTATTTTCCACATAACGATACACCTCATCCAGAATATGGTCGATATCCGCATCCGAATAAGCATCTTTGACAATGCCGGTGGTGCAAAACCATGTATGTATCTTTCCGTCAGCCTCCCGGAACCAGTTATCGACCAGTATAACGCCGTCTCCGTTCGGTTTATTGTACCCGAAATTATTTTCCTCATAATATTCTTCGGCAAAAATTCTGACGAACTGATTATAAGGCACATCCGGTTCAATCTCCCTTGCGTACTCCTCCAGTGACTCACACAGCGTAACAAGGACGATATCGCATCCTGTCTGCTTTTCTCTTCTGGCAATCAGCTCTTCCAGTTTCTTTTCTTCTTTATCCGACAGTACATCCGCACTGTCGAATACGCGCTGCGTAGTCGCACACTCCGTATTTGTCCGTTCATGCGTTCCGGTCATTGCCGCAAATCCCTGCACGCCTTTCACAATGCCAAGAACCACCGTCAGCGCGGCAAGCACAATAAAGACCCATTTAAAATATCTGAAATATTCTCTCATATTTATAACTATGCCTTTCTCTTAGCCTGCAAGTCTGCAGCCATCTGTCTGCTTTCGGCAGGCGTTTAAATTTCTCCGTTTACAGCATCCCCAGAATCCCACCTATCAGATAAAAAAACGCACTGACGGAAACCATTGCCGTCAGACCGTACAAAATCACTTTTTTCCCGGACACCGGCGTCTTCCCGACCACTTTTCCTGTCTGACCGTTTACATGAAACCGCCATGTTTTCCCCTGATACTGGTACAGGTACATCCACACCGGCATAAGAACAAAACGGACTCCATTCCTGTTCAGGTTCAAATTTTTCCGCCCGGGCCGAATGCTGCTGTATCCTGCAAGGGAACCTTTCATCAACACTTCCGACGCATCCCGCACCTTCACCTGCGCACGCCCTTCTAATTCCGGTGCGCTCTGGTTATATACTTCTCCGTCAAAACCGGACATATATTTCGGGTCAAAATCTTCCAGTTCCTGATAGGCGTAAGGCTCCATCAAATCCATTTCGCCGTCATCCATCACAAAAGACGCATCGACGGGAACTTTATCGAAATCCGCATCCATCTGCCTGATAATATGAAAATAGGAAGTCTCCGTATATTCCGTATCTCCCTGCCGCCAGCTTCGTACTTTCGTGCCTTCCCCTTCGAAATCATAATGCGCCTGATAATCGTACAGCCAGAAAGGAACGTAGATTCCCTGTAACTTTTCCAGACTCTTCTGAGAAAGAAACCCGGTCGGAAGAAAAGTCTTTTTATGAAACTCCTGATTCAGCCGTTCAACCGCCATATCCTTATTCAGCTTAAACGGCAGTATCGAATGCGGCTCAAAAATGCCTCCGACTCTTTCATCATAAACAATATAACTGCCACAGTGCATACATTTTCCTGCCGACGTATACTGGCCGGGTGTCATCGGCGCACCGCAGTTCCCGCACTTTGTCATCGAGTCTTCATGGATGATATTCTCGCTGTCCATGCTTTCACAGTGCGGACAATACATTCTTTTCCTGGATGGTTCGTAAATCGCATTACCACCGCAATTTTGACATTTAAAAATCATATGGATAACGTCCTTTCCCCATTTACTCCAAACAGCCTCTTACCGGAACGCTTCGGTCGTTTCAATGCTTCCCGGCCCTTCTTTTCACAAAAGCGTACAGACATAACACAGCAAAAACAACTGTTATGATAAGATGTCCTGCCACGGCTTTTGCACCGGCTCCAAAAATCAGCAACATGGCGTCCCTTATGCTGATTTCTCCGAAGACCGCAAAAATCGCAAACGAAAGCGTATTTAAAATGCCGGTAGGCATCTTGCTCTTTAAAACAACGCCGACGATTAAACCAATCAAATCGGCCAATATCAGGCCAAGTGTACATCCGAGGAATACCTGAAAAGCGCTCATAAACTGATGCTGTGTATAATTGGCCGCAAGCGTAATCGCGGAAAGCTGTGTCTTATCCCCCAGTTCCCCTATGAAAAAGGAGCCGAAAATCGCCAGAACAGGACTGACCTTGTGTTTTATTTCCTTTTCTTCTTCCTCTTCTTCTCCTTTTAACGTTGACCAGGCGAACCAGAAGAAAGCAATGCCTGCCGCCAGCTTGATAATCCGCATATCCAGATAGCTGCCAAGCGCCGCTCCCACCCCAACGGCCAGAACATTCAAAAGAATTGTCGCAAGCCAGGTTCCTGTCAGAATATGGGAAACCTTATATTTTCCGGCCATCGCCACGAGCAAAAGCTGCGTCTTGTCCCCCATCTCCGCAATGAAAATCGTTAATAGAACAGTCAGAAAAACGCTCATCTTATCGCTTCCTTTCCCTGCCGCCGCAATTACAGCAATCTTTTATGAAATCAGATACCCGTGAAGACACAGAGCCAGGCTCATTGTCCGCGGGAACAAAAAAACGCAGGTCGGACAGCCTGCGTTTCAGCATCCACTGAGATTACAGCAATTTCCTATAAAATGAAAAAGACACATGTACAGCAATCCATGCCCCACATGAGTCTCATCAATTAAGATATACCAGGCTTTCGCCAGTATGTTGATATACCGCGCCCGGACGACGCCGACTACTCCCTCATTTTGTATGTATTATAACGGTTATCGGACAAAACGTCAAGCCGAAACGAGTCGTTTTCATTTTTCTGATTTCATTTTTTTCAAATACCCATTGCCCTGTCCGATGAATTTTAATATACTAATAGTGGTATTATTAACATCTTATGCGCAAAGACAGAACATGGAGGAAATTATGGGCGGATTTTTTGGCGTCACATCTAAGGAAGACTGCACTTTTGATTTATTTTTCGGCACGGATTATCATTCCCATCTCGGAACAAGGCGGGCGGGTATGGCCGTTTACAGTAAGGAGCACGGATTTGACCGTGCCATTCACAACATTGAAAATGCGCCGTTTCGGACCAAATTCGATAAAGATATCAATAAAATGAGCGGAACGTTAGGCATCGGCTGCATATCCGATTATGAGCCTCAGCCTTTGATTATCCGTTCTCATCACGGTACATATGCCATCACCACCGTCGGCAAAATCAATAACAAAGAAAAAATCGTCGAACAGCTTTTTCAAAGCGGGCACGCTCATTTTCTGGAAATGAGCGGCGGAGATATCAACGCGACCGAACTCGTGGCCGCTATCGTCAATCAGAAAGAAAATTTAATTGAAGGTTTACAGTTCGCACAGGAACTTATCGAGGGTTCCATGACGATGCTGCTCATGACGCCGAAAGGCATTTATGCCGCCAGAGACCGTCTGGGACGCACGCCTCTTGTTGTCGGAAAAAAGGAATCCGGCTGCTGTGTCTCATTTGAGAGCTTCGCCTACCTGAATCTGGGCTATCAGGATGAAAAAGAACTGGGCCCCGGAGAAATCGCGATTATCACGCCGGAAGGCGTAAGAACACTCGCCGCGCCCGGCAGCGAAATGAAAATCTGCACATTCCTTTGGGTTTACTACGGTTATCCGTCCTCTTCCTACGAGGGCATCAGCGTGGAGCAAATGCGCTATAACTGCGGCGCCAAACTGGCGCAGAGAGACGATGTACAGCCCGATATCGTCGCGGGCGTACCGGATTCCGGCACGGCGCACGCAATCGGCTATGCAAACGAGTCGGGAATTCCTTTTTCCAGACCCTTCATTAAGTATACGCCGACCTGGCCCCGTTCCTTTATGCCGACGATACAGAGCAAACGGAAGCTTATCGCCAAAATGAAACTGATTCCGGTACACGACCTTATCAAAGACCGCAGCCTTCTGTTAATCGACGATTCCATCGTGCGTGGAACACAGCTGCGGGAGACCACCGAATTTCTGTATCAGAGCGGCGCAAAAGAGGTTCATATCAGACCTGCCTGCCCGCCGCTGCTATTTGGCTGTAAATATTTGAATTTCTCGCGTTCTACTTCCGAAATGGAACTGATAACAAGACAGGTCATCCACGAAATGGAAACGGACAATAAATATCCGAATCTGGCCGTATACGCCGACCCGGAATCTTCACAGTATCACGATATGCTGGAAAAAATCAGAGAGAAGCTCAATTTCACTTCTCTCCGTTATAATCGTCTGGATGATATGATTGAATCGGTCGGCATCGATAAATCAAAATTGTGTACTTACTGTTGGGACGGCCGGGAATAAACAGAAACAAAACAGGGACCTATGCGGTAAATTCCTGGTGCGCAGGCTTTCGGGCCTGCGCTTTTTATTTCAGGAAACCGTTGATAATCTGTTCTTCCGCTTCTGTTTCCGTCAGGCCAAGCGTCATCAGCTTGACAATCTGCTCTCCGGCAATCTTTCCGATTGCCGCCTCATGAATCAGCGCAGCATCCACATCATTTGCCTCCAGCTGCGGTATCGCCAGAATACGGGCATCGTCCATGATAATCGCATCGCACTCCGTATGGCCGCTGCATGACACATTTCCGATGATGCGGGAATCGAACTTCTGGTAAGAGGTGTCTCTGGCTACCGAGCGGGAAACGATGTCCGCGCTGGCATCTTTTCCGTTCAGAAATACCTCGTAGCTGCTGACCGCCTGCTGGTCTTCATGGGTCATCAGCCTTTCCCGGACAACGAGCTTGGCTCCCGCTTCCAGTTTCGCCGTCGTCGTCCGCGCGGTAGAATCCACGCCCTTAATCTGCACCATCTCCATTTCCATGAAGCTGTCTTCTTCCATATAGACTTCCGTCCCCGGATTTAAAATGCGCTTCCCCGTTCCGCCGCCGGAACCGTAATGTTTCTCCACATATTTCACTTTCGCATTTTTTCCGAGATAAAAACGATGAATGCCGTCATGTTCGGAGTCCTGCGTCCCGCAGTTATCAATACCGCATCCTGCGACAATCGTCACGTCGGCGTCTTCCCCGATATAAAAATCATTATAAACCATTTCTTTCAGACCACTCTGGCTTAAAACGACCGGTATATGAACGCTCTCGTTCTTCGTTCCCGGCTTGATATGAATATCGATGCCGCTCACATCCTGTTTGGACACGATATCGATATTCGCCGTCGTATTTCTCGACTCCATCTGTCCGTTCGCCCGGATATTATAGGCCCCTTCCGGCACTTCGTGCAAATCCGCCACCTCCGCCAGAAGACGTTTCTGTATTGTATCAATCATGGGATTGCTCCTTTCCTTTTGCCTGTTTATTTCTTAGACAGTGTTCTTTACTGTCTTAGAAATAATTCATTCCCTGTGCACTTCGAAACCGCCGCCGAAGTTCCGAGCAGTCCCGGCAGAATTTCTTCCCGCGTTCCTCTCTGCGCCACCCGGCCGTCCGCGACCACAATGATTTCATCCGCAATATTCAGGATACGCTCCTGATGGGAAATTACAAGAATCGAACCGTCCTGATTTCTTTTCCGCATGCGCTCAAAGACCTGAATCAGGTTCTGAAAACTCCAGAGGTCGATTCCCGCCTCCGGCTCATCAAAGACGGACAGTCTGCTCCCTCTGGCAAGTATCGTCGCGATTTCGATACGTTTCAGTTCTCCGCCGGAAAGGCTCGCGTTGACTTCCCGCCTGATATAGTCTCTCGCGCAGAGCCCTACTTCCGACAGATATGCGCAGGCATCCGCAACGGAAAGCTGCCTCCCGGATGCAATTCTGAGCAAATCAACCACTTCAAGCCCTTTGAACCGCACCGGCTGCTGAAAAGCATAACCGATTCCCATTTGCGCGCGCTCCGTAATGCTTTTTTCCGTAATATCGACTCCGTCCAGATAAATCCGGCCGGAAGTCGGCTTTTCTATTCCCGCAATCAGTTTGGCCAGCGTAGATTTACCGCTGCCGTTTGGTCCGGTAATCACCGTAAATTTGTGATTCTCTACTGTCAGACTGATATCGCGGACAATTTCTTTCTGGTTTGCTTCTTCGGAAACTTCAAAAGAAATATTTCTTAATTCCAGCATAATCACCGTAATTCTCCATTTCCGCCCGGCTAAAACATTCGCATTCTTTGCCGGAGCTTTTTCAATTACTTATCATATCGCTTTTTTTTCATCTGTGCAAATAGTTTTATGAAAAACCTGCCAAAAGGGAGAAAAAGTTATTGAAAACGTGAAAAACAGCGCCCCGGAAAACGGCAATAAATACAATCTAAAAGCGCAGACCGCCGCCTGCGCTTTTCATGTCTCTTTCCTATTTCCTGCCAATCGGGCTTTTTCTGAATATAATGTCCTCCCGGCCCGGTCCGTTCGAGACCATTGTAATCGGATAACCGATTTGCTTTTCGATAAATTCTATATAGTTCCGACAGTTTTCCGGCAGTTTTTCATAATCTTTTATGCCGCGTATTTCGCTTTTCCATCCCGGCAGTTTTTCCAGAACAGGTTTCGCTTTCTCAAGTTTCGCCGTGACCGGAAATTCCGTCGTCACTTCGCCGTCAATTTCATAACCGACGCAAACCGGAATTTCATCCAGATAACCGAGCACATCCAATACGGTAAAGGCAACGTCGGTCGCCCCCTGTAAACGGCAGCCATATTTGGAAGCGACACAATCGAACCAGCCCATACGGCGCGGCCGGCCTGTCGTCGCGCCATACTCCCCGCCGTCACCGCCGCGGCGTCTCAGTTCTTCCGCTTCTTCCCCGAAAATCTCAGAAACGAATGCCCCCGCGCCGACCGCGGAAGAATAAGCCTTGCAGACGGTAACTATCTCTTTGATTTCATAGGGCGGAAGTCCCGCTCCGATTGCACCGTAAGCCGCTAACGTGGACGATGACGTCACCATCGGATAAATGCCGTGGTCCGGGTCTTTCAGCGTGCCAAGCTGTCCTTCCAGCAAAATTGTCTTATTCTCTTTTAAGGCCCGGTCCAGATATGCGGACACGTCACAGACATAAGGCGCTATCATATCTCTGTACTGATGCAACGTCTCTAAAAGCCCGGCAGGCTGAATCACCGGCTTATGGTATAAATGTTCCAATATGACATTTTTTGTTTCGCAGACTCTTTCCACTTTTTCCCTGAGCAGTTCTTCGTCAAAAAGTTCGCTCACCTGAAAACCGATTTTCGCATATTTATCGGAATAAAAAGGAGCGATTCCCGATTTCGTGGAACCGAAAGATTTCCCGCCCAACCGTTCTTCCTCATACTGGTCGAACAAAATATGATAAGGCATTACAATCTGACAGCGGTCGGACACCAGAATCTTCGGACTCGGCACATTTCTGTCCGTAATCGACTTGATTTCGCCAAACAAAATCGGGATGTTCAGCGCTACACCGTTGCCGATAATGCTCGTAACATGGTCGTAAAAAACCCCGGACGGCAGCGTATGCAGCGCAAATTTTCCATAATTATTTACGATTGTATGCCCCGCATTGGCGCCTCCCTGAAAACGGATAACGATATCGGCTTTTCCCGCCATCATATCCGTAATTTTTCCTTTTCCCTCGTCGCCCCAGTTGGCGCCTACAATTGCCTTGACCATAATCATTCCTCCATCATTTTATTTCTCTGTTTCTTACTGTATGATTATATTTCATTTTTAATCATAAGTAAAATCAATATTAATTATAACATTTATAAGTTATAATTATAAGTCAAGTTAACGTTTTGTCACTCAGTACTCTTTTTTCCAGAACAGAAAAACAGTAAGCGGATAAGACAGACTAAATAGCAATACCCCACACAAAAGGATTGCAACGCCGCTCATCACAATCTGCCATGTGCTCATTCCGTTTGGGAAAAAGGTATTGAACAGCGTCGTCAGCCCCATGACCGTTCCGATTCCGCCAAACAGACTGACGGCCAGAAACACCTCTTTTCACCGACAACCCCCATAATAGCGCCGTATGGCAGCGAAAGCGAAAGCTTGTCCAATGTAAAACCGGATTTTGGATACGTTTTGGAAACCTGCCGCATTTCTAAAATATTTTCCATCATAATAACTATTCCTTTCTCTCACGCTAACCTCCATGCCGCCTCCCGGCGGCACAAACCATCAACTAGTTTTCCCGATAAAACAGCGTAAGTAGTTCCGTCAGTTTTTCCAGGGAAATATCGCTCTTCCGTCCGATTTCCGCGGCTGCCTGCAAGTATTCCTCTGCAATGCGCTGCTGCTGTTCCTGGTAAAATTCTTTGTTCTGCGCCGCCACAAAACTGCCTCTGCCGACCGTTGTTTCAATAAATCCGTCCCGCTGCAAATCTTCATAGGCTTTCTGAACGGTAATAACGCTTACATGAATTGATTTCGCCAGAGCCCGCATAGACGGAATTGCGTCGCCGGCCTGCAGTTCACCGCTCATAATCATTGCTTTCATTTGTGAAGTAATCTGTTCATAAATCGGTTTATTGGCATTATTGCTGATAATGATTTCCATTGTGAGAATGTTCTCCTTAAATTGTACTTATTGCACATGTACATTATAACACCTTTGCTGGTATTGTCAAGGCTATGGAATACATAACCGTTAAAAATGGAATGACTTGACAGGAATCCCGTTTTATTGTATTTATAATGTAAACGGAAACACGCGAATCAAAGAAAGGCACAGGCATCAGCATGGGAAAAATGACCGTATATCATGGCAGCTACACCATCGTAAAAAACCCTGAAATTCTTAGACATCGAAACACCAAAGATTTTGGCGTCGGATTCTATTGTACGGTCATTCGTGAACAGGCCGAACGTTGGGCCAGACGATATGATACAGGAGTTGTGAATACTTATACACTTCGAATGAATACAGAACTGAACATACTGGAATTTAAAGATTTATGTGAAGAATGGCTGGATTTCATCATTGCATGCCGTCGAGGTCTTCCGCACGAGCATGATATTGTCATCGGAGCAATGGCGAATGACCAGATTTATAATTTTATCGCCGATTATATTGACGGCATTCTCACCAGAGAGCAGTTCTGGGCAATGGCCCGATTCAAATATCCGACACACCAGATTGCATTTTGTTCCGCCGCGGCATTAAAATGCCTGACTTTTGTTTCCAGTGAGGAGCTTCCCAAAAATGACAGGACGTGAAGAGCGCAAATCAAACGATTTATTTTTTACCTGCAGTCTGATTGACTATATTGCCAGAAAAACACAAAATAAAAGAGCCGATGTCGTAACAACGCTCGGCCGGGATTCTATTGCCAAAATATATGAACTTGCAGATGTTTATCATAGTGATAATATAGAACGTGTCAGCGATGATTTGATTGAATCAGCCCACATCCCCACAGGATGCTTTGACAACCTTTCAAATTCCAGATACTCGATTCCGAGTCACTGGGATATCGGTAAAGTATATAAACGGCTCATTCTCGGTATCGCCCGGGAACAAAATATGGATATTGTGGATGCTCTATTCGCCGCCTATCAGTCTTTTGTCAGCGACCTCATCGAAGATTTCAACAGCAGCTTCTATTATGATGCGCCGCAGAATATCCTGAACGCATACTTACGCGGAAGCGTAATACCGGACTGATTTCTGTTTAAACATATGGGCCTGTGCTGTCAGCACAGGCCCATATCCGCGGTTGAAAAATCTTTGCTTTTTCAACCTATACACTAATTTCCGCTTTCACGCCAAGCAGTTCCCGGTTCTCATCAAGAATCGGCTGTACGACCTCTTCCAGAAACTTCTCCACCTGCAGCGGCGCGCGTCCTACATAACGGGCCGGTTCCATGGTTTCCTGCAGTTTTTCAAAATTCGTATGGAAAGCCGCATCTTCGGCAATCAGTTCAAGCAGATTATTCTCTTTGCCTTCCTTTTTAACCCGTGCGCCCGCCTGCATGGAAAGCTCACGAATCTTCTCATGCAGCTCCTGGCGGTCTCCGCCCATTTTTACGGCATCCATCATGATATTCTCCGTCGCCATGAAAGGCAGTTCGCTCATCAGACGTTTTTCGATGACTTTATCATATACGACAAGGCCGTCCACCACGTTCAGACACAGGTCGAGAATGCCGTCCACCGCCAGAAACGCCTCCGGGATGGAAAGACGCTTATTGGCCGAATCGTCCAATGTCCGCTCGAACCACTGGGTTGCGGAAGTGATGGCCGGGTTCAGCGCATCCACCATGACAAATCTGGAAAGGGACGCGATTCTCTCGCTCCGCATCGGATTTCTCTTATATGCCATCGCAGAAGAACCAATCTGGCTCTTTTCAAAAGGCTCCTCCACTTCTTTCAGATGCTGCAGCAGACGGATATCATTGGACATCTTATGCGCCGACGCCGCAATGCCGGCCAGCACATTGCACACTCTCGTATCCACTTTCCGGGAATAGGTCTGTCCGGATACGGGATAGCACTTATCAAATCCCATTTTTTTCGCAATCATCGGGTCTATCTTATCAATCGTTTCCTGGTCACCGTCGAATAACTCCAGAAAAGAAGCCTGTGTGCCGGTAGTCCCTTTGGAACCGAGAAGCTTCATCGTCGAAAGCACAAACTCCAAATCTTCCAGGTCCAGACAAAATTCCTGCGCCCACAGGGTTGCCCTTTTTCCGACAGTCGTCGGCTGCGCCGGCTGAAAATGGGTAAAGGCAAGGGTCGGGAGCGCCTTATATTCTTCGGCAAACTCCGCCAGCTTTGCGATGACATTCACCAGTTTCTTTTTCACCAGCTTAAGAGCCTGTGTCATAACGATAATATCCGTATTATCGCCGACATAGCAGGACGTCGCGCCGAGATGGATGATTCCCGCCGCCTTCGGGCATTGCTGTCCGTAAGCATATACATGGCTCATCACGTCGTGGCGCACTTCTTTTTCCCGCGCTTTCGCGACATCATAATTAATGTCTTCCGCATGCGCTTTCAGTTCGTCTATCTGTTCTTTCGTGATGACCGGTTTTCCGTCCCTGCTAAGGCCCAGTTCCATTTCCGTTTCGGCAAGCGCAATCCACAGTTTTCTCCATGTCCGGAACTTCATATCCGGTGAAAAGATATACTGCATTTCCCTGCTGGCATATCGCTCCGACAACGGGCTCACATATCTGTCTGTCCCCATAGTAATCCTCCATTTTTTACTTTTCAAATTCTCCCCGGATGTCTTCTTTCGGCGGCTCTATCGGATAGTTTCCGGTAAAACAGCCTTTGCAGATGCCGAGATGTCCTGCAATTTCATGAAGCCGCTCCATTTTCAGATAGGCCAGCGTATCCGCTCCGATGATTTCCCGTATTTCCTCCACGGAACGCCCATAGGCGATGAGCAGGTCTCTGGCCGGTACGTCCGTGCCAAAATAACAGGGCCACAGAAACGGCGGGGAGCTCACCCGCATATGCACTTCGGCGGCTCCTGCCTCCCGAAGCATTCTGACAATTCTGTCGGAAGTCGTTCCCCGGACGATGGAATCGTCTATCATGACGATTCGCTTTCCTTTTACGGCTTCCCGGATTGCATTCAGCTTTACCCGGACGCTGCTTTCCCGGTTCTTCTGCTTCGGCTTGATAAAAGTTCGTCCCACATAAGCATTTTTGACAAAAGCCTGTCCGTAAGGAATCCCGGACTGCATGGAATAGCCGAGCGCCGCACAGTTTCCCGATTCCGGTACGCCCACGACAAGGTCTGCCTCCACGGGAGAATCCATTGCAAGATATTTCCCCGCAAGAATGCGGGAATCATATACGCTCACCCCGTCAAAATGACTGTCGGGCCGCGCAAAATAGATGTATTCAAAAACACATCTGGCCTGTTTCTCTTTCGCAATGCAAAGCCTTTTGTCCGACGCGATTCCGCCTGACGGCGAAATGGTGACGATTTCACCCGGCTCCACATCTCTTACAAATTCCGCCCCAATCGTATCCAGTGCGCAGGTCTCGGACGCCAGAATATAGGCGTTATCCCGCTTACCGATACAGAGCGGCTTAAATCCGAACGGGTCTCTCGCTCCTATCAGCTTCCGGGGCGACATGATGACAAGAGAATATGCCCCCCTGATTTTCTGCATGGCACGCCCTACGGCCTCTTCCACAGTACCGCAGTTCAGGCGCTCTCTTGCGATATGATAAGCGATGACTTCCGAATCAATGGTCGTCTGAAAAATCGCCCCGGAATATTCCAGCTCATGACGTAGCTCGGGCGCATTGATTAAATTGCCGTTATGCGCCAGTGCAAGCGTTCCTTTTACATAATTAAGGACCAGGGGCTGCGCGTTCTCTCTCGTGCTGCTGCCCGCCGTCGAATATCTGACATGTCCCACGCCGATATCGCCTTCCAGCTTTTCCAGGTCTTCCTTCATAAACGCTTCATGTAAAAGACCCATTTCTTTTATGTTGCGCACTTTTCCTTTGGGGCCCTTCGTATCGCTGACCGCAATGCCGCAGCTTTCCTGCCCTCTGTGCTGCAATGCGAAAAGCCCGTAATAAATGCTGGAAGCCACATCGTTTCCGTCAAAATCATAGATACCAAAAACACCACATTCTTCCCTTAGTCTGTCTGTTTTGTTTATCTGATTTTTCATCTGTTTTTAATTGTAACCCTGTCCTTTCATTCCCTTTTAGAGTCCCAGTCTCCTGAACACTTCATTATACGCTTCTTCCACATTGCCCAGGTCTCTGCGGAAACGGTCCTTATCCAGTTTCTCATTGGTATGCACATCCCACAGTCTGCATGTGTCAGGGCTTGTTTCATCGGCCAGAATAATCTGTCCGTGATAACGTCCAAACTCGATTTTGAAATCAATCAGTTTGATATCCGCCTGTAAAAAGTAATTTTTCAGCACTTCGTTCACTTTAAAAGCATATTTCTTAATCGTTTCGATTTCTTCCCATGTAGCAAGCTTCATTGCCACCGCAAAATAGCTGTTGATGAGCGGGTCGCCGAGCTCGTCATTCTTATAACTGAACTCGATTGTCGGCTCCTCAAAAGGAGTTCCCTCTTCGACGCCGAGTCTCTTGGAAAAACTTCCGGCCGCCACATTACGGATGATAACTTCAAGCGGTACGATTTCCACTTTTTTAACCGCCGTTTCACGGTCGCTCAGTTCTTCAACCAGATGCGTTGGAACACCTTCTTTTTCCAGAAGTTTGAAAACATGGTTCGTCATTCTGTTATTGATAACGCCTTTTCCGACAATCGTTCCTTTCTTCTCTCCGTTAAAAGCCGTCGCGTCATCTTTATAATCCACAATCAATACGTCCGGATTATCCGTCTTAAATACCTTTTTCGCTTTTCCTTCATAAAGCTGTTCCAATTTCTGCATCATTTGCTCCTCCTTCATTGTGTGAAATCTTCTGAGACAAATCTGCATGGCAAATCTGTCTCAGATTATTTTAGCTTGTTTTCTCGTACTTTTCAACCGTTTCGATAATTTCCTTTCCATACTCCGGATAACGGTTTACCAGTTCTTTGATTTCCTTCTGGGCGCCGCCCGCCACCATATCCTTATTGTAATCCATTCTCCTTCTGAGCGACTGCCGTCTGATTATCAGGCCATGCCTGATTTCCACCATTTCCTTATGGTCGAGAATCGCCTCCGTCTGATGGAGCCAGATTGCCGGGTCTTTAATCTGATACTTTCTGAGAATTTTCAAAAGCTCCTGCTGCGTGAAATCCAGGTCCAGCTCCGCTCTTCTGCATTTATCCCGTTCTTCTTTTTCCTGGAAATACAGATTCCACGCTTTTTCCAGCTCTTCCGCGCTCGTCACGTCATATTTCAGATACAGATAATCAAGCAGATTCGTATTATTGACATAGCGAATCTTGACGCGGTTCTGTAACAGGATGATTTTATTAATGCTCAGCTCGACCCGCTGCAGCTCCCGCTTTGCCTCCGTATGCTTCACATAAATAAGCGTAATCGCTGCTGCCGCAACCCCTGCCGTAATCAGATAACCGACCTGCGTGTCCATTTCCAGCCAGAAATGAAGGCCGAGAAGCAGCGCCAAACACAGCCCGAGAGCCGTCACACAGATAATCGCCATGCCCCTTGTATCGGCAATGGCCCCCGTCAGCTCATTCTTTCGATAATAATATGCGTGCTTTTCTCCCTCCAGGCGGTTTAAGTCTTTCTTTATCAAATCCTGATATTCCTCCGCCTCTTTCAGCTTGCTGCATCCTTCTTCGATTTCATCTAACATCCGCTCTATCTGCCGAAAGCGGGAATCACTCATCCGGCGCTTTCTTCCCTTATAATCGTCCCGGCTGTTCTGCAAAAGTTCTACCCGTTTGGCACAGCTTTTCAGCTCCTCGGCCTCTTCTTCCGGCAGCGCCTCGATTTCCTCCATATCTTTCAGATAAGAAGTCACCGTGTTATATTCAAAATTCAGGTTTTCAAGCTCTTTTGCGGCGACCGCTATTTTCTCCAGACAGTTGCGGACATAGGCCTCCCGCACCTCTTTGTTGGTAAAATCCACCCGCTCCTCTTCTTTGGATTCTTCCCAGTCTTCTTCAAAATCGATTTCTTCCTGTTTCTTTCTCCACTTTCCAAAAAGCTTTTTAAATAAGTTCATTTATTTCTTCAACCTTCCCGTCATACCGCTTCGCGACACAGACTAATCCGTATGAAATCTTCACGCTTTCATACACTCTCTGTACTCATCTTTGAGCGTATTCGTCAGCTTCTCTATCTCTTCGTAGTAGGGCGTGTCATTTCCTGCGGCGCTGCTGCCGTCTTCCCTGCATACGCGCAGGGTAAAAAGCATTCTGTTCTCGTCAGTCATCTCATATTCGCCCGCGGCCTGTTCCACCGTCCGTTCCACCTTCAGCGAAACATCATGCCACTCCGGATGTTCGGCCAGGTAAGCGAGGTAATCTCCTTCTTTGTCCTGCATCCTGCGCGCCGTCAGAAACAGTCTCAGGCTTTCCGTACTGCCGCTCATCTGATAGGCCGACAGGAAATCCTCCTGGGCGCGTTCGAACAAAAACAGCCTCGCATTGACCACTCCCCTGTTATGCAGCACTTTTCCCCGCAGCTCCCGTTCGCCGGAAGGCAGCCTGGAAAGCAGCTCGTCATAACGGTTAAGCGCCAGCATATAACGCCCGTTCTGTAACATATAATCCGCTTTGGTCTTCAACCGCTCATAAGGATTCAGTCCCGCACTGTTTCGAATCACCGTTTCCACATGGGAAACCATCTCTTTCGGATACAGCCCCGCATATTCCAGTATCATCCCCACATAGGCGCTCGCCGAGCCTCTCTGATTGATAAGCGCGTACAGCGCATGCGCCAGCGTCGGAAGGCCGCACTGTTCATCCAGCCAACGCGCCAGTTTATCGTTGACAATCTCCTGGTCGAGCAGTTCCACATTCTCCACAAAACAGTAACAGAGCTCTTCCAGCGAATATAAGTTTACATAAGTTTTTTCAAAAAAATATGGAATTTCCGCGCACTTCCCGGTTTCCAGGATGATACGGCTCATACGCTGCCCGCCTTTCTTCTATGTGACCGCAAACTGCTTAATCCACACCTTGTTGCTGGCCGGAAACAGTTCCCCAAAACCCAAATCCGTTATCTGTGCTTCCACACATTCCGCAGAGGTCATTTTAATCTTTATAAGATATCTGCTGAACGCCCCCGTCCTGACCGGCGCGTCTTCAAGGATAAATTCCCGCAGTTGGGCGCGCTTACCCGTCAGCGGCGTTACGAGAAAAGAAAGAACATTCTCCTCTCCCGGCAAAAGAATATTACATTCTTTGTGGACTTCATACCAGTTTTCTCCCGCGTCCAGGAGCGCGTAATAGGATTCTTTTCCACGCTTTAACACATTCATTCCGATATTTGCCTTTAATTTATCTGCGCCCAGAAAAATATGTTCTTTTTCGACAGGGCCCGGTTCAAGTTTTTCCAGAAGCCCGAAACAGGCGCCTTTGCAGAAAAGATTATTCCCCTGAAAAACCCGGCGGTTCCGGCACAAAAACCGCAGCGATTCCTTCGCCCATTCTTCCCGGAAACCGTCGCCTAACAAATAGACCGCAGAAACAATCCTGTCGGCGCACTGTTCTTTCAAAATCTCAAGAAGCTTTTCATCCGCCAGCCGATAACTGTCCGCTTTGATTTCCTCTTCTTCCTGTTCCTCCGGAAGTATGAGGGAAGAACATGTCTGTTCCTCAATTAAAACGACCATCGGCGTAGTTTTTTTATTACGCTCAAAACGGTAGATTTTCAGCCTCGAACGGTTGTGTTCGCAGGCAAGCACCTGATAATTCCATAATTCTTCCGGCTGATGCAGCACAAAATGATAAAAACTTTCCACATGGCTCTGGAAATAAATCTGCGACGTCTTCAGATTCAGATTGACCGCTGCCTTCGCCAGCACATCCACCATCCGGTCATCCAGGTTGTCCACCGTAAACATGATGGCCCCGATATGTTCCGCTTTTACCAGAAAATTCAAAAGCGCAAGACTTCTTTTCATAAACAGCGTAAGCAGGGCGACAGGGTCAAATGCCTCTTCCTCGATGGTAATCATTTCGCCTTTTCTTGCAAGCTCTGTCAGATTGGTCACAAGAAATCCCTCTTCCTCCTGATTGTACCTGATAGCGTCTTTGCCGTAAAGCCACTGATTGACCCCTTTTCGTTTACATAATACTGTCGGAATATTATACTGCTTCGTTCCCACGACGGTCGGCACGCTCTCCACCACATTTTCCCCAAAGACGCAGTAACTTATCTGGGAAAAGTCATCCCCCAGGTCATAGCCTGCCAAAATGCTTCCTTTATGCACTTTTTCCTCTGTTTTTTTATCAAAAAGCATATCCTCACCTGTCTCAACTGCTTTCTTACATTATGTTAAACAGTTTATCGGTCATAAAGTCTTTTTTATAATATTCTTCCAACAGGGTATTCACCGTATCATAATCCTGAAGCGTCTTCCCAATCATAATACCGTTCAGCAGGTTAAAACGGCTTCCCGCATGCAGCTGGCTGCTGTCATTCTTACTGATTGTGCCGCTCTCCGTCACCTGTTCCTTACCGTCCGTCTCTTCCGTAATATAATACTGGAGCCGCTCGCCAAAAAACAGAATGAACTCTTTGACGCAGATGCCGGAAAACATATCTTTCATGGTCTCTTTACAGTATTCCTGTTCTTTGTCGTCTTCCCGCTGAATCAGATAGTGTATTCTCACACGATGCCCCGGCTTCGCACGATATTCTAATATCACCTTATCCTGCAGCATCATAAGCGCAGGCAGATAGTCCATATAAGACTTGAACAATGGAAGCACGATGTTCCGGTTCAGCAAGTCCTGCAAAAATGCCGAAACCGTTTCTTTCATCTCTTCCGTGAGTTCCTCCGGATTCTCTGAAAAATACTTCAAATACGCTATTTTGCACACGAGATGAAGCTGCGCCTTTTCCCTGTATAACTGCCGGATACTATGGAATACAGCCGTATCTGTCACTTTTCCGCCGATACAGTAGTCGTAGCTGACTTGTGATAAAAAGGCAGAAATCACTTCTTCTTTGCCGCCGGCTCTGGCGTAGGAAGAGAAGATTTCCATTTCTTCGCCGATATAAGTGCCCGTATAAAGAGTCTGTACGATAATCCGCTCGCATATCTCATAAACATCGACGCCAAAATCCACCGCCGCTTTCCAAATATCGCGCATATCCTTAATGCTTCCGTTATAATGCCGGACGAGATATTTCAAAATCTGTTCGTCATACTTTCCCTTTTTCACCACATACAGGAGAATGCCCGTCATAAAGGTGTCTTCCTCCGACGCGGTATCTCCCGGCTCTAACAGTCTGCTGAACAATCTGACAAGTGTTTTGACGTCGATGCGGTACGGCCCTGTCGCATGAACCCACGCATAAGCCTCCTGATACATTCCCCGCATCACCATCGTCCGGATGACTTCTTTCCTGTCGTCGGGCGCAATATCCTCCGGCTGCAGGGAAAGCAGATAATCGTCCAGTTCCCACATCCTGTCTTTTTCATAATAAAACCGGATAAGTTTCATCCGGATTTCCTGCCGGTTCTCTTGTGCAAGAAAATCCGAATCCGCCAGATACCGAAAACGCTCCGCATTTTCTTCCTGTATATTCAGCGCATCTTTGTGGTCATAACAGACATGCAGAGCATAACCGAGATGTTCCCTGATATAGGGCGCTACAAGCTGAAAAAGCCTTCCCGTTGTGACCAGCTGTTCCCGCCTGCTGGAAATGCTGTTCGTATAGCGGTTCCGTTCTCCGTCTTCCAGCACGACTCTGCATTCTTCATCAAAAAGCGGAACCTGTGCCTTTCTTCCGGCCACCGGATATGACATCTCTTTCACCGCATACGGATAGACCAACACGACCTGCCTGATGGTGTCGCTCTCCACCGTAATATTCTGCATAAACAAAAGTTCCGTAAGCGCCCCCGCAATCTCCGCATCAATCATGGACTGCTCCAACACGTTCCGATATAAATACGCCAGATTTTTATTAATTCTTCCGTGCTTTATCTGCTCGATGACAAAACGTTCGATTGCCGCCAGATAGCTGATATAAATTTCCGGTATTTCCTCCTGATGTTTCCATACATAAGCATACAGCCAGGCCGTAATCTCATAATGCAGGTCACTCTGATAGGAAAAATACATCAATACCATCTTGGGGAGCGTCTGTCTGTCATCCAGCGTAACGGACATCATATAATACTCGTATAATCTCGTAATCCGCAGGTTCTGTTCCACACCTGCCTGATACCACTTAAAATATCTGCCGCCCTGTTTGTTGCCTTTCATCAGTGTCGAACAAATGGCGTGCAAAAGGTCGT
Organism: uncultured Lachnospiraceae bacterium; assembly: GCA_910578475.1. Classification (GTDB taxonomy): domain Bacteria; phylum Bacillota; class Clostridia; order Lachnospirales; family Lachnospiraceae; genus UBA3282. The sequence continues at coordinate 5,884 of CAJTRK010000010.1, read as the reverse complement.
TTTTCGGCTTTTTCTCATAGCAGCTCGTCAGTATCTGCAGTAACAGGCCGGAATATCCCTTCTGTTTCTGCGCCAGATACAAAAGCTGTATCATCACATCGTCTTTCATCGCCTCGTTTTTGGCCGCAAAATTCAATACCTGCAGTTCAAATTCACCAAGCTTCATCAGCATAGCTGGATTCATGCAGATTAGGCTCCATGCTTCGGCATATACCACCGGACTGTAACACCGGTATGCAAAAAGCTCCTCAAGAAGCTCCCATTTTCTGGCCGCACTCTTCGTATATTCATCCGCCAGAAACAAAAGAAGCCAGGCAATCCGCCAATTTCCGCGGTTCCGTTCATAATACCAGGCAATTTTCCGGGACACCTCATCCACATATCTGTCGCTTTTGCTGCACAAAGTCGTCAGATACAGATAATAACAGTAATACTCCGGTTTTTCTTCCCGCAAATCTTCTGTTTTCGCCCGATTCTGGTCCAATATCCATTCCGCTTCATGAAAACGCTCCTGCGTCACGAAAAGCTGCGCCTGAAACAGCCTCGCGGAAACGTCATTCCCATCCACATCTTTCAGCCGCTCCACCAGCGCGCCCGACTCTTCCAGCCATGTTCCCGCGCTGATTTTTTTCAGACGGTATGCCTGATAATACTGCATGAGCTGCGTTGTTATACGCCTCTGTTCCCGCTTCATCATCGTCAGCTTCCGTCCGTTTTCCGCATGACACACAACGGTTACCGGAACCGTAATGGTCTTTTCAAAATTCCTTAGACGGATACACCCGTAATTATTCCCCGCATGCAGTTTTTCATCCTGTATATAATAATATAAACGATACAGATTTCCGAGAAAAGCGTCTTCCGTAACGACCTTTTCATCCACTTTCAGAAAATCGCCTTCCGTCTCAACATGAAGGCGTGTATAGCCCCATCCGTTCCGGTGAATCACGAGCGTATAGCGTGTCATCGCCGCCGGCTCCTCGATGCGGATTTCCGCTTCTTCCGGCAGAAAATCCACCGGCTTCTTCTTGTTGATTTCCAGCAGAAATTCTTCTACATTATGTTCATTGCCGTATACGGCAGAAAGTCCTTTATAGGCGGCATAATACTGTTTACCGTTTCCGGTCAGTGTCTGTCCGAATTTCGGGCTGTAAAAAAGCTTAACCGCTTCTTCCCAGTTACTCTTGGCCAGATTTGTAAAGTGAAAAAGATTTTTGATTTCCCCCAGACTGGAATCGACCGGAGCCGCATTCACGGAAACTGAAAAAGGGAGATAAGATTCTCCCTGATTTGATATCATATGAAAAGCGCCTTTTACCTCTTCTCCGGCCGTAGAACCGGTGGCATCGAAACGATAAAAAATTTCATCCTGACTGCCCGCAAAAGAAGAAGAAAGACACTCCATCCGTAAGTCCGAAGATACGATATACCCTTCCGTTATGGCGCCCTGCGGACCATAAAGAATAAAGGAACCTTCCGCCGTCTCTCCCGCCTGAACGGATAGTTCAATACGCGTACACGAAAAATTTAGTGTGCCGGTATCATATTTAAAATTCCCGTCTAATATCTCACGAATAATCTGTTTCAATTTTATACCACGCTTCCAAAGGACTCTTTTTCCGTCAGGCGCTATGCCGGGGCACAATTCCCATACGGTAAAACCGGGGCCTGAGAATACATCTCCGCCCCGGCGCCATTTTTATTAAACCGGTTCCGCAATCCTGCTGACTCCCACATAAATATCTGAAATCTCATACCAGGTAGGATAATCGACGATTCCGCTTACCGGCAGCCCGAATACCCGCTGAAACACCCGCACAGCCTCCGCCGTTGAAGAACCGTAAACGCCATCCACCGTGAGCCGTGGAATTGCCGGAAAATTCTGTGCAATCCGGTTAAGCTGCTGCTGTATTTGTCTGACCTTATCCCCCCGCGCGCCGATACCGAGATTATACCCCGGCCAGGAAGAGGGAACTCCGGCCACACTGACCGCCGTATTGATATACATATCGCTGCCATAATAATAACGGATGATTTCGATGGCAGAATATCCTTCGTCCCCAAGATACTTGGAACCCCACTGACTCAGCCCGTCGCAGGTAACACGCTGGCCGTCACAGTAAGAAGTAAATATCGGCTGTCTGACTCCCGGTCTGGAAAGATAACTCGCAAAAATGCTGTCCACCAGCCGGTCAATATTCTCAAATGTATTTCTGCCCCGAATCCATTTCTGGTCATATGCGGTAGAGGAAGTTATCGTAAAGTTGTAGCCCTGGTTCCGATACCCCGCGGCCACGGTTCATTCGTCCTGATAAAACAGGACAGAAGCGTCATGAGCCTGTTATGGAAAGAGCGTGCATATAAGCATCATCCCCCCGCGCACAGGTCACCGTCACTTTTTTACCGCTTACGAGCACCTTCAGATTGTTGACGCTGCTCACCGCATCCAGTTTCAGCTCCATTTCCCCATAACTCGTTGACAGATAAAGCAGATTTTCATTAGACTTACTTCCCACCGTTCCCGTTACCGTGGAAACGGAAGATGTATCGACGGACGCCTTGTTCCCGTCTTTGCCCGCAAAGATTGTTGCCGCGTGCATATAAGCGTCCGAACCGCGGTAAACGGAAACACTCAGCTTATTGCCTGGCGTCAGGACAATGCCGTTTCTGGAATCCGTATTGTTATCTATTACAATCTGCATGACACCGTTGCCCGTTGACAAATATAGCAGATTTTCTTTTGTATCGCCTGTTACCTTGCCCGTCACCGTAGAGGTGGAAACGCCGACCGGCGACGCAGGCGCCGGCGTTATGCCGGTATAATTCGTATCCGAAGAGCCTGTCCCTTCGGAAGAAGCTCCGTCCGAAATACTCACCGCGTGCATGTAGGCATCCGAACCGCGCACACAGACAATGGTGTATGTTTTATCCGCCACAAGAACAGAACAGCCGCTTAAGTTGGTCGTCGGGTCCAGTTTGATTTCCATTTCGCCCTGCGGCGTCTTAAAACAAATGATATCTCCTTTGCTTTTGCTTCCGATTGTTCCCGTTACCGACGCCGACGTAGAAGAATCCAACGTCGTTGACGGCGTCTGTACATCTCCGGAAAGCTTGACCGCATGCAGATAGCCGTCGGAACCGTGAGATACGGAAACAGACACTTTGCTGTCCGGCAGAAGAATCTTACAGCCGCTCGTATCCGTTCCGCTGTCCAGTTTAATCTGCATTTCTCCTTCCTTCGTAGAAAGCCGGAGCAAATCCGAAGTCGTACCGGACGCTACCGTTCCATGCACTGTCGCGATAATTTCCGCCGCCTGCGCTTCTATTCTGTTTAACGGCAAAATGACCATGCCGCATACAAGCGCGGCGGTCAGACATAACTTGGCATATTTTCCCAGTTTCATAAGCTTTCACACTCCTTTTCTCCTCATTGTCTATGAACAATCCACAAAAACGGACACTTACCCATGTTATGTAAATATATATTATGTAAAGCTATCATACAATATTTACCAGGAGAAATCAATGTTTTTTTGGAGAAAATGCTGGTTTTATGCGAGTTATGTCAAATACCCTGTTATCCTTCCGCCTCCGCCCGGCAGACTACTGAACGACTCCCGTTCCGCTTCTCGTCCACATAACGTTCTGGCTAATCATCTGGTCGATATCCATACCGATAATTTCAGACGCTCTTGCCTTTGCCGCCGCTTCATTGGCTGAACCGAGGTTCTTGTAGATTTCGTAGGAAGGTTTTTTATTGCCGTTCAGGTCAAACAGGCCAAGCGCAAGATGGCTCTCCATCTCGCTTGCCTCGTCGGTCTGTCTGAACAGAATAAACGAATCGATTTCCGGGAAGGACGCCGCCTTCAAATAGCCGTAAACGATGGAAGCTTCCTGCTGCTCGTTTCCAAAGCTCGACGTATAACCGATTTCCGCAAGGGAAATGCTTCTGACCTCACCCGCCGGATTCAGGAAATTGCTCTGGTGCATATAGTTAATCAGAATATGCAGGTTCTGCATCGTAATATAAGGTGAAGTAATGCTGTCCTGCACCCATACTGCCGGGCCGTTCCATGCGTAAGGGTCATATAACGGAGAATTGTAAGGATGGAAAGAAAGTCCCCAGTCTATATTGCCTTCTCTCGTCATATAATAATTAAATTTGTCCAGATAATCTTTTGCCAGAAAACTGCCCGGGTTGGATTTCCGGTTCCACTCCTGGTCGATGGAATTATAAATACGCACATTCGCATTCATACTTTTCATTTCATTGTAGATGATGCGGAATGCCTTTACATAAATGCCGACGTTAAAGTCCAGTGAATCGGAGCTGGTATACCACCAGGAGGTCCTCGCATTCACTTCGTTTCCGAGAATCCAGTTATCGACCTGGCCGCAGCCGAACTTACCGGAATAACGCTGTGCCAGAAAAGCGCCAATGGCTTTCAGATGGTCAACGCCCGCCTCATCCGCCACATTCAGCGCGTACCCGGGACATTCCGCTCCAACCGCCATCGGGTGAACCAAATCCTGTGAATAAGGGCTTTCTCCTCTGTTCAGGAGAACAATGTTTACCTGTACGCCGTAATGATTAAAGCTTTTGAACATGGAATCGAACTTGCCAATCATATTGCCGTCAAAATAATAAGTCGTTCCGTTATATGTAAAAGGAAGCGCACCCGGCGCCGAAGCCGCGGAACAGATATCATCGACCGCCATATTATAGACAACCTGTTTGATGCCCAATTCCTGCACCTCTTCTCTCGAAGATTTGGTCAAATCAGGCAGAATCCCCTTAATTCCGTTATCCATACGTCCTGCGGTATATGCCGCAATCGCCTCGGGATTGGTAATATAATGCTCGTCGCTCACCTGAACCATCTGCCCGTTCTGCTTTACCGCAATCAGAAATTTACGGCTGAGATTGGAATCCGCCGTATTATAATTCAAAGGAAAACTCACCGAAACGGATGTTCCCGCATCGACCGCTGCAACAACGCTGCCCGTGGTTCCATCCTGAAAGACTTCATCCGCATAAACATAGAACTTTCCGTCGTCGCTCGAGGGAACGCTGCCCGTGCTGAGCTGACAGACAACATCCGACCCGGATATCAGGCAGGAATCAATCGAAACAGGACGTCCCGCCGCTTCCACCGTCTCCAGACCGCCGTCACCAACATGAAAACCGCCAATCGTAAGGGCGGCTGCGACCGCTATCGCCGCTATCAAAGTTCTTCCTATGTTTTTCATCTTCAAAACTCTTCTCCTCCATTCCAAAGTTCCTTACAAAGTTCTTCCTTAGTTATTTTATGCACACCTCATTATAACATGCCGCGATTGAAAAGTCATTATCACCTTTGAAAAAAATGAATACGCCGTCAGGGAAACAAATACTATAAAGAAAAGACATCTCTAAAATCAGGATTCTATGGCAAACAACAATCAGTCCAATCAATCCCCGAAAGAAATCCGCCGTGAAGTTTCCTTCGGAACGGATAAAATCCTTCTCATCATGCAGTTTCCCTGCGAACCTCCCGACGCGGGAGTTTGACAGTTGAATATAAGAAAAAGTGCTTGAAAGCCTTGAAAAAAGGCTTCTTTTTTTGTCAAATATTTTGTGTTTATGTATGTTATTTTATGCCATTGTGTGTTATAATAAGGCATAGGAGGAATTCACATGAATCTTCATATCACAAAATCAAAAAATGCGGAATCGTTTTACATAGCAAAGTCCTATGCCAAATCAGGCGGCGGTACTTCATCAAAGATTATCCGTAAACTCGGAACATTGGAACAACTTCTTCCCGAACACGGTCCAACAAGGGATGATGTGCTTGCATGGGCAAAAAACGAAGTAAAACTGGAAACAGAAAAATATAAAAAG
>CAJTRK010000009.1 GCA_910578475.1 uncultured Lachnospiraceae bacterium | reverse complement strand
CTACTGCCTAAAGAGGTGGTAGTAAATCTAAATATCAACGTGTCAGTACACTAGTATTTTTCCGGATAATCCGTGCCCGTCTCAGACTGCATCAAATAAATATATTTTTCCGGCTGTTTTTCCATTCTCAGCATCGTATCGAACGCCATCAGGAGCATCTTATCCCCGTTTTGCTTCATGTCATCATGTCCCCTGTCCAGCTGCGCCTTAAAATGGTCCATCTGCCAGACCATGATATCTACAATTGTATATCCCGAAATCCGATATTCGCATAAAAAATTCTGATTCTCCAGATAATAAACAAATTCCCGGTAAACGGGCTGCGATTCTTTTAAGGCGCTCCAGAAGCTTTCGAAAAACGCGCTGTCTTTACCCGCATAGAAGCACAGGGCCTCCGCCCATTCCCGGGCTGCGGTATCTGGTTGTCTGTTCATAGTTGGTTTACTCCATTCTATACTACGCGGCGGCGCACCGGGTCTTCCCCGCGGTGCGCGCTCGGTTCTTCCCCGCGGTGCACGCTCGGTATGCCTTCGGCATTCCTCGCTCGCGGGCTTCGCCCTATGGCTCCATAACCAGCCAAATCCGACTGCCAGCAGTCGATTTGTCTGGTTTTTTCGCCGCACCGCTCATTGCCATCACGCACATTATACCATATTTTGTGGGTGGGGGAAGGTGTTATGGAGTTCTTTTTTCAGAACATTTTCCATATAAATGAAATAACGAATGGACCGGCTTCTTCTGCCGGAACAGCCTGGAAAAAGGGGCGTATCATGTTAGCGTTTATTCAAAAGGCGAATAATCTTATCTGGGGACTTCCCCTCCTGATTATCCTGATGGGCACACATCTTTATTTTACCTGTAAGCTGCGCATGCCGCAGCGTAAAATTCTGTATGCCATCCGGCTTTCTCTCGGCATGGAGGATACCGGAGACAATCATAATCTGTCTCCTTTCTCTGCCCTTGCTACCACCCTTGCCGCCACGCTCGGCACGGGAAACATCATCGGCGTTTCGACTGCCGTCGCGCTCGGAGGAGCCGGAGCCGTTTTCTGGTGCTGGATTACCGGCATTCTCGGCATGGCAACCGCCTATGCGGAATGCTATTTGAGCGTCCTGTTCCGCAGCCGCGGAAAAGACGGCGCTTATGTGGGCGGCCCCATGTATGTTCTCAAAAACGGTTTACATAACAAAAGTCTCGGTTCTTTTTATGCGCTTTGTACACTGATTGCCGCTTTCGGGGCCGGCTGTGCAACACAGGCTAATTCAGCAACACAGGCGGCTTCTTTTTCCTTTCATCTGTCACCGCATATTGTCGGAATCCTGCTTGCCGTCGTAACCGGCACTGTGATTCTCGGCGGCGTCAAAGCCATCGGCAGTCTGTGTGAACGCATTGTTCCGGCAATCAGTTTCATCTATTTATTCGGCTGCTTTCTGCTGCTCTGCCTGTATTACAGACAGCTGCCGGAAGCCTGCCTGTTAATCGTCAGGGATGCTTTTTCCTTCTCTTCCGTCGCAGGCGGATTTATCGGCTCCACCATACAAATGTCCCTCCGCTACGGTATCGCAAGAGGCCTTTTTACCAACGAAGCGGGCATCGGCACTTCCGCTATCGCCGCGGCGGCTTCCGACGTCAGCGACCCGAAACATCAGGCTTATGTTTCCATGACTGCCGTTTTCTGGGATACGGTCGTTATGTGTCTTGTAACAGGTATCGTCATCGTTGCCAATATGCTATACGACCCGGCTTCCATTCAGGGGATTCCTTCCACCGGTCTGACTTCCGCGGCCTTTGCCCATCTGCCCTATGTGGGAGACGCCTTTCTGACGGTCTCTCTGATTGCCTTCGCCGTCACCACACTGATTGGCTGGTCGTATTTCGGAGAAAAGGCAACGGAATACCTTGTCGGAAATAAAGGTATTCCGTATTACAAACTGCTCTATATTCTGATGATATACCTCGGCGCCATCATCCCGATGAATCTTGTCTGGGAATGCACCGACCTGATTAACGGGTTTATGGCCCTTCCGAATATCCTTGCGCTTTTTTGTCTGCGCCGTTATGTCAAATCTTGAAACCGTTTACGATTGCCCGGAGAGAACGGCTGCTGCGCTCCAGAATCGCCATCTGCCGCAAAATCTCTTCGGAGCTGACATTGGTATGCTGCATGGCCGAAGCCACATTATCGATATCATGAACCATCACTTCATTCATATCCGTAACGGTCTGCAGCGCTGCCAGCATTTCTTCGACGGACGCTCCCATCTGCTGCGCCGCGGCGCCAAGCTCGCCTGCAATGCCGTCATAGAAGACCGCGTCTTCCTGATACTGCTTTGCCGTATCCAGCATAGCGTGGTAATCGCCGATTACATGCTCTTTCATAAAGTTCAGCAGCGTTCCGGAACTGTCTTTTAACGCCATGACCGAATCGACCACATCATTGATGACCGCCTGAATATTGTCCACCGCCGACTTGGAATCTTCCGCCAGTTTCCTGACTTCTTCCGCCACTACCGCAAAACCATTTCCGGCCTCTCCGGCTCTCGCGGCCTCTATGGACGCATTCAGCGCGATGAGATTCGTCTGAGCGGCGATGCTCAAAATCTCCTGAGAAAGCGTCTTCACCGTTTCGATTCTTTCCACTTCCAAAAGCGCCTTTTCCAGTTCTTTTTCCACCTTACGGTAAATCAGGCTGGCCTGGCTCTTCGCCTCCGTAGTCGATTGCAGCAGCTTTTCCGCCCGGGCGCTGATGACGCCGGACGCCTCAGCGGCTTCTGCCGCTTTTAAAGACATGCCGTCCACCACGACCCCAAATTCCGTGCTGGAAGAACTGATTGTTTTCGTCACGTCCGCCACTTCTTTTGCCTTTCCCGTAACGTCTTCGACCAGCTGGTCCATTTCATCCAGTCCGTTATTCAGCTCTGCCATATTGCTGTATGCTTCGGAAGCAATATTTTCCATGCCCGCCGCTTCTTCCATCGTGCCGAGGATGGACTCCCGAATCTGCTTTCGAACGGATTTGGTTGCATGTTCGATTTCTTCCAGTTCGTCTTTAAACCCTTCGCCTACCTGGTGTTTTCTTCTCCCGCCGCTCACTTCTTCGCGGAAATCACCGCTTGCAAACTGCTTTAAATCCGCAATCGGGGACAACAGCCTGTTCGCCGCCAGAATAACGCACGAAACAATGAGCAGCATTCCCATCGCACAGATAAAAACAGAAGTCAGTACCAGTATGTTTAATTCACTGAAAACGACATCCCGCGGTGCAACGACGCCGACCGCCCATCCGCAGTTTTGCATGGACACCACCGCAAAATATTTCTCTTCTCCGTCATAATCTTCGCTCAGAACAACGCCCTGTCCTTCCGAAAGTTTCGCCGCGACGCCGGAAAGCGCGCCGTCCGCCACTTCGGTTATCGAGGTATTCTGATTGTATTCCGGCAGAAACGCCTCGTTCGGATGCGCTACAAAGCAGCCCGCGCTGTCCACGATAAAACCGTACCCGCCTTCCTCACCATCCAGCGAATCCAGCACTTCAACCAGTTCTTCCGTCGTAATATCCGCGCCGCACACGCCGGCAAATTCTCCGGACGAATTATACAGAGGGACTGCGATTGTCACCACAATTTTACCCGTAAAAGCATCGACATAGGGGTCGGTCACAATAACGCTTCCCGTTTCTTTCGCCTGCTTGTACCAGACGCGTTCGCAGCAGTCATAATCGCTGCCCACCTCCGAATTGATAATTAACATCGTATGGTCCTCAAAACCATAATACGCATCCATTATCGTATCGCCTGCCGACAGAAGACGAGCCTCCAGATAACCTTTTATTTCATCATAATTCTTCTGTTGAAAGAACTCCTGTAAGAAAAACTCATAGGCATTGGCGTTTTCTTCCACCCACGCTATCTGTCCGGCAAGCCATCCGTTCATTTCTTCCGCCTTTTCCAACGCCTTTTCAAACTGTAATTCCCTGACTTTTATGTTTACGACACTGTTCGCAATTAAGTAACTTCCTATGGAACCTGTCAGCATAATCATGACAGCCACCGCGGATATCGTCACAATCAGCTTTCCCTTTATCGTCCTCATGTACCCCACCCCGTATTTCAATACATTACCGAATTCTATTATACACGCTTTCTAAATCCCCGTCTACATTTTCATTGCATCGGTCCGCCTGTCATGGTAGAATCTGTTACAGTACATCGGGCGTCCGAACAAAGCCCGTGTGCTGTAACAACGTTATCAGCCAGAACAGGAGGCACATTATGGCAGAATACTATTTGAGCTGTTCTTCGACAGCCGATTTATCCAAAGAGCGCTTTGAACAGAGAAACATCCGTTATATCTGTTTTCATTTTGAACTTGCCGGCCGGGACTATCTCGACGACCTCGGGCAGTCAGTCCCACCGGAAACGCTGTACCGCAGAATGTCGGAAGGCGCCGATACGAAAACATCGCAAATTACGATTGGAGAATATGAGGAATATTTTGAAACAATGCTGAAAGAAGGAAAAGACGTCCTGCATCTGACGCTTTCCAGCGGTATATCCGGAACTTATAATTCCGCCTGTATTGCGAGAGACGAATTGTCCGTAAAATACCCCGAACGTAAAATTTATGTCGTCGATTCCCTTGCCGCTTCCAGCGGGTACGGCCTTTTGATGGAAACACTGGCCGACATGCGGGATTCCGGCATGGAACTTGACGTCCTGCACGACTGGGTCAATGAGAACCGTCTCCGCTTACAGCACTGGTTCTTCTCCACCGACCTGACTTTCTATATCCGGGGAGGCAGAATTTCCAAAACAAGCGGTTTTATCGGAAGCGTTCTCAGCATATGCCCGCTTTTGAACGTGGATTTCGAAGGCCGTCTCATTCCGCGGGAGAAAATAAGAACCAAGAAAAAAGTCATTGAGCGCATCGTGGAACAAATGGAAGCAAACGCGCAGGACGGCACGGCTTACGCCGGCAAATGTTTCATCAGCCAGTCAGCCTGCATGGAGGATGCACAGGCGGTCGCCGCACTGATAGAAGAACGTTTTCCCAAACTGAAAGGAAACGTGGAAATCTATCCGATTGGCGCCACCATCGGAAGTCATACCGGTCCTGGAACGGTTGCCTTATTTTTCTGGGGAAATAAAAGAGAAAACTGAAAGAATACTTCTATAATCCATAACGGACGGGGCGCTCATGCGCCCCATTTTTGGGCCAGTCTGCGGCGGACGACACAAAAACATGCCACATGCGCCAGGAAGGTCAGTAGCCAGCTCGCCGGATAGGTCAGATACAGGGAAGACACCGTATGGAACTGCTCCATGCGGAAAAAGGTAAATATCCAGAGAAGCCGGAAACCGCATGCGCCTATCAAAGATACAATCATCGGCATAACCGCATATCCCAGTCCCCTCAGAGAACCTACCATAACGTCCATCATGCCGCAGAAAGCATAATATCTGCATATGATTTCCATCCGCCGCATACCCGCTTCCATGACTTCCGGGCTCGTCGTATACATGCGAAGCAGGGGATATCCGAACAGCACCGCCAGATTTCCAAATACGACTCCCGCCACGATTACGCATACCTGTGCCGTATACAAAATTTTATTCACCCGCTCATATTTGGCCGCTCCCACATTCTGGCTCGTAAAAGAAATAGCCGCCTGATGGAAAGCATTCATTGAAACATAAACAAATCCTTCAATGTTCGCTCCCGCCGAGTTGCCCGCGACCGTCACGGCCCCAAAGGAGTTGACCGACGACTGGATAATGACATTGGAAAATGAGAATAAAATTCCCTGAAAGCTGGCAGGAAGCCCAATCTGCAGAATCCGCCTGAATTTGTCTCCGTTCACGCGCAGAGACGTCAATTCCAGGTGAATGCTGCCCTGCTCTCTCATCATGCACCGAATAATCAGTACCGCGGAAATACACTGGGAAATCGCCGTTGCAGCCGCAACGCCTGCTACATCCATCTGAAAAGCAACAACAAACAACAGATTCAGCAGTACGTTAATAATGCCCGCAATCGTCAGATAATACAACGGCCGCTTCGTATCGCCGATAGCGCGCAGAATAGCGCTTCCAAAATTATAAAGCATCATCGCGGTCATGCCCAGGAAATAAATCCGCAGATAAAGCGTTGCGAGAGGAAGCACATCCGGCGGCGTATTCATCCAGAGCAGTATCTGCTCCGCACCCACCAGACCGATGACCGTTAAAATAGCGCCGCTGTACAAACTGAGGGTCATTGCCGTATGAACCGTCTCCGTCAGGTCTTTCTGATTCCTGGCCCCGAAAAAACGGGCAACCAGTACGTTTGCGCCGACGGACAGCCCCATAAAGAAATTTGTCAGCAAATTAATTAATGACGAAGTCGAACCTACCGCCGCAAGCGAATTATCGCCCGCAAATCTCCCGACAACAATGATATCCGCCGCATTAAAAAGCAATTGCAGCAAACTGGAACACATGAGGGGCAATGTAAACAATAATATCTTTTTCAATATGGAACCGCTGCACATATCCATTTCATATTTCTGCGTTTTTGCATTCTTCATCTCTGTTCTCATCCTCATAAATTAAACCCACGGTTTCCGCAGGCTTCCTCTCCATCTGTCTTTCTGTATCTCATACTGCTCATTCAGCCAGTCCGCCGCCTGTGACACGCCGTCTTCGTTGAGCGGCACTTCCAGGAACTGCTTTTCTTCCTCCGGCGTCTTATGGATTCCATAAGGTTCCGGCCAGATGGTCACCCGAATTATGTCTGCCTCTTCTCCTTTGACACGCTTCATCATATACCGCATACCGCCCATGCTTCCGGAATATTCTTCTTTCTTAATATAGTTCAGCGGATGAAATGTTTCTTTGTCTATCAAAATTTTCTCCTTCAAAAACTTTTTCAGTTTATCTTTCAAAACTTGTAACAGTTCAGCCTTCGCCCGGAGAAAGCATCGTTCTCTGGCGGAGGTCCTGTAAAGGATGCCGGTACTTAGCGAAAAGATGGCTTAGCCATATTTGAGCTTAGTACCGCTGCTTCCTTTAATGGAGCACAAGCGTGCCTCCAAAGAGAACGATGCTTTCTCCGGGCGGAGGCTGAACTGTTACCAAAACTTTTCAAAACTTTTAAGTTATGCTTGCTTTTTTTTCTTAAATCAGATATAATGGTAAATGCTTTCGGGATGTGGCTCAGGTGGTAGAGCGCTACTTTAGGGAAGTAGAGGCCGCAGGTTCAAGTCCTGTCATTCCGATATCAAAAAAACCTTGAAAGTATCGGCTTTCGAGGTTTTTCTTTCGATTTTTTTATTCCCAGTTTTACTCACCCGGCATTTTCCGATACGATTCCTATCATACAATATCTGAATGACTGTTGCAAGACAGAAAATGCAATTTCTCCATACTATTTTATGTGCTTGCAGTAAACAATAAAAAACGCAGGCTCAACAGCCTGCGTTCCAAGAATTTATTGCGTAAATTCTTGTCTGGCGCCCACTACGATTACAGCAATTTCCTATGAAGATTAAGGTATCAAAAGGCGCTTATTTGTTTATGCAGTTATCAAACTGTTTTCTTCCGAAAACTTTCGGTCCATAAATTTCTCAAAATCATCTTCCGGAATAGGTCTGGAAAAATAATAGCCCTGCTGCAGCTCACATCCTATCTCGGAAAGATAATCGCTCTGTTCCGGTGTTTCCACGCCTTCACATAAGGATGTAATGCGGAGCTTTTTCGCCATATCGACAATACAGGAAATAATAATCTTATCGTTTTCTTTCAGATGATTATCCAATTCTTCATCCTGAAGAAATACTTTATCCAGTTTAATAATATCAATTGGCAGCCTGCTCAAAAGATTCAATGACGAATAGCCGGAACCAAAATCATCCATGGAAACCTTCGTTCCCATCTCATGCAGCCCTTCTATCAGCTGTAACGCCTTTTCGGTATTTTCTATATAAATATTCTCCGTCAGCTCAAATTCTATCATATTTGGCTGAATCCGATATTCCTCGAACAAAGAACGAATATAGGAGAGAATTTCCATTTTATCAAGGTGCGCCCTCGAAACATTCAGGGAAATCGGTACGATTGGCTTATTCTCCTTCATGCGCCCGGCAATGAATTTGAATACTTCCCGGTACACGAAATAATCCAGTTCCACAATCTGCCCGCTCTGCTCGATTAAAGGAATAAATTCATCCGGATAAATGAATCTTCCATCCGGTTTCTGCCAGCGTGCCAGCGCTTCCGCTCCGTCAATCCGAACGGAATCCGTTTTCATTTTCGGCTGATAATAGACTTTCAGTTCTCCGTCCGCAATCGCCCTTGTCAAAGACGACGTTATCTCGATTTCTTTTTTAATGCCCTCTACCATTCTGCTGTCAAAAAGCACACAACAGTCTTCTTTCATCTCTTTGGCAATTTTCCTTGCCAGGTTGGCATTGGAAACCGCCGTTGCGGGGTCCAGCCGCCTGTCTTCCTTTGAAATAAAGCTGATTCCCGTGCAGAATTTCAGTCTTGCGGCAGAATAATTCTCCCGGAAACGCTTTTCCATCTCCAGATTGTGTCTGTGAACCTTTTCACGGACTTCCTCATTAGAAATGCTGTTGCTTACTTTGGAAGCCAGGACAATATTATCCGAAAATACCCTGGCCGCACATAACATACTGGCATTTCCCTGCGTCACCTGCCGCGTAAATTCCTTTAACAACATGTCTCCGCGCTGATATCCATACGTATCATTTATATACTTAAAGTATTTGATGTCCGTGTAGATAATCGCAATCCGGCAGTCATCCAATTCCTGAATTTCCTTTTCCAGTTTTTTCAGAAATTCTTCATACCGATCCAGTCCCGTTAAAATATCTTTTACCTCTTCCATTTTCATACCCCTGCCGCATCATAAGTCTGCTTTTCCAACTCCTTCACAAAAGCCTTATCATAATCCGGATATACCTTCTTTAAAGAGACCGGCCTTCCATCCCTATTGACAAAGCAATGCTCGCTGCTTCCGGTCATCCTTAATTCCCCGCTCTCCTTATCCGTCACACAATAGGATAAAGACAGTCTTACACCATTGTACTTCTCAATCTTAATCGCAATCAATACGGTGTCATCAAAATGCACCATTGACTTGTATTTGCAGGAAATTGCCGTTACAGGGCTTACAATACCATCCTTTTCCATCTCTCCGTAATCTATGCCCGCCTGCCGCATCCACCAGATTCTGGCGGATTCGAGCCATCTGACATAATTGGAATGATGTATTACCCCCATCTGGTCGGTCTCATAATACTGCGTCCGATGCTCATAGACCATCATTTGCAACTCTTTCCTTTCCTGCAATATTTGTGCCTAATTATTAGTCTACAATCATAAAATGAAAACGTCAAGCACCTTTCAGGCCAATTATTGCGATATTTCATCATACGCTGTTTTCAAACGGCTTCCGGTCATGCCGTTCAGCGCAATACTTCCAGCAGGTATTCCCACACCCTTTTTACGGAAGAAATGCTCAGTTCTTCTTCCGTCGTATGAATCGCTTTCATATCAGGTCCACAGGAAATACAGTCAAGTCCCGGCAGTTTGCCGGAAAACAGGCCGCATTCGAGTCCGGCATGGATTGCTTCCACCCGGGGCTTTTCTCCATACATTTTCTCATAAATGCGAATCATCTTATCCCGAAGCGGAGACTCCTGGCGGTACGCCCATCCGGGATAGTCCCCCCGCATTTCCATTACCGCTCCTGCAAGTTCGGAAATCGCGGCCATTTTTCTGCATACCGCTTCTTTTCCGCTTTCCAGAGAGCTTCTGACCGCATAAGTCAACCGCAGGCATTCGTCTGAAAGCTGCAGCATGCCGAGATTCAGCGAAGTTTCCACCAGCCCTTCCACATCGGCGCTCATCGCCTGTATGCCGTTCGGCATCGACAAGAGATAAAAGACTGCCTTTTGCATACTCTCTTTCCGTAAGCAATCCGCCGTCCGCTCTCCTTCTTCCGTCACTTCTATGTTGACAGCGGGGTCTTTGACGGCCAGCTCCTGCCGGAATTTTTCTTCCATCTTCCGTATAATCGTCAGACATTTATCCTTTTCTTCCGCCGCAATCATCACACGGGCGTCTGTCTGCCTCGGGATGGCATTATCTGCAAGGCCGCCTTCCAGACTGATGAAGGAAGCTGAAGTCTCCTGAATGAGCGCATCCAGCACACGGCCCATCAGGCAGTTGGAATTTCCTCTTTCCCTGATGATTTCCGCACCGGAATGGCCGCCTTGCAGACCGGATACCCGGATATACAGCGCAAGTCCGCTTCTCTTTTCCCATGTCACGGGAAGCTTGCAGTCCGCCCGCAGTCCGCCCGCGCAGCTCGTCAGCAGCACGCCCTCTTCCTCATTATCCAGATTCAGCATTCTGCGGCCTTTTAACGTGGAAAGGTCAATTTCTCTTGCGCCGTCCATACCGACTTCTTCTCCCACCGTTATGACGGCTTCCAGGCGCGGATGAGGAATCTCTTCGGAATCTAAAAGCGCCAGAATATAGGCTACCGCAATTCCGTCGTCCCCGCCGAGGCTTGTCCCTTCTGCAGAAATCAAATCGTCGTTTACCTGAAGACGCAGCGGTTCTTTTTCCATATCAATATCGCAATCCGGCGCTTTTACGGCCACCATATCCATATGTCCCTGCAGAATAAGCGTTTCTTCCGCCTCATAACCGTCCGCAGCGCCTTTCGTTATGATAATGTTCTTCCACTCGTCCTGAATGCAGTCAAGTCCCCGCTCTTTGGCAAATTGTTTCAGATAATCGCTGAGCGCGGCCTCATTGCCCGAACCATGCGGTATCTTACAGATTTCTTCAAAAAAATGAAAAACCGGCTGCGGCTCCAAACCTTCCAATACACCCATCTTTCTTCCTCCTTCTTTTTTTCTTTCCAAAAAATGGAGAACGGCCTCCCGCCATTCTCCATTCGTAACTTTCGTCTTATCTTTGAATGATATCTATTTCAGATTTGCTTTTGCAAGCTCTGCCAATATCTTAAATCCATCCGCATCATTAACTGCCATCTCTGCCAGCATCTTTCTGTTGATTTCCACGCCCGCATTCTTCAGTCCATACATGAATTTGCTGTAAGAAAGACCGTTCATTCTTGACGCCGCGTTGATACGGGCAATCCATAACTGTCTGAACTGACGTTTCTTCTCTTTTCTGCCCGCATAAGAAGACGCCAACGCTCTCATAACGGACTGCTTTGCTACTCTGTACTGTTTTGACCTTGCGCCTTTATAACCTTTCGCGAGTTTTAAAACTCTGTTGTGCTTTTTTCTGGCGTTCAAGCCGCCCTTAATTCTTGCCATGTCTTTTCTCCTCCTTCAAAAACATATCTATAAACTGAACCTTATAAATATGGTAAAATTTTCTTCATATTCTTTACGTTTGTTGCATCTGTCATAGCAGGTTTTCTAAGATTCCTCTTATTCTTCGTGGTCTTCTTAGTCAAGATATGGCGTTTATAAGCTTTGCTTCTTTTCAGTTTCCCTGTTCCGGTCACTTTAAAACGTTTTGCAGCTGACTTGCTTGTCTTCATTTTTGGCATTTCAAAATTCCTCCTGTATTTATCATTAATGAGATATCATGATACGGATATCGTTTATTTTAAACTGAACAAGCTTAACGCTTCTCAGCTAAAAACATTGTCATGCTCCGGCCTTCTACTTTCGGTGCCTTCTCCATCACCGCAATATCGGAAAGCGCCTGGGCAAAATCATCCAGAATATGTTTGCTGTTGTTCATATGCGTCATCTCGCGTCCGCGGAAACGAAGCGTTACTTTCACTCTGTCGCCCTTCGTAATGAACTTTCTCGCAGCATTGACTTTCGTATTCAAATCATTTGTATCAATGTTCGGCGATAACCGGATTTCTTTGATTTCAATGACCTTCTGTTTCTTCCTTGCTTCCTTCTCTTTTCTGGTCTGTTCGTATTTGAACTTCCCGTAATCCACGATTTTGCAGACAGGCGGTTTTGCCGTCGGCGCAATTTTTACCAAATCGACACCTGCCTCTTCCGCAAGTTTCAGCGCGTCCCTTGTCGCCATAACGCCGAGCTGTTCCCCGCTTTCTCCAATGACTCTGACTTCTTTGTCCCTAATCTGTTCGTTAATGAATAAATCGCTAATAGCTTTTCCCTCCTAAAAAAATACATTTTCCCAAATCGTGCGGCCCCGTCAGAGCATTTCCGGCACAAAAAAAGCGGACAGCAAGCTATCCACCATATCATACATCACAAAATTCCATGCAAAAGACGAAACTTCTGTTTGACCTATGAACGCCTGCCAGCCCATTCGCCGCAGGGTGAGAGTGAATACCTCTGCTTTACTGTTATGTGCCTTCACACACTTTGACACTATACCACATGCAGCGTGGAATGTCAACCGATAATTTTTGAAAATGCAAATCCAGCCTGCAAACCTCATGAGAACCGCCCGTCTTCCGGCAGCTGTCCGGGCGGAGCATGGCTCTCTGGAGGAGACCCTTTAAAGGATGTCGGTACTTAGCGAAAAGGCAGTTTGCTGCATTTAAGCTTAGTACCGCTACATCCTTTAGCGGAGCGGGAGCGTGCCTCCAAAGAGACCATGCTCTGCCCGGACAGCTGCCGGAAGACGGGCGGTACGCTGCCCCATCACCTTTTTAATTTTCCAGCTCCAGCTCAATCGTCGCCGCACTGGCTTCAAATTCATCCATTCTGTAATACTCGTCTGTCTGGGAATATGTAACGACATAACTCTTGTCGGCATTGATGACGTACTCAAGCTGTGTTATTTCCACACCGTCCACCATATAACTGCACAGGATGCGGAACGCCGGATGGCCGCTTATTTTGATTTTCTCAAAACTCTGCAGATTCACGTCAATGTCCATATCATAGAGCGTTCTGAAATTCTCTTCAATCTGCTCCACATAAGTCTCTTCCGTCATGAGCTGCATCGAGATATCTTTTTCCATTTCCGCATAATAA
The DNA here is from genome assembly GCA_910578475.1 of uncultured Lachnospiraceae bacterium. Taxonomy (GTDB): domain Bacteria; phylum Bacillota; class Clostridia; order Lachnospirales; family Lachnospiraceae; genus UBA3282. The sequence continues at coordinate 95,317 of CAJTRK010000009.1, read as the reverse complement.
ATATTTGAAGCATCGATAGGATATCGTTTCGTCACATACATGCCCGGAATATCCTCTACTTCTATAAAATCTTCCGGCAGCGCAAACGTGCATCTGTCGGTCGTTCCTTCTTCCGCAACAATCGATATGTCCAGCTCGTTTTCCATAAGAAGCTGTGTCGTCAGTTCTTTTTTCGTTTCCTCGTCTATTTCGAGTTTCTCCGAATGCTGGCCGACGCCTTCGCCGACTGCGCCGCCACCGCCTTCTGCGGCGGCTCCCGCATTATCGTTCACGTCGTTCTGAGCGGTTTCGTCCACAACGTTTTCTCCCTGTGCAAGCGTCTCCTCTGCATCGGGTTCTTTTCCGCAGCCGCCAAGCAGCATCACGAGCGCCAGCGCGCAAATCATTCTTTTTTTCATTCGCATATACTTACCTCCCCAGGCCGATACGACACACGAAGCGCACAGTCTAAGCTTCTTTAAAGGTCGCGCATTCCGTTCCTTTACAGTCCGCCGCACCACAGCCTTTGATGTCCACATGGTCTGCATGACATCTGTAATTACTATTATACACACATTTCGTCGCTTCGCAATCAATACTGATTGTCCTGCTCGGATGGCTCAGGGAACTGGTATAAGCATCGCCTCTGTTGGGCGCAAAACTCTCACAGCATGTTCCTCTGCTCGTATCCGCGTGCTGTCCGCCTACCATAATATCGCCTTTGCAGCAATAGCATTCCTGATTATAACAACAATTTTCCACACCACATTTTAACTCTGCCATAATAACCTCCTGAATTTGATAAAATATTACGAGATTATTATTGCCTCTTAATATATAAAATATGCTTATTCCGTAAAAATCGAATAAATGTTAAACCAGTAACGTTCCAGCATATAACTTCCTTTTTCCTCGGTTAAGATGCCCTCTTTTTCCCATTCCTTCCGAAGCTCTTCTCTGCTGTTGAAGCTCCCGAAAAACCAGACGGTACGGCCTTCATCCAGCCATTCCCGTATCTGCCACGCTTCCCATACGCTTCCTTTATTTCCGAAAATTTCCTGTATGAGCGGCTCCGATTCTTTGCTCCACAGGTAGTTTTCCTGTTCCAGATAGTATCCGGCAACCGCCTGCAGCTGGTCAAAATTATACAGGATAATGTCATCCTGCGCAATATCAGAAATTGCCAGTTCCGTCTCTTTCATCAAAACCGCCTTATACTCTTCTTCACCGAGAAAAGCACGGTAGTTCCTGATTCCGACCACGGCAAAAAGCATCGTGCAAAAACACAGCATTCCCCGGAAAAGCCGCCCCGCTTTCTCTCCTGGACGCGCCGCCTTCCCGGACGGCGCCGTTTCTTTTCCATCCGTCCGATACGCGTCAAAAAGACCGTCCAGACAAAGTACCGGACACAGCCAGAAACAGCCCATTGCCGGAAGCATATAGCGGTAAACAAAGATGGGACGAACCAGTATGGAAGCGGTAAAACCGAAGCCCGTCAGCCCGCACAATACCATACAGCCCGCAAGCGCATAGAAAAAACGGATTCTGAACGGCTCATCCCGTCCCGCTTTCCATCCGTTTATACCGTACCAGACAAACAACCCGATATAGATACCGAACAACAAGACCGCAAGCGGCACATTAAGCCACTCCCGGGAAAAAGCAGGCTTCATCAGAAATTTTACGCAGCCTCCCAGACTCCGCCATGTAAGCGGCAGAATCCAGTAATTTTCCCGTACCGCCGTGACCTGCGCTATCAGAACAAAGAGCCACGGAAGATATGCAAGCACGGAACAGAACACGCAGACAAACCAGCGCTTTAACGCTTTTGCGGCGTTCTTATCCCGCTCTTCCGAACGCCTGTAACGCAGAAAAAACCATAGAAGCAGATACACATATACCATGACAGCCGCCACGCACGCGAAATACTGTGTATATGCCGCCGCCAGTCCGTACAGCGCAAGCGCGGCAAAATGGCTGTTCCAGCGCCCCTGCCCATTCTCCGCCACAATCTCATACGCATGGAAAAAGGCCGCCGTCACGAAAAAAAGCGCCCATCCGTACATGCGCATTTCCACCGTATAAGCGCTCATCTGCGGCATGGAAAGAACACAGAAAAGAAAAAGCCCCGTCACAAACATACCGAACTTTTTCCGCAGGAAAACAAGTCCGTACACCGTCAGGAGCAGATAGGGCAGAACCGACACGCACTTTATCACGATTACGGCGTCGGCCGACGGATTTATAAGTTTACAGAAGTCTAATATCAATTTTACAATGCAGTAATAAAGCGGCGGATGTACATCTTTTGCCGTAAAAGAAATCAATTCACCATAGGAATGTTCCGCCATTCCTACGGTGAATAGTTCATCATACCAAATATCGCTGCAAAAGCACAGCCGGATGCTGTTTAAGAGCATCGCTGCCGCACAGGCGAACAAAAGCCATCCGGCAGTCTTCCTGCAGCATATTTTCCTTATTTGTAAATTTGTTTTCATACCGACAGTTACCCTGTTTCCATACGCGTTTTCACGCCTGTATGCTGTTTCTTATTCCTGTACAGCCTCTTCTTTTCGGATTTCCTTTGTCCTGATTTCCCGGCATATCTGCTCTGTGAAACGCGAAAGCGGCATCACGCCTTCGTCGCCCGCAAAACGGCTTCTGACAGATACCGTGCCGTTTTCCGCTTCGTCTTTTCCGACGACGAGCATATAAGGCAGCTTGGCCAGTCTCGCCTCCCGGATTTTAAAGCCGATTTTTTCGGAACGGTTGTCCACCGTAACGTCTACGCCATTTTGGGCCAGCTCTTTTCTGACCGTTTCCGCATACTCCTCATATTTCTCGGAAATCGGAAGGACGCGCACCTGTTCCGGACAAAGCCATGTGGGGAATTTGCCGGCATATTTTTCAATCAGCCATGCCAGCGTCCGCTCATAGCAGCCCATAGAAGTTCTGTGGATAATATACGGACGGACTTTATCGCCATTCTGGTCGATATAATACATATCGAAGTTCTCCGCAATCGCACAGTCGAGCTGAATGGTAATCATCGTATCTTCCTTGCCGTATACATTTTTGGCCTGAATATCGATTTTCGGACCGTAAAAAGCAGCTTCCCCATCCGCTTCCGTAAAGGCAACGCCCTTTTCTTTCAGCACTTCCCGAATCTTGCTCTGCGTAGACTCCCAGTATTCTTCGTCTCCCAGATATTTTTCCCTGTTGTTCGGGTCCCATTTGGACAATCGGTAAGTCACATCATCCTGTAAGCCCAACACCGTCAGGCAGTAATGCGCCAAATCCAGACAGTTTTTCAGCTCTTCTTCCGCCTGGTCGGGCCGGATGACCAGATGGCCTTCCGAAATCGTAAACTGCCGTACTCTTGTCAGTCCATGCATCTCGCCCGAATCCTCGTTTCGAAACAGCGTCGAAGTCTCACCGTAACGAATCGGCAGGTCGCGGTAAGAATGCTGGCTGTTTTTGTAGCAATAATACTGGAAAGGACAGGTCATCGGCCGAAGCGCAAAGACTTCTTTATCCTTTTCCTCGTCGCCGAGCACGAACATGCCTTCCTTATAATGGTCCCAGTGTCCTGAGATTTTATACAAATCGCTCTTTGCCATCAGGGGCGTCTTCGTCCGGACATATCCCCACTCCCGGTCTTCCAGGTCTTCAATCCAGCGCTGCAGTTTCATGACCATTTTGGTTCCTTTCGGAAGCAGCAGCGGAAGTCCCTGTCCGATAACGTCCACCGTCGTAAACAGCTCCATCTCGCGTCCGAGTTTATTATGGTCGCGTTTCTTAATGTCCTCCAGATATTCCAGATACGCCGCAAGCTCCTCTTTTTTCTGGAAAGCGGTTCCGTAAATACGCTGTAACTGCGCCTTACTGGAATCCCCTCTCCAATATGCCATCGAGGAGGAAATCAATTTAAACGCTTTGATGGATTTCACGCTCATCAGATGCGGGCCGGCGCATAAATCCACGAAGCCGCCCTGGTCATAGAAGGAAATTTCCGCATCTTCCGGCAGGTCCCGAATCAGCTCCGCCTTATAAGGCTCGCCTTTTTCTTCCATATAATGAATCGCCTCTTCCCGCGGCATCGTAAAGCGCTCTATTTTGTGCCCTTCTTTGATGATTTTTTTCATCTCCGCTTCAAGCTTGTCCAAATCTTCTCTGGAAAAAGGCTCCGCATCAAAATCATAATAAAATCCCTCGTCGATAGCGGGACCGATTGTCACCTTTGCATTGGGAAAAAGCCGCTTAACCGCCTCCGCCATCACATGAGATGCGGTATGCCGGATAATGCGGAGTCCCGCTTCGTCGTTTGCCGTCAGAATGTTCAGGCTGCAGTCTCTGTCGATGACCGTTCTTAAATCTTCCACTTTTCCGTCTATTTCTCCGGCGCAGGCCGCTCTCGCGAGTCCTTCCGAAATATCAGCCGCAATATCGTATACGCTCATCGGCTGTGCGTATTCTTTGCTGGAACCGTCTTTTAATGTAATCTTCATGAATTTTCATGCCCCTTTCTTCTATTCCGGCACTTGGAACCAACATGCTTTTTTTCTTCTTTCTTCGTGTCGATTGGTTTACATAATTTATCTGTCAGCGTGCCGGCCGAACTGTCGCTGCCGCACCCGTCATTGCCGTTCGCGCTGTTATTTCCGTTATGGTTGCCGTTATGACTTCCGATGGCAATATTGACGCCATGTGTCAGCGGCGCTTTTAACAGTCCGATTGTAATGCCTGACAGCACCAGAATCGTGCCAATCAGCCAGCACTCTTTCTTGCTGATAAGAATCTCTCCCTGAAACAATTTTTCGGACGACTTTTTCATCTCCGCCAGCGTCTTTTTCAAGATTGCAATTGTCGCTATCATAACTATTCTTCCCGCCTTTCCTGCCGTGCAATTACCGGTTCTGTTCCGATTTCTTATCCAGGAGAACCTCTTCTATGATTTCCGCCGCCTCCGCAATCAGTCTCGCACAGGGCCTTGTCGCATAAAATTCAGGCGTACGCACCGTCGGTTTCGCGCTTTCTTCCATCCCGTCGATTCCCAAAAGCTCCCGGCAGATAAGCGTTCCTTCCTTCTCTTTGAACTTCGCGCTCATATCGCGCACCAACGCATAAATATGCGCTTTCGCCTCTTCGTTCTCCGGGTCGTCGTTTCCCTCTTTCAGGCCCGCAAGCATCGCCATTGCCGATACCGCGCCGCAGATTTCCCGCATACGGCCTATGCCGCCGCCCATCGCGCTCGACATTCTGAGCGCTGTCTGACGCTCCATTCCGAACAAATCCGCATAAGCTGCAAATACCGACTGCGCGCAGTTATATCCGCTTTTAAAAAGACAGGCCGCATAATCGACCCTTGATTTTCCCGGCTCCGGTATTCCAATTTCCATTTCTGCTCCAATCCGCCCGTTTCAACAGACACTTTTCCGGTATCTTATCTGCTCCGGCAAACGCCCAAATGGGCTCAGTAGCCAAACTCCTGCGCCCAATACCATTTTCCGTCCACATTATAGACCGCGATGCCGATTGTCTCAAAACCGGAATATAAAATATTTTCTTTGTGCTCGGAAGACTCCATCCATGCCATTACGACACTTTCCGCGCTCTGATAACCTTTCGCGATATTTTCTCCGTAGATATTTTCACTGTCTACCGTCCACCAGGGACTTCCGTCGGGTCTTGTATGAGAAAACGCCTGATGAATCTCCTGCGCCCTGACTTCCGCAGCCGCGGCCAGTTCATTGCTCCAGGCAAGCTCCGACAAGCCGATTTCCGCCCGTGCCTGATTTACCTTTGCGAACGCCTCTTCCGCTTCTGCCGAAGAATTTCCGACAGCATTTCCGGAAACGGTCTGTGCCGCGTCTTCCTCCGGCACAGTTTCTTCTTCGGGCAGGGACTCTTTTTCCGCATCGGAAACATTTTCCGATGTGGAAACGTCTTCCTGTACGCTCACCTCTTCGGAAGCGGATACGAGATACACCGCTTCTTCTTCCGGCCCGATAATAAACTGACGCACGACAGAAGAATCATCCGGCTCCGTTCCCGTCTGTCTCCATCCGCATACCGCGACGCAAAGCAGCATCAGTCCCGCAAGGGAAACAGACTTTCTAATCCTTATACTCTTTTCTCGTTTTTTTATGCGTTTCGTCCACAACATTTTTTATACTTTTTACCACTTCCACACGGGCAGGGGTCATTTGGATATACTTTGGGACCCTTGTGAATCGTAGTAGACTCCTTCTGTTCCTTGTATAAATTTTTTCTTGTCTCCTCATCGAAAATATCGTTCCACTCTTCCAGCTCATACAGCCAGTCAGCGCCTGCCGCCACCATATTTTTATAAAGAAGCTCTTTCTCGAAGCCCAGATTGACCTTCGTGTCCTCTTCCATCTCTTCAATCGGGTTGGCTTCTTTCAGGCTGTCATTGATACCGTCCAGAAAACCGACCATCGTCATAATATCAATTTCAAACTTCTCCGCCAGTTCTTTAACGGTTCCCTCCACCACTTCGTCGGGATTTTTCAAAAGCTGCGCATATATCTCTTTTTCTTTCTGAAAATACGCGGACCAGAGTCTTTGCAGCTCTCCTTTATCTGTTGTCTCCGAATAAGCCATATCACGCCACTGATTCAATAATGCCATGTCAATCTTCCCACCTTTATCCTATATTCATACCGCAACATCTTGTTGCTCCACAATAGTATATAACAACTTATAGAAAATGTAAATTTCTAAATGCAGATTCCGAAAAAATTTTATATTTTTTTCATATAGTTGAATAATCTTTCCAAACCGGGCAATAATGTTATTAGTCAAAAGATAAGGAAATACTTATCCTCCCCTAAAAGAAAGCCCCCGGAACTGTTTTCACGGTCTCGGGGGTTTTCGCGTTCTTCTTTTCAGGAAAATGACCGGAAACAGGCTCCCCTGCCTCACAGACATCGGATATTTTCAAGCGTAATGTTTTCGCAATCCCTCAGCGAAAACTGCTGCTCTGTGTTTTTTCCTCTTCCAACAATCGTAATATTCCGGAACGTCACATTTTTTGCGGCATAGCCGGGCACATCAAAACCGTGCACGGTAATCGCCGTATCGTGAGACCATGTTCTGTCCACCTCCAGAATTTCTCCGCCGATTTCCAGATTTTCATACAGGCAGTCGGAAAAAACAGGCGGTGTATCGGCCGGAATGCCGTCGTCATTATACCCTACCGAATGGAGCATGATTTTGGCCGCTTTGCAATCCCTGATATGTATGTTTTTCACATAACCGCCGCGCTTCTTCGTTCCCTTGATTTCAATGCCGCAGAGCGCGCTTTTGACATCGCAGTCCCATATTTGCACATCCTCGATGCCGCCGGATATTTCGCTTCCGATGATGATGCCGTGTCCGAAAGAACTGACACAGTCAAACATCCGGATGTGCCTGCTCGGCCGGTTGATAAGATTGCCTTCCGGATTTTTCCCGGATTTTATGGCGATACAGTCATCCTCCGTAAAAAAGAGACAGCCGAAAATCGTGCAGTTAGTGGACGAATCCGGATCCCATCCGTCTCCGTTCCAGACGCCTTCCGAATAAAAAGTACAGCCATGTGTCACGATATTGTCTGAATAAATCATATGCACGTTCCAGCTTGCGCCGTTTTTCAGCGTCACGCCGGCAATCAGCACATTCTGGGAATTGCTGATATTTATCAGCCGGGGCCGCACGCGTCCCGGAATGGTATCTTTCGATTCGCATTCCCTGATTTTATCTCCAAGAGATAAAAGATATTCCTTTATCCGTTCCCGTTCCGTCACGATAACGCGTTTGGCGAGCGTTACGCCGCCGCTGGCAATCGTGCCCTTTCCCCGGATGACCACATTCCGGCAGTTATAGCCGCTCTCATGGTCCAGTTCTCCCATATTCAGCAGACTGCTGTAACATTCCATTTCGGTTCCTTCAAAGCGGCTCTTAATTCTCGGCAGATAATCTTCCGGCCTGTCCGTTCCCTGTAAAACGGCGTCTTTTTCCAGATACAGCTCCATATCGCTGTGCAGACGGAGGGCTCCCGTCATATAAACGCCCGCCGGAAAATAAACCGCGTCCGCCTCCGTACAGTCATCGATTGCCCGCTGAATCGCTTCCGTATTCATCGTCTGTCCGTCACCGACGGCCAGATAGGGCGCTTTCGTGATATCGAGCCGCCTTTTTGCCTTCGTGGTCTTAACAGCCATTATTTCTGAAGCCGCACAGCCGGAAGCATTTTCCTGCCCGCCCACAGCTTCGCTTTCATCCGTAACGAATCCGTTTTCTCCGGTAAAAAGCCTGACCTCTACCGTATATTCCGTTTCCGCAGACAGTCCCTCCAGCGTATAATGCGTCTTATCCGTCGTGCCCGCTTCCTTTCCGTCGCAGAAAATACGATAAACGGCCCCGCCGGCCAGATTATGTGGTTTATCCCAATATAATGTTACGGATTCCTCCGTTATGATTTTCTGTACGCCGCCCAAATCTATTCTCTGATTGTCCATCGCTTCTTTTCCCTTTCTTCCCAATCCGCTGTAAAGCATATCAGTTCAATGATAAGCGCCGATTGCAGGCTTACCATTCCAGTTTTCAAGCGCTGTAAAGTGCATAAATTCAATGATAATGCCGGCTGTCAGGCTTGTTTCAGTATATCACAAGAGGCTTTCAAAGTCTATGTCGAATCGGCTGACGGCTCATCCGGTTTCGTCCTGTTTCACAAGCTCACAGACAATGCCGCGCCCGAACCCTGACAGAAAAGCGCTGACTTCATCGGCCGACATTTCCACCCATATATCATCATTGCCGGCATCCACAGATAATACCGGAACCGCCGCCACAAACTCTTTTTCCGTTTCGTTCTCCATAACATCATCGTAATAACGGTAAATTTCGAGTATATCGCCTTCCTGCGCCTCCTGCGCAAACCCCCGGGGAACGGTAAACAGATATTTCCCGGGCTCTGCGCGCTCCAGCAAAAATCCCTGCCCCATAACAACGATGCTCTCCGCCGGAATGGAAAAGGTCGCAGGATACGTTTCCTGTATGAACATCTCCCCCTTCGGAAAAGACAGCTCTACCAAATCGCCTGCTTCCGGGCCTTGAAAATCCTCTATTTCAATATATGGATAAACTTCCCCGGCCGCCGGAATTTCCATATCGCCAATTCCGGGAATCCGAATGACTGCTCTGCCGGCTTCCTCTGTTCCGGATGCCTCCAGACCGTCCGCATAAGAGACAATGCCATAGTAAATGTCCATTGCGCCATCCGAAACCGAAATATTTTCCCCGGCCCCCTGTCCGACATCCTGTCCTGCATTTTGTCCGGTTTTCTGCCCCTTCGGATTGGCCGCCAGCGCGATGACAGCGGATAAACAGACAAACAACACAATAAAGACCGCTGTCTGCGCAGGTTTTTTATACCGGAGCACATTTTTGATACGTCCTCCGGTTTCCCCTTCCCCAAAGGCCAGCGGAATCCCAAGTACGATGCGCCGTCCCGATGCAAATGTCAGCAAAGACGCGGCGTATTCCTTTTTGACGCCGTCCCCCATCTTTCGTATCACCGCTTCGTCACAGGACATTTCCATGTCCCTTCCGCTCAGGATAAAAGCGAGCCAGACGAGCGGATTAAACCAATGGATGCAAAGAATTAAAAAACTGACAACCCTCCACAGATAGTCCCTTCTCCTGATATGAATTTGCTCATGCAGCAAAATATACTGTTTCGCCTGTTCTCCCAATGCGGCCGGTCCGCAAAACATCTGTTCCGGCAGATAAATACGGGGACGGAACAGCCCGCAGACAAAAGGCGCCGCTATACCGGAAGCATAATAAATATTATCTTTTTCCTTTACTGCGGATTTCAGTTTCTGATGCAGTTTCATATAAGTAACCGCCCCATATATTGTCATAATAATAATACCGGACATCCAGATGCCCATTCCCGCAAACAACAGTATCTGCATCGGATTAACTGAAGTTTCCGGTATTGCCGGCGGAAGAAGCGCATTCACGGAAGTTTCGGCTGCCGAAACCGGAAGAACCACCTCCGGCTGTTCCATCAGACCGATATTCTGCGGAATATAATCCATCCGGCCCTGCTGTGCCGGGGGCATCCGCCAAACGCCGAGCAGCGACAATCCCGATGAAAAAGAAACCGGACAAAGCAGCCGGAAAAGCGCCGCCGTCCAGAGCAGATACGAAAATATTTTCGGCTGCCTCCGTAAAAAAAGCCGTAAAAAAATAACCATTAAAATGACAATACCCGCCGTAAGGCTCATATTCAAAATCCTGATAAAAATCTGTTCCAATTCTGTCCTCTCCTTCCGCCATCCCCACTTTTCAACCCGCTGCGTATGCCGCCTCCGGCGGTACAAATATCCACCCTTTTTACACGCTTCACGTTTCGTATTCCTCTATCAGCTTTTTCAGCTGTTCCACTTCCTTTTCGCTCAATCTCTTTCTTCTGGAAAAAGCAAGCAGAAACTGCGGCAGGGAACCGCCGAAGTTCTCATTGATAAACAACTCGCCCTGCGCGGACCGAAATTCCTCTCCGGACATGATAACCCGGACAACACCGTTTTCATTGCAAAAAATACCACGGTCACAGAGCCGTTTCAGCATAGTATAGGAAGTTGTCCGCTTCCATCCGAAAGCCGATTCGCATAATTTGGCCAGCTGTCCGGAGGCAATCGGCGCATTCTCCCAAATCATCTGAGCCAGACGCTGTTCCATTTCTCCTAATTTATATTGTTCCATGACGATACCCGTTCCCTTTTCCCATTCCACGGAATTTACAGCCAGAACGCCGGAAGCGCCGGCCAATATTCGTAAAAAAATATATTTGTCTAATCTTCCACACGATAACTTCCTCATACTGTCTAATACGATTAGACAATTTTAGTCTAACACCATTAGACACTCCTGTCAATGCGCTTTTCCTCAGTAAAAATCTTCCTTAGAAAAAATTATCCTTAGAAAAATTTTCTTTAGAAAATAAAAGCGGACATCACACATTCGGATGCCCGCTTTGCCATATCTCTGTTTTAAATTAAAGATTCGTACAACTATAATATCTTACACGCTTGTCTCTTTTGGGCTGCCCTCTTTCTTAATTTTCCGAAACGCTTCCTTCCGTTTCCACGGACTTCATTTCCGTGCCTTTGACTTCCGTACCTTTTTCTTCTGCATCCTTTATTCCGGTTTCCGCCTCTTTCTTCGCCGCCTTTACATAATCGTTCTGATTATCGGAAGGCTCGGAAAGTTTCACACTCATGAGCGTTTCGGTCTCCCCGATATGGGTCGTAATCATAAGCGTCCTGGAACCGTCGGCCTGGGTAATGATTTCCGTATCGGTTTTCGATTCCGGCGCTACGGGCTTTGGCTCTTCCGCCTCGCGCAGATTCTTTTTCCAATACCCGAAGGGCGCGTTTAAGTCTGTCGAAACCGGTCTGCTCTTTTCTTTTTCCGTCATGAAATCCCAGTACATCTCCATGCTGTATTGATAATATGCGGCCAGTTTCTTTTGTCCCAATGTATTCATATCCTGTATCGACTTCCGGAACATATCAATAAAATCGGCTCTGTCATGCAGCCCCATATTTCCCAGGGAAGGGTCTTTGGGAAGAGAAGACAATCCGTCGCCTTTATCGACGCCCAGATACGCTTCCAGCGCGTGCATCTCTACAATGGTTGCGGAGCGCGGATTGATGTCGTTGATATGAATTTTCTGTTCAAACTCCTTGCCATGCTCATCGACGCCTTTGGCGATTACCGTCGGGTCCGCTTTCGTGGAGCCTTCCGCATATTTGATATAATAGGAAAGGCCGGAACCGTTACCGCCCGAATACAGCATATCGTCCGTTTTCATATATACTTTATACCCGCCCGGCCTGCCCCCGCAAGAAACAGGGCCTGCCTGACGCATAAACTGATTTTGCGTATACCGATTTGTAGTAATTCCTCCGATTCCCGTCATCATGTCCCTTCCTCCTGTAATGCTTGTAGTCTGTTCAAAAATTCTATATAAAACTGTTTTTCTTTTGCGATATTCTGTCTTTTTCCCGGTGACGGAACACGCTCCGGCTCCGACGGATGCTCTAATTCATACAAAGCGCGCTCCGCCGCATTGATTGCGGACTGCACGGAATTGCCGAGCAGATTACTGCTGTTTTCTCCCCGCTGCCATCTGAGGCATTGCTGTATCATCATTTTGGAAAGATGGCTGAGCTTTCCATTTCTTGAAACGCCCATGCCGTCCACGCCTGCCTTTTCCGCCGCCTCAATCCACGCTTTTTTGACGGATTCCGGCGCTTCTGAACCGATTCCCGCAAAGGACTGCTCCCAGTATTCTTCTGCGGTCCTGCCTGCATCGGAAACATTTTCCGTTTCGGAAGCCTTCTCCGGGCCGGAAGTATTCTCCATTCCGGAAACGCTCTCCGGGCCGGAAATATTCTCCGCACCGGAGAGATTCCCGTCTCTGCACAGAAACGCAACCTGTTCTTCCGAGACGGCCATCTCCTCCCGTTCTTTCCCCGGACGCGCCAAAACTTCTCCCGACGCATCTCCGTATGGGCTGTCTCCCCCTTCTTCCACAAATCTGTATTTCACATTGTCCCATCCGGCATAAAAATCCTCTGTCTTCTCTTCCTGCGGCTTTCTCTGTTCCCGATTCCGTTTTATTTCTACATCGAGCCACCGCTGCAGTTCTTCCTCTGTCAGAACCGTGCCGTCTGCCGGCTCTTCGTCCGTTAAGACATCCGTTTTCTCTCTGTCCGGCGGCTGCAAAGCTTCCAACCCCATATATGCGGGCGATGTATACTGACCGCCCGGCATTCCCAAATGATAAACGCTCAACTCAAGTCCTCCATTCCGGCCCGCATCGCCGGGTCGTATCTTATTCAGTCTGCTTCACAGATTCCTGAATTCACTCAGTTTTCTGATATTTCACTGATTCTTTATGCTGAACATACGAAGCAGAATATTGGCTTTAAAAGAAGAATAAATCTGCATCGCCCGCGCGTCACAGTCAGCCGGCGGTATCTCTTCTGCTTCCGGAGGCAGCGCCGCCAGGTCCGCATAATAATCCGAAACGGCCATTCTCCTTGAAAGAGCCTTTTTCTCCGCCAATTCATTCCACAGCGCCAACAACGCTTTTCTTTTCTTTCTTCTGCGCTCCCAAAGCGCGTCTCTTGCCTTCTTGCGGAACAGTCTTTCCCGTTCTTCCTCACACCGGCAGGGCGGACGCCAGCTCTCCACGCGGCATTCCTCCTTCGTCGCTCCAAAGTGGAAGATGACAAATTTCCCGCCGCATCTTGCCCCCCACGGGTCACAGGCCTGAAAGTTCTTCCTCAGACAGTCCAACACCCATGCTTCATATTCCGGGTCGTTTTTCATCGCCTCGAGTCCATCGTCAGAAATAAATACCGCAACATAATCCTGCAAATTCCACGGATGCACCGGAAGCGCAGATATCTTCCCGTAGAGGTACAGCTTATATTCCGTCATGGACATGGCCTCCCGGTCGGCTTCCGTTATCTCCCCGGTCCCTGTCGGTCTTCCGGCTTCCGGTATCATCACGCGTCCTGTCGGTCTTCCGGCTTCCGGTATCATCACACGTCCCGCCGCCTTCCGGGCCTCCGGCGCATTGTCCGTTCCGCCGCTTTTTTCCCGGAATTTCTCCAGGAATCCGGCCGTGCCGCCGTCTGCGCCGTCCGCAGAAGCATTCGGCTTAATTGCCTGATTCTGCGGTTTTTTTGTCTGATTCTGCTCCGATACCGCATGCGCATTTGCCGTCATGTAATTAAAATCCATACCATTGCCGATAAATATCCCGCCCTTCTGCATACGCCTTCTTACAGATAATACGATTGACCGGCGGAAAAAGTTTCATTTTTGAAGTTTCATTTTTGAAGTTTCATTTTTTTCATAAGGATTTCGATTCTTGAAATAAATTCCAGACTGGCATATAATAAAAACACATCATCATCAGAAGAGGTAAAATTTGTATGAAAAACGGTAAAAAAAGCACACCAAAAAAAGTTGCTGCGCTTCTTTGCGTTATGATTCTGGTACTGTTATATCTTGTTACGTTCATCAGCGCCCTTCTCGATTTCCCGGGCGCGGATAAACTGTTCGCCGCCTGTCTGACAGCCACAATCGGTCTTCCGATTCTGCTGTGGCTCTTTCTGTGGTGCTTCAAACATCTGAAAGACTGACGCTTACCCAAGTCCCGACCTTTTGTAGGCAAACGCGAAACATCCGAACGCGACAGCAATATTCAGAAGAAGAACCGCGATATTCTCAAAGCGCATATCCTGCCGGCCCAGTCCGTTAATCAGAATGCTGACCTGCTCCGAATAGGTGATTTTCGCGATGCGGCCTATCGTCTCGTTGAATATGGAAAGCATCGGAAGGAAGGAAAAGACCAGCATGAACGGAACGCCGATGGAGGCCGCCGTCATCTGATTTCTGCTCCATGTGCCGATTGCCGCACCAATCAGGATGGAAGCCGCCGTTCCAACAGCCATAATCAGCATAAACAGGAAAAATTCTTTTCCCGCATATTCTCCGACAACGCCCATAACACAGGAGCCAATCATACAGGCAGACCAGACGCAGCTTCCCGTTCCAAGCAGATATTCGGCCGGCTTCACATCGGACATCATCAGCATTTTTAACGTACATTTTTCTTTTTCTTCCGCAAGCACCGCCGACATACTGATAAGCGGCGCCATTCCGACATACATGGCAGCAAACATTTTGACGAAGAAATGTTCCGTCATCCCTTCTATCGACATAAAGTTTTCCATTATCACCGCCAGCGCCGGAAACATGACAAACTGTATCAGAATCGTCTTGTTCTTCATCGTATCTTTTGCCTGTTTCAAAAAAACCGCTCCCGCATTTTTCATATCAATATCCATACCTTTCCCTTAAACCAATGTTCTCCCCGTCAATTCCATAAAGACCGTTTCCAGATTCGGCTCCGTAGAATGAATCGTCTCCACCATGCCCGATTCCAGATATTGCCGAATCGTTTCCGCCGTTTCCTTATCACATCCCGTTTTTCTTTCGCATCCGTCTTTTCGGTCGCAGCCAAACGCCATCGTCCTGCCGTCGTACAGGCGTATTAAAATCTGTCTTTGATGATTGTATCTGCGGCATATTTCCTTCGGCTCGCCGTATTCTATAATCTTTCCATCGTGCAAAAGCGCAATATGCCGGCACAGCTTTTCCGCCTCCGCCATGTTATGCGTCGTCAGAAATACGGTTGTTCCTTTCGCCTGCTCTTCCAGAATCAATTCATGAATCCGCCTTGTCGCCACCGGGTCAAGTCCGCTTGTCGGTTCGTCCAGAAAAAGAATCTGCGGCTCGTTCATAACTGCTCTTGCCAGCGCCAGCCGCCCTTTCATGCCCCTGGATAATTTTTCCACGGGACGCTTTGCCGCCTCCGAAAGGCCAACTTTTTCAAGCGCTTCCCGGATTCTTTTTTCCGGGACCGCATAGAGCCTTGCGAACAGTTTCAGATTATCGTAACAGCTCAGCCGTTCATAAAGCCCGGGTACGTCCATCATCATGCCGATTCGGCGGTATGTCTTTCCCGTCATCTTATCGGATGGCATTCCGCTTATCACCGCCTGCCCCTTCGTCGGATGAAGCTGTCCTGTCATGATTTTAATTATCGTCGTTTTGCCGGCTCCGGAAGGGCCGAGCAGACCGAATATTTCCCCGGATTTTACCTGAAGCGTAACTCCTTTCAGCGCTTCTTTTTGGCCAAACTGCTGTACCACATCTGTCAGTTCAATGCTGTTTTCCATTCTTAATCCATACTCCTTTCTGTTTCCGTCATTTTCTTCTTCATGCTTTCCAGCGCATCTTCCATCCGCTTATTCTCTATCCGTTCCTGCAATACCGTCACGAGAAGGCTGACCACAAAGCAGATGCCAAAGGAAGAAAAGAACATAAACCAGGGCAATGCTTCATCCACCGGAAACCAGTTGAATAACCATACAAAAATACTTATCACAATCAGTTCGGAAAACACCATACCCGCAGTACGCGGAAGGAGCCGCATATTTTTGAACAGCATATCCGTAAAAAAAAGCATCCGCAGCGTCACCGTAGCTATCGACGCCAGGAGAAACTGTATCATCGTGTCCACGCCGATTCCTTCTTTTCCAAAGGAAAATAGGTCAGAATATCCTTTCGCGCTTTCTCCGAACAACAGACTGAATACCAGCAACATCAATATGGTAAATCCGAATATCATCAAAATTTGACCCATATAGTCAAACACCGTTTTCCGCTCTTCCATCTTATTGTCTGCCTCCTTTTCCCATGCCGAGTTTCTTTTTAAGTTCTTCCGCATATTGTCTGGAAACGACGAGCTGCTCACCATTCTCCAGCGTCAGCCGGATTTTGCGGTTAATATCTGCCCGCAGGGATTTGATATAGTTCAACTGTACCAGGCAGGATTTGCTCGCCCGGAAAAACCCGCACGCTTCCAGCTGTTGTTCCAGCTCATAGAGTTTAAAATCCGATTCGTACATGTCTTTTTTCGTATAGATAAAAGATTTTCTGTCCACGGATTCGATATAAACCGCCTCGGAAACATCCAGAAAAAAGATTTCCTCTCCTTTTCTCACCGTAAGCTGCTTATCGAGAATATGCAGCATGGCAAGCAGCCGCTGTAATTCCGGCGTCAGCTTTTTGCAGGAAATAACGATATGTGTATCTTCTGTCTTTTCATCCACATTGATTTCTATTTTCAATGAAACTCCTATCCGTCCGTTTCACCGGACATTCGCTGTTATCATACAGGATATGCAGTATCGTTTTATCAGCGATGCTCATATACGCTCTTTCTGTTCCGAAGATAACACATCTCCCGTTTCCCGGCAAGCGGCCGGAACATAAGCTGCCGCCGCGCTGACATGAAATGGCCAAAACAGATGCGCTGCAAGAAAAATATCCGCGCCGGCCCACGCCATAACTTCCCCCCAGAATACGCCTTTATTTCCGATGATTTTCGTCAATACCGCCGCGCACAGAATGCGCATCAGAACCTGTATCAGGCTGGACAGCATCGGTATCGTGGAGTTGCCCATTCCCTGCATACAGGAACGCAGAATATAAACCGCATAAAGCAGCGGGAAAAAGACGGCAAGAATCTGAAGGAAACGATATCCGGTCTGAATCGCCGCACCGATATCCACCTGTCCTTCCACAATAAAAAGCCCTAATATCTGTCTGCCGGACAGAACCATCACAAGAGACATCAGATACGCGCTCACCGTCCCGATAACGAGCGCCGCCCGGATGCCCGAACGGATTCTGTCATTCCGCCCCGCCCCCGCATTCTGCGCCGTATAGGTGGAAATCGCATAGCCGTAAGAAGATGCCGCAATCTCCAGCAGCCCATACAGTTTATTGGCCGCCGTATAGCCTGCGAGGAACAAAAGACCGAATCCGTTCACAACGGACTGCACCACCAGTCCCCCCGCCGCCGTAATAATATTCTGAACCCCCATCGGAACGCCCAGTTTTATCTGTTCCGCCATGATATGCCTGTCCGGCTTCCGATTTTCCGGTTCAATCCGTATCTGCTCCGTTTTCCGGAGCGCGGCCATACAGCAAAGCGCGGCGCACAGCTGCGAAAGCAGCGTGCCATAAGCGGCTCCCCGGATTCCGAGTCCAAGCGCCGTTACAAACAGTATATCCAATAAAATATTGGTAAAAGACGCCGCCACCATCGCATACAAAGGCGTCCGGCTGTTGCCGACGGCCCGCAGAACCGCCGCCGCCATATTATAGGCAAAAGAAATGGGAATCCCGCTGTACAGAATTGTCAGATAAGAATGAGACATTTCAAAAAGCGCTTCCGGCGTCCGGAGCAGACGCAAAGCCGGTACGAGCAGGCCGTGTCCCGCCGCCGTAACAATAAAAGCCGCTCCCGCGGAAATGCAGCCCGCCTGAAAAATTCCCCGCTGAACCAAATCCTTATTTCCCTCTCCGAAATGCTTTGCTATCCCGATGGAAAGTCCCTGTGTCAATCCCTGGATAAAGCCAAACATCAGAAAACACAGCCATTCCGTCGCTCCCAGTGCGGCAAGCGCCGAAACGCCGAGTTTTCGTCCGACGATGAGCGTGTCTGCAAAGGTATAGAGCTGTTGGAACAGATTCCCGAGCATGAGCGGCACGGAAAAACGCAGCAGGAGCACATGGGGCTTTCCCTCCGTCATATCAAGCGTTCTCATGTTCCGTCCCTCCGTACAGCAGTTCCATTCCCGTCACGGCCAGCCCGTGAAAATAGTCTTCCCGGTAATTTCTGTCAAACAGAAACCGGGGCATTGCATAGGCCGGCAGATACCGCCCGCAGCGGCGCACGATTTCTTCCGCAAGACCGTCCTGTTCCCGTTCCAGATAATAAATGATGCGCTCCGGATTCAGTACGGTACAGATACAGGCTGTCATTTTTCCGAGACATTCTTCCGGCGATGCCTGACGAAAACCGTCCATTGCCATCTGCTGCACCGTTTCATCGCCATACAGCGGCATAAAACCGACTTCCCCCTGAAAACCGCTGAATCCCTGTAAGGCTCTTCCGTTCACGACCGCGCCCATGCCCGGCCCGGTATCGGCAAGATGTATGCAGACAAGCGTTTCTCCGGCATCGTCCTGTTTCAACCGTTCCGCCATGCCCACCGCGACAAGGCTCATGTTGTTTTCCACGGACACCGGTCTGCTTATGGCGGCCGATAACTCCGCCGCTATATTTCGTCCCGTCATTCCCGGATATCCGTCGATGCAGCAAATGATGCCGTTGCGAACGCTTCCCGGTATTCCCGCCGACACCGCACGGATTTTCCCATCCTCCGAAACTGCCGCTTCGGCGCATTCCCGTAAGAGTTCGTTCATGCCGGGCAAAGGCTGCTCTTCTTTCCCCCGGCGCGCGCTTCTTCGTTTCCGTCCTTCGGCTTTTACCGCTCCCAGAGCGTCACAAATCCGGTAAAAGACTTCATCTCCCTGCATAAACAGCAAAAGCATATGCGCAAAATCCGGGTTCAGCCTGTAAACTTCCGCTTTTCTTCCGCCCGGACTCTCCCGCTCCGTTCCGAGCCGCAGAAGCATTCTGTCATCCGCCAGCTCTTCCACAATTTTTCCGACCGTCGGAAAGCTCAGGCCGGACAGGCCGGAAAGTTCCTGCTTCGTATGCGCCTTTCCATCCCGCATACAGGCCGTGACAGCTTTCTCATTGATTTTTTTTACCAGATTCGTAAATGCCATATCCGCGATACACTCCTTTTATATTCAAATATATTTTAAAACTGTTTTAATAATATAATAAAGGAAAGAGAGAGTTTTGTCAACAACCCTCTCTTTTTCCTGTAATTTCCCAAAGTTGGATAGTGTGAAAAATAAATTTTTCACACGCGAATTTGTGCCTGCGGCGCAAATATCGCAGGTTGAGAGAAAGACATGGTTATTAGTATAATCGGATAATCTTTTTAATATATCCTGTAATTTCCGCTCAAAGCCAGAAAGGCAAACAGATACAGGCAGTTATCATAATATCTGCGTTCTCCTTCCCGCAGCGGCGTCTCCCAGAACTGTCTGACGCATGCGGACGCATAGTCTCCCTCCGACGCAAGCGAAGCCTGGGCGTTGGTTGCAATAATCGCTATCGGGTGCAGCGCTTTTTCCGGCAGAGGCATGCCGTCGATTTCATAGATTCTGTAATCCTGTTCCTTCATCTGCGGCGCAAAAAACCGCTGAATCTTATCCGCGCATTCCTTTTCCCACGCATCCGCCGCAAACCAGGCATAATCCAGTCCGATATTGGCCGCTACCCGGTAGGCATCGCTGTAAAACCAGTCATGCCGCCCGCCAAAGCTGTCATAATCTTTATTGTGCGGCCTTCCGTCATATTCCGCATATTCCGCGGCGAGTCCCGTCTCCGGATGACATGCTTTTTTCAGATATTCCCGGCTTTCCTT
The DNA here is from genome assembly GCA_910578475.1 of uncultured Lachnospiraceae bacterium. Classification (GTDB taxonomy): domain Bacteria; phylum Bacillota; class Clostridia; order Lachnospirales; family Lachnospiraceae; genus UBA3282. Next base: position 75,323 of record CAJTRK010000009.1, on the reverse strand, counting down.
CGCCGCCTCTTTCCAGAACACGGAATCCGCTTCGTCCGCCCAGAGCGCGAACAGCTCGTAAAAATGCGGCAGATGATAAGACGGGTCGCTCCAGTCACAATCCGGAATAAACTTAATCAGTTTATTGGAAGGTTCCCACATCGGCCGGCCGCCGTTCCCGTCCTCCCCCTGATGAAGGCATGTATGCAGAATCGCACGGGCTTCTTTTCCGTAATTGAAGATTCCCTCTCCGTCGCCCCAACGATGGGAAGCAAAAAAGAGCGCCATCGCGAAGTATTCTTCTCCATCCGGTGCGGGACCGTAGGAATTCTTCGTTCCGTCCGTCCGGCAGGACCATGCAAAATAGCCTTTGTTCATGCCGCTGTCCAGATACATATAAGTCTTCGTCCATTTCCAGATACGGTCAAATTCCTCTTTCCTGTTCAGTTGTACGCACATCATCATGCCGTAGGACATGCCCTCCGTCCTGACGTCATTATTTCCGGTGTCCGTCAGATATCCCATATCGTCTTCCACCGGATGATAAATTCTCTCGTCCTCTTTTCCGTAGAACATCGTCCGGAAAATCTCTTCCAGTCGGTTCTGAATCTCCTCCGGCCGATAACCAATCTCTGCAAACAGGTTTCTGTATTCTCCTGTTTCATATGCTCCTGCCATTTTTTCTGCTCCTTCCCGTACCGCGTCTCTTCCGCGGCATTCTCATTTGTCTGTTTCCAACGTAAACGACAGCAGGCTCGCCTTATCTCTGCCGCGGTAAGTCAGATAAAGCGCCTGTATTCCGTCCGGGATAACGAGCGGCGCATGGAACGCTTCCCATACGTTGGAATTGCGTACCGGTATTTGGGCCAGCGCCTCTGCGTCCCATGCGGTCCGCACTTCAAAATATCCGTTCATATACCCCCGCGCTTTGATGGTGATTCCCGTAATTTTTTTACAGTCAAAATATTTGAATCCTGCCGTTGCGCCGTCTTTCATGTTGCCGATATAGCCCGGCTCTTCATCGCCGTCCCTGCCATCCTGCATGATTTTGGGAAAACGGTCGTCGCCGACATAAACGGATTCCTCCTCCGTAAACAGATTGCAGGCAAGATACGCGCCGTATTCCCCTTCGCCTGCAAGCGGGCCGCCATTCAAGCCGCAGGAAGTGATTTCCACCTGCGGAATGCTTCCGTCCGGCAGAATTTCAATTTTCTCCGCGCATCCCTGTCTGCTGTACCATGTCCCGTTCGTATGTCTGTGATAAAAAATATACCATTTACCGTTTATCTCCAAAATACTTCCGTGATTGTTCGCGCCATAAGCCATCGGTTTTTCCGCCGGCTTATATGTGTCGATATGCAAATCACTATTGCTGACGATTACGCCTCCATAGGCAAATCCTTTATCCGGTTCTTTGCTGACCGCATAACAAAGCTCGTGCATCACGATGGAAGAATAAATAAAATAATAGTTCTCCCCCACCTTGCGAATCGAAGGAGCCTCGAAAAATTCATGTCCTTCGAATCCCGTTCCCGCACTATATTCACAACCCGGAACGACAAAAACCGGCGCTTTTTCCACCGTCAGCATATCCGCCCCCAAAACGGTCAGCATCGCACCGTTTCTGGACTTGTCTCCCCTGCTGCAGAAACCTGTGTACAGATAAGTCGTATTACCTTCCGTCAGCACGCCCGGGTCGAACTGAGGCTGGTCTCCTTCTTTTTCTCCGAGACGGGTTCCGTCCTCATAGTGCACATAACCGTAAAACGTAAAGTTTCCCGCGGGCGTATCGCAGACCGCAACAGAAACGACGCTTACTTTATCCAGCACATAGTACAGATAATATCTGCCGTCCGGCCCTATCGTAATGTCCGGCGCATACAGGCACATTTTTCCCTCTTTGTTGAGCGGGTCCGCATTCCGCGGATAAATCACGCCCTCATACCGCCAGTTCCCCAAATCATCCACCGGAGCAGACCAGCAGACATAGTCGCCCATGCAGAAAACATAACCGTTATAATAATCATGGGAACCGTATATATAGACCCGGTCTCCGAACACATAAGGCTCGCCGTCCGGAATATACTCCCAGGAAGGCAGATAGGGGTTCACAGCCTGTCGGTGCTTTGCGCTTCCTTTCATGTCACTTCTATTTCCTGTTTCGTTCATTTTTACCTCCGTTCCGAAGCGTTTTACGCTGAAGATGCGTTGCGATTAACAGAATTTGTGACGCTTCGGCACAAATTCGTCTTTTTCTTATAAAACCCTTTCGCCGGAATTGCTCAGGATGCAAAAGAGCGCCCCTCGCAAGGGAACGCTCTTCCGCTGATTAAAATTTGGGTTTCGCAAATGAACGTAAAATTCTGTTTTATTCCGGGAGCTGTGTTGCATCGCCAAAAGTAGCTTTCCACTTCTCGGTACGCTCGTCGATAATTGCCTGACCGCCGGAGCTTAAGTAATCAGCAATACCGGCATCCCATACCTGGTCAAAGCTGTCTACCGGTGCAGCAACTGCCGTATCATAAATGACATCTCTCTTGCTGGCAAGTGTCGGGCCCTGGCCTTCTTCTGCCGCAATCGCGCCAACATTCACGTTCTTAGCCGGTCTTGTGTCGGTGTTGCAGACTTCATGCGCAACCTCTACAAGCGCGGGGTCGATACCGCTGTAAGAATGTGCCATAGATTTCAGTGTCAGCTCTTCATCTGTCAGATGCAGACCGTTACAGGTAATCGTGTAGTCAATGTTAAATCCGGAGTTCTGAATATCATCGCCTGTTGCCGCAATGATTTCAACCGCGCCGTCTTCCAGCTTGTTATGTGTAACGCCCTCATCACCAATCTGCAGATATTCGATAACTTCCGGTGAACTGATGAAATCCAGATACAGCATGGAAGCTAAAGGCTCATCATTTGTAGTAGGGAAGAAAATCTTCCGGTCGCCTGCGGAGCTTGTGATAAATTTGTTATGTCCGCCTTTGGTATCTTCGAAGCAGTCAACTACAACGAATTTTGCGTCCGGTCCTACGATTCTTTCAAGGTTCGTCTGAATACTGTTCTCACCGTCTCTGTAAGGATAATCCCAGTTGTGCATGAATGCGCCTACATAGCCGGCCTTAATCATATCGTCTTCTGTGCTGTCACCGCTGCTGTAAAGTGCGAAGTCATCCCAGAGAAGTCCTTCGTTATACCACTGGTTCAGGATACGAATCGCCTCTTTTGTACCGGGCTGTGTCAATGCTCTGTCATCAAAACCGTTGATATAATAGTCATAATCGGAAATATCCGGGTCGATGAAAGATTCGATTAACAGCGCCGCTCTCCAGCCTACGTCGAAGCTTACGGAGTAAGGAATCATTTTATCCGCATCCGCGCCAAGCAGCGTATCAGCGTTATCTCTGAATGCTACAATCATTTCGTAGAATTCCTGACGGGTCGTAGGCTCCTCTAAACCGAGCTTATCCAGCCAGTCTTTACGAACGAATGTATTGATACGGTTTGTAACCGCACGTTTGCCTTCGATTGCCCAGAGTGTTCCGTCAACAGGGTCTTTATCCCAGTAAATATTTGTCTCACCAAGCCAGTTCCACAGATTCGGAAGCAGGTCTTTGTAATCATCCACATAAGAGCTCAAATCGAGCACACCGCCCATGTTCGCATATGTCTGAACGGTCGGGTAGTCATAAGTCAGGCAGATATCCGGTGCATCGCCTGCCGCAAGAAGGTTGTTAATCTGCTCAACCTCTGTCCAACGGGGAACCGCTATGAACTCTACTTCTACATTGTGAAGCGCCATCATCTGGTCTTTGATATACTGCGTATACTTGTTGTTGGTCGGGTCAGAACCACCGTCGTTACCACGGTCATAAACCTCTACCGTAATCTTTCTCGTTTCTGCGAACTTACCGTCCACAAGTTCACCGTTCGTTGGGTCTGCAGGAGCTTCAGCTTCCGTAGTGTCCCCCCCCTCGGTGTTATCTGCAGCCGCGTTGTCGGTTGTGTCAGCCGCAGGAGCCTGCGTATCAGGCTGTGTCGCGTCCGGCGTTGCAGAACCGCCGTCGTTACCGCAGGCAGCAAGCGATAATACCATGCAGCCGGCAAGTAAAACTGATAATAATTTTTTCTTCACTTTTTGTACCTCCCTTTGTTTTTTAATGAATATGAATGAACGGATTGGTTATTCCGTTTACTCCTTTACCGCTCCCATCGTTACGCCGTGAATGAAATATTTCTGCAGCCACGGATAGATGCACAAAATCGGCACGGTCGAGAACATAACGATTGCCGCTTTCAGCGATTCGGTAAGACCCGGCGACGAGAATCCTTCCTGTGTCGCCACCTCCACGCTGTTGATGTTGTTCAGAATATTATACAGGAACAGCTGCAGCGGATAGAAAATATCTTTGTTGATATACATCAGCGCATCCGAATAACCGTTCCATCTTCCTACCGCATAAAACAGCGCCAGCGTCGCAAATACCGGCTTTGACAAAGGCAGATAGATGCTTATCAGTATCCTGAAAAAGCTCGCCCCGTCAATTTCCGCCGATTCCCGCAGGCTGTCAGGAATGCCATAGAAAAAGCTCCTCATAATAATCATGTTATAAACGCTCAAACAACTCGGAATAATCAGAACGAGCGGATTGTTCAAAAGGTTCAGGCTCTTCATCAGCAGGTAGTTCGGAATGGTTCCCGCATTGAAGAACATCGTTATCGTAATAAAAATATTGATTACGGAACGTCCCTTCAGATTTTCAAATATCAGAGGATACGCACAGAGCGTCGTCATCGTCAGCGACACAACGGTACAAACCAGCGTCAGAAATACCGTCCAGAAAAATGCCCTGATATATTTCATATCGCCAAGCACCGTAGCGTACGCCTCCAGATTCAAACCTTTCGGCCATAAGTATACTTCATGTTTAATCAACGCGTCCGTAGAGCTTAATGACCGCGCCAGCAGATTGAGCATCGGCACGACGCAAATCAGGCTGACAAGCACACAGACTATGATAAAACACCAGTCGCCCACTTTGGCGGATTTTGATTTAATCATCTCTTCTTCCTCCTTCCTTCTTTACCAGATTCCACGTTCGCCAAGCTTCCGGGAAATCCAGTTCGCCAGCAGCAGGAAAATAACGCATACGATAGACTGGAAGAAGCCGACAGCGGTTGTCAGTGAGAACTGCAGACCCTTAATACCGTTCTTGTATACGAAGGTGGAAAGCACTTCCGCAACGTCCATAACCAGATTATTCTGCAATGCGAACGGTCTGTCGAATCCGCTTCCCAGAATGTTACCGAGGCTCATAACGAGAAGCACGACGATTGTGGACTTGATGCCCGGCAGCGTAATATGCCACATCTTTTTGAAACGTCCTGCACCGTCTACGGAAGCCGCTTCGTACAGCTCCGAGTTGATGCCCGCGATTGCCGCCAGGTATACGATGGAGTTCCAGCCGAAGCTCTGCCAGATGCCCAGGAATATGTATGTGCCTACCCAGTGGCTGGATTCATTCAGGAAGGGAATGGATTCTATGCCGAAACTTCCCAGAATCATATTGATAAAACCGGTTGACGGCGCAAAAATCTGCAATGCCAGACCGTAAATGATGACCCATGAAAGGAAGTGGGGCATATAAGCGATAGTCTGTACCACGCGTTTAAAATTTTTGAATACCAGTTCGTTCAGAATCAATGCGAAAATGATAGGAACCGGAAAACCGATAACCAAATCCAACAGATTCAGCACCAGCGTATTCCTTAACGCGTTTAAGAAATCCCTGTTATTAAATGCTTTGATAAAATATTCAAATCCGTTATTGGCCGCCAGCGGCATCTCCCATACGCTCTGTACAATACTGTACTTTTTGAAAGCAATCTGGATATAAATCATCGGCACATATTTGAATATGAGCAGATAGAGAAGCGGCAGCGCAAGTAAAACGTATAACTGCCAGTAACGCTTCATATAAACCCCAAAGTCCTGCTTTTTCCCTGCCGCAGGAGCTTTTTTCTTAGATTCTTTCATCCTCACACCTCCATAAGATTTTTTGAAATACCTTTTATTATTATAAAATGTATCCGTCTTTATTTCTGTTCATATATTGCTATTCCAGCCGCATATTTTGCTTATTTTTTGTGCACATTTATGAAAATTCAGTAAATGTCCCGTCCTTTTTCGTCCGATATGCCGGATTTTCGCCAAAAATAAGCGTTTATTTGGTCACACCATTCACGGGCATGTTCCTTCTGGTGTGTAAAACGTTCCATCATCCGTTTAAAAGGCTTATTGGGAATTTTTCCCTGTAATGCGCTGAAACGTTCCACCATTTCGTCCACCATCTCAACCCCGTCGAAATGCGTATCATAAATATGCTGAATCACGGTTTTGCCGGAACGCAGTTTCCATGTATAGGGAATATGATGGAAAAAGAGCAAAAGTTCATCCGGACATTTATTTTTATCATCATAAACGGACGCATTCGGCTCCCTGTACAAAAGCGCATAACCCGTTCCGTCATGGCTTCTGTCCACGCCGAGTCCTTCGTGGTCCGCCCTGTGGTAAGTTCCCCAACGGCTGTATTCGTATCCGTCCACGCTCGGACCGTAATGATTGTTGGGACTGACCATCCAGCCGATGCCGAGCGGCGATGTATAACTTTCATAAGCGGGCCAGGACTGCATCAGCAGATACAAAAGCGTTTCCACGACCTGCCCGTCCTTTCCGTAAGTCATCTTAATCCACTCTTCGGCAATTTCTTCCGCCGTCAGTTCGTTTTCGAAGGCGAGTCTTCCGAATCCGTAAAAATTCGCCGCCGCCATGTCATGACCGGTCCAGTTCTCATCGTTACCCGTATTCGCTACCGCCGCAATGCCGCAGTTTTTCTGTCCGAGCGTCTTCCCGGACACAATATCCTGAACCCGGTCCTGTTCATCTTTCACATACGTTCTGAACTTCATAATCTGCTGAAACATCGGTATCAGATAACAAAGATGCCGCTGCTGCCCCGTGTATTCCTGCGCAATCTGCACTTCCAGCATCTGATTGGTTTTCGTCAGACCGCCGAAAAGCGGATGCACCGGTTCTCTGACCTGAAAATCCATCGGTCCATTCTTAATCTGCAGGATGACGTTGTCGAGAAACGTCCCGTCCAGTCCCATGAAATTGTCATATCCTGACCGCGCCCTGTCCGTCTTGTAATCCCGCCAGTCCTGCTGACAATTATAAACAAAGCAGCGCCAGATAATCAGGCCGCCATAAGGCGCCACCGCTTCCGCCAGCATGTTCGCGCCGTCCGCATGCGTCCTTCCATAGGTAAAGGGGCCCGGTCTTCCTTCCGAATCCGCTTTAATAAGAAAACCGCCGAATCCCGGCACTTCATGAAAGACGATTTCCATCCGCTTCTTCCACCAGTTCCTGACCTGCTCATCCAGCGGGTCCGCGCTTTCCAGTTCGCCAAGTTCCACAGGCGCCGCATAATTCAGGCTGAGGAAAAGCCGGATGCCATATCCTGCAAACAGTTCCGCCAGCTCCCGGACCTTGCCGAGATACCGTCCGGTAATCAGCCAGGTCGCCGCATCTTTTACGTTGACATTGTTAATCACAACGGCATTGATGCCGATGCTGGCCGCAAGTCTCACATAAGTTTCGGTTCTTTCATCAACAACAATTTCATTTTCTACGAAGAAAAAGGATTCTCCGGAATAACCGCGTTCGATGCTTCCGTCCATATTATCCCAGTGATTCAGCATGCGAAGCGGCATATCGGGCGCTTTCATAAGATTCATTCCCACAAGCGTCTCTTTCGTTCTGATTTCACGCAGCAGCGCGAACGTTCCATACAGGATTCCGACGGAATCGGACGCTTCAATCGTTACCTTGCCGTTCTTTTCATAAAGGTGATAGCTCTCTTTGGGCATTCCCGCCTTATAAACAAGATGAATGCCCTGTGCCTCACCATTACCGGAAATGCCCTTTAACACAGGTTTCCTGCCGGTCATTCCTTCCAACGCAAGCTGCAGCTCTCTGACGCTGTTTTCCATCAGTCTGTCCTGTATGTCCGCATAGATATATGTAAGTCTGTCCGCCCCCTCACAAGACGTAACTTCCGTATAATTAAGCCATGCCTGTTCAAAATTCATCACATTACCATACCTTTCCATATTCAGCTTTTTATCGTGCCCTTTTCGGCGGCACGCACTAAGCCAGCACCATCTCTTCTGCAGCCGTAACCGAAAGCACATCCACCTTTTTCCCGGTCAGCTTCTCGCTGCGGCTCTCCGGCTGCGTTCCGCCGATGGAAACGAGATACTTTCCGGCCCCGACTCTGTTGACCGCCTGTTCATCATACAGTGCGAAAGCGTTTACCGGAAGCTTTATAACAACCTCTCTGCTTTCGCCCGGCTGCAGAGTTACTTTCTGAATGCCTTTCAACTGGGCATTTGGCGTTCCTTCTCTGTCTGCCTTCACATAAACCTGAACGGTCTCCGTACCTTCCCTGCCGCCTGTATTGGCCACCACCGCTTTCACCTCGATGCCGTCCGCCCCGAGCGTATCGGAAGATACCGCCGCATCCGAATAAACAAAGTCCGTATAGGACAGACCGTATCCGAACGGATACAGAGCTTCCTGTTTCATATAACGGTATGTTCTGCCCTTCATGGAATAATCGGTAAACGCGGGAAGTTCCTCCAGCGTCCGGTAAAAGGTAACGGGCAGTCTTCCTTCCGGATTTTTCTCTCCGAACAATACTCTCGCAATGGCTCTTCCGCCCTGCGCGCCGGGATACCAGCCCTGTACGATGGCCGGAATATGTTCGTCCGCCCAACCTACCGCCAGCGCGCTTCCCGAAAGGAGCACGAGCACGACCGGCTTGCCGCTGGCATGGGCAATTTCCAGGATTTCCTGCTGTCTGCCCGGCAGATTCAGATTCTGCTTGTCTCCGCTCGCATACTGGTTGCCCTGGTCTCCCTCTTCGCCTTCCAGACCGGAATCGAGCCCGAGACACATAACGATAACATCGCTGGCGTCGCAAACCGCTTTTACTTCCGAATCTCTGTCTTTGCCCTGACTCAGATTGCTTATCTGCTCCTGATATAAATGACAGCCTTCGGACACCAGCACCCTGATATCGTCGCCGACATATTCCTGAATACCCTCGCTAATCGTATAATAACGGGAAGCCGTTCCCTCATAATTTCCAATCAGCGCTTTCCGGTTATTGGCATTGGGGCCGATAACGCCGATGGTATTGATTTTTGTTTTGTCCAATGGCAGAAGATGATTGTCATTTTTCAAAAGAACGACACATTTCTCCGCCGCTTTCAGATTCAGCTCCCGCATCTCTTTCGAATCGACCGCCGTATACGGAATCTCATCGTACGGCGTTTTCGCCTTTTCATCGAACAGACCGAGCTTCATTCTCGTCGTAAAGAGATGCACGAGCGCCTCGTCCACCCGTTCTTCCGGTATCATACCTTTCTCTACCGCATCCTTCACATAAACGAAAAGATTGCCGCAGTTCAGGTCGCAGCCGTTTCTGACCGCAAGCGCCACCGACTCTTCCGCACCCGCCGTAACGCCATGTCCTTCATGAAAATCGCGAATCGCCCAACAATCGGAAACTACATGTCCCTTAAAGCCCCATTCTTTCCGCAGAACATCCTGCAGCAATGTTTTGCTTCCGCAGCACGGTTCTCCGTTCGTACGGTTATACGCTCCCATGACCGCTTCCACTTTCGCTTCCTGCACACAGGCTTTAAATGCCGGAAGGTATGTCTCATACATATCCTGCTTGCCCGCCTCGGCATTGAACTCATGGCGCAGGTCTTCCGGACCGCTATGTACCGCAAAATGTTTCGCGCAGGCCGCTGCCTTCATATAGTTCTCATCATGTCCCTGTATTCCTTCCACGAACCGCACGCCGAGTCTGGATGTCAGGTAAGGGTCTTCCCCGAATGTCTCATGGCCTCTGCCCCATCTCGGGTCTCTGAAAATATTGACGTTGGGCGACCAGAACGTCAGCCCTTTGTAAATATCAAAATCTTCATATTTCTGCTGTGCGTTGAACTTCGCCCGGCCTTCCGTGGAAATGGCGTCAGCTACTTCTTCCAGAAAATCTTCGTCAAATGTGGCCGCCAGCGAGACTGCCTGCGGAAATACGGTCGCCGTTCCTGCTCTTGCCACGCCGTGGAGCGCCTCATTCCACCAGTTATAAGCTTTGATGCCCAGTCTTTCTATCGCAGGAGCGCCGTGCACCATCTGAAAAGCCTTCTCCTCCAATGTCATCTGTGCGACCAGACCGCGGGCGCGTTTTTCAAATTCTGCATTTTTGACTTCGTTTCTTACAAGTTCCATTCATGGTCCTCCTGTTATTCATTTTGTTACTCGAACCGTTCCGGTTCAACTCTTATTGACTGATATTATGCCATAAATCAAGCAAATTCCACCCCTATTATTAGTCAAAGTATACAACGTTCCTGTCTTTCCGACTCTTCACATTTTGCTTTGTCATTCCTAAATATTGCTAAATATATTTTTGCAAAAACTTGAAAATATGTTTGTTTTTTATCCATTTTTGATACTTTCCATATAATTTTTTTATTCTGACAAAGCACCTTGCCCGTTTTTGACTATTTTTCACCATTATCGTATAGCAAAATTTGATTTGACACTTTCTTCTGTTTATGCTATCAATAAAGTAGCGGGCATAGATGAAACAAAAAACAACGTACATATAGATATGCATAGAAAAGAAACGACAGGAGATTTCCATATGATAAAAATTCTGAACGGCATTCATGAAACGGTAGCATATGATTTTTTTCCGTCCATCAAGCTTTATCATAATATGGAAGCGGAAGATTATCCGCCCCACTGGCATACGGCGATGGAAATCATCATGCCCATCCGGAAGGAATATACCGTCGTCATCGACGATACATCCCATACCTTTGATGAAGGAGATATTTTCATAACGCCGCCAGGCACGCTGCACCGCCTGATTGCTCCGCTGCCGGACGCGGACGGTGACGAAGGCGAACGTCTCATCATCCTTCTGGATTACAGCCTCGTCTGTAATGTAAAAGGAATGGACTCTTTAATCCATTCCCTGCATCCTTACGCCCTCATCAGCCGGAAAGAATATCCGGAACTGAACAGGCAGCTCGCTTCCTATCTGAATGAAATCAGCAACGAATACGATAACCGGATTGCCTTCACCGAAGCCTGCATTTACGCGCTGATTATTCATTTTTTTGTCGCCATCGGACGTGCCAATTTCAATGCCAGCGAAAAATTTCCCGGCATTACCTCAAACAAACAGCACGAATATATAGAAAAATTCATGGACGTCTGCAATTACATAACCGACCATTGCACGGAAAATATCAGCGTGGATTATCTGGCTGACCTGGCCGGCTTTTCCAAGTTCCACTTTTCCAGACTGTTTAAGCAGTTTTCCGGCACATCCTGTTACGAATATCTGACGCAGAAAAGGATTGCCCACGCGGAAAGCCTGCTGATTCAGCCGAATATTTCCATTACCGAAGTGGCAATGCGTTCCGGTTTCGGCAGCCTTTCCACCTTCAACCGCATTTTCAAGGCTGCCAAACATTGTACGCCGTCCGAATATAAACGGCTGAACCAGGCCAAAAAGGAAACATGCCTGGAATCCTGATTATACGCCGTATTCCAGCCGGAACGGGCTCATCGGAAATCCGTCTTCGTTATAAAGCAATGCCCCCCGGTTCGTATTATGATAACAATATCTTATTTCCCGTATATTTTCTATCTTTTTTTCACACTTTAAAACAATATCCTTTTTGAAAATGACAGCCCTGACAGGATAAATCCTGCCTTTTTCATCCACAAATTCAAAATCTTTGATTTCCGTTCCCTTATCCTCGGAATAAGCATACATTCCCGTTGCGTTCCGACAGTGAAGCGTCACCTGCCAGGTCATCGGAATCCGGTCATCAGACCGGTCGTCAGACGATGACAATCCATCCGCCTGCTGCTGATATTCGTCCGTCGAAACCTGTTCCATGCTGACTTTTTCAACCTGCGGACCGCTGCACTCTATCCGGAGCCCGTACAGATTTGCCGCCGCCTGCATTGCCAGACGATAGCCGATTCCTTCTTTATTCAACGGATGAAGGTCATTATCTTCCCCCAGGTCGATGGCAACTGCCATTCCCGTACCCGGAATTTTTAACGCCTGTCTCTGCGCTTCCCGGATGCCCGGCCAGTCACTGAATGTCTCGTTCCGTTCCTTTTCATAAACATCCGCCGCAAAATTCGGAAGCTGCACATAGAAAAAAGGCAGTTCATCTTTCCATTTTGCCCGATATCCGGCAATCATCCGTTCCGTCAGCTCCAGATAACGGGAGGCGGCGGCATGGGTATTGGACTCTCCCTGATACCATAAAATTCCGGCCACCATATAGTTGTGGCAGGGCGCCGTCATCGCATGATAAAGTCCAGTCGGCTTCCAGTTGACGAAATCCGTTTCTTCAATCATCCCGCAGGAAGCGCCGATTCTGTACTTCCATGCGCCCGACAGCTCTATCCGTTCTTCTTCGCGGAAAATCGCGTATGTCTTGCCGTCGGTGAATCTTCCGTGGCCGGTCTCACATTTGACACGGATGACAATCTGATTCTTTCCCTGCCGCAGAAGACCTTCCGGCACAATATATTTCCGGGGCGGATACTGATAATCCGTATGACCGACGCAGACGCCGTTGACATAGACCGTATCGCTGTCCACAATCGTTCCGAGCCACAGTTTCGCCTCTTTCCCCGCAAGGTTTTCATCGACGGTAAATTCTTTCCGGAACCATACGCTTCCGATAAAGCCTTTTAATTCCGTATGCTCAAAAAAGAACGGGATTTCTACATTCTTCCATGCCGAAATACCCGGCTCTTTTCCCGCTTCCTCCTGCTCCCAGTTCTCCCGAAGTCCCAAATCCATGCTGTCCAGACGGTTATGCCAGGCAAGGGTCTGCTCTTCATTCTTTTTCAGCTGCCCCTTTACGAAATCATCATTGCCATACTTATCGGCCAGCGTCAGAAAATCATGCTGCCCCGCCAACATATCTCTTCCCATCCAGGATTCGATTCTCGAGCCCCCGAGACTGGCATTAATCAATCCAACCGGCACGCCGGTTATCCGGTACAGATGCCTGGCAAAGAAATACGCCGTCGCCGAGAAATCCGGCAGCGTATCGGGCGTTACCGCCGTCCATTCCCCGCTCTCAAGCTCCTGACAAGGACCGTGGAAATCGCTCTTTTCTATAATTTTAAATGTGCGGATAAACGGATTGTCACACTGTTCCGGTTCACAGGGATACCGGTCCAGCACCCTGCGCATGGGAAGTTCCATATTGGACTGACCGGAACACATCCATACATCGCCTACCAGAACATCCCTCAGATTTCTTTCTTCCCCGGCGCTGTCCAGAATGCGCATCTCATACGGGCCGCCCGGCGTCTGCTCATCCAGGAAGACCTCCCATCCGCCGTTTTCGTCCGTCTCGCAGGAATAGGCTCTGTCAAGGAAGGAAACGGTAATTTTCCGTCCCGGTTCATCCCATCCCCATATATGCACCTTCTTCTTCTGCTGTAAAATCATGCCGTCACTTATCAATCTCGGTAATGCCAATGTATTCATGCCGATACCCCCTGCATTTGCATAAAATCTGCATTAAAATAAAATAATCCGTTGTTTTTCATTATAAAATAACAAAACAGCGGCTGTCTCTGCAATTTACTGGAAATATTTATCATATCTTGCTACACTGTGCCGGCGTGCCACGAAATGGGGCTCTTCTGACACCCGAATCCTGTATAAAAAATCGTCGCTCGGCAGCGGACATTAAGAGTATGCCTGCGGCAAACTCTAAGAATGCTTCGCATTCTCCTTGAATGGTTTACACTGTCGCAATTTTCTATAGGATAAAATGAAAAGCTCAGCTTACGCCGAGCTTTCTCAGTTCTTCTCTTGCCTGTTCCTGGTTCCGAAACAGAATCGTATGAATCCCAAAGGCTTCCGCCCCCGTCAGGTTCTTCTGCGTATCGTCCAGAAAAACGCATTCTTCCGGAACAAGCCGGTATCGCTCAATTAAGAGCTGATAGATTTCAGGCATCGGTTTAATGACCTTGTCCTGATAAGACAGTATGCCGCCGTCCATATACGGCAGGAAATCCAGCGCTTTCGCACATTCCTTCTTCGCCCTTTCCGAAAAATTGGACAAATACAGGGTACGATAGCCTTTCTCCTGTAATTCCTGAATCCACGGAATCGCATAATCGTTCCGCACAACCATCCCTTCCACATCAGTGAGGCATCTGATAATATCTTCCTCCAGCTCCGGGTCGTTTTCGATAAACTTCCGAATGATTTCCCCGTCACTCAGTTCTCCTCTGTCATATTCATTCCAGGCGTCGCTTTTTACCGTCGCCTTCGCCAGTCGTTCCAGTTTTTCTCCCATATAGCCGAACCGCCTGTAATGCGCTTCCCATGAAAAATCCGCAAGCACATTGCCGATATCAAATATAATCGTTCTAATCATTTCCCGCTTCCGCCCTTTCTGTTTTTTCTTCCTGATACAAATTGAGCATCCCGCTGTTTCTCTGTTCCCGGTCATCCTTCGACCGTTGTTCCCGGAACAGCCGCAGCAGGTTTTCGGTCGCCGCGGACATCGGATTTCTCCGGTCCGTTACGACGCAGAAATGCCGTCTCGGAATAATCTTGTTAAAACGAAGTTCGAACAGCTGTCCGTCTTCCAGATATTCCCTCGCAAAATCTCTGACAACACAGCCGATTCCCAGATTACGCAGCGCAAACTGCACAATCATCTCGCTCGTCGCCAGTTCAAATTCCGGATGAACTTCCACTTCATTTTCCAGAAGAAACTTCTCCATATTATGTCTTGTACTCGTTATGCCTTCCAGAAAAATCAGAGGCATCTTCTCTAACTCCTGTAAATCCAGCATTTTGTTTTTGTACTGAATGAATTTTCTGCCCGCCACGAAAATGTCTTCGATTTCCCGCACCTTCTCCGCGCATACCGGCGCGTTTTCTGAAAAAGGCGTGCTGACGACTCCAAAATCTATTTTACCGTCCTGCAGATTTTGCAGCGTTTCCGGCGTGGGCGCATTCGTCACCGCCACCCGGATGCCGGGATATTTTTCGTGAAAACGTTCCAGAAAAGGAAGCAGATAAAACTGAAGCGTCATATCGCTGGCGCCGATATGGATTTCTCCCAGTTCCAGATTTAACATCTGTTTCAGCTTTTTCTCGCCGAGTACGAACTGTTCATAGGCTTTGGCCACATAACCGTAAAGCAGCTCTCCTTCCTTCGTCAGGCTGACGCCTCTCGGCGCCCTGACAAAAAGCCGCGTGCCAAGCGCGTTCTCCAGCTGCCTGACCGACTGGCTGACCGCCGGCTGCGAAATCGCAAGTTCTTCCGCCGCCGACGTCAGGCTGCCGCTTTTTGCAACATGGTAAAAGACTTTGTAATATTCCAGATTGTTTATCATACATACGCCCTCTGCCCGCTTATCTTACGGCAGCTGCCCGGTTCTTCCCTTAATTTTGGGCCGGAATAACCGCTCCGTTGAAATTATCCGTAATAAACTGCTTGATTTCGTCGGACTGCAGAATTTCAACCAGTTTTTTAATCGACTCGTTGTCCTGATTCGCTTCCGTTACCGTAATGATATTGGCATACTCGGAATCCTCTCCTTCTCTCATCAGGTAGGAAGTCGTGTCGATGCTCGCTTCCAAAGCTCTGTTGACATTGACAAAATACGCGTCAAAATCCGCAGCGGAAGGAATGATGTTCGCCTGGTCCATCTCCACAATTTCAATCGGAATCAGGTATTCGTCGATTTTCTGAATCGAAGCGTCGATTGCCGTCATATCCGGATTCAGTTTAATGAAGCCTTCCGCTTCCAATACCTTTAAGGCTCTGTACTCATTGGAAGAATCGTTCGGAATTGCAATAACAGCGTTCTCCGGCAGTTCTTCCTTCGCCGCGTATTTGTCAGAGAAGCATGCATAAGGCTCTACATGAACGCCTCCCATGCTGTATAAAGTCGCGCCCATTTCTTCCTCAATGCTCTCCATCGCCGGAACATGCATGAAATAAGCGAAATCAATTTCACCGTCAATCAGCATATCGTTCCAGGTAGCATCCCATGTCGTGGACACGATATCCAGTTCGATGCCTTCCGCTGCCAACAGGTCGGAAGCCGCATTCAGAATCTCACTGTGCGGCGTCAGGTCGCATACCGCTTTCAATACCACTTTTTCTCCGGAAGCATCGCTTTCTGTCTGCGTATCCGCAGAATCCGCCTCACTTCCCGCTTCGCTCCCGGTATTCGTGTCCGCCGCTTCCTGTGTGCTGTCTGCCGCTTCCTGTGTGCTGTCTGCCGCTTCCTGTGTGTTGTCCGTTGTGCCTCCCGCTTCGCCCGCCTGATTACCGCATCCGGCCAGAAGGGCAGACGCTGTCACGGCAGTCATCAACAATACTGCTAGTTTCCTTTTCATAATTTTTCTCCTCTTTTCTCATTTATTCATTTAATCAGCCTGCGCTGTCTTAAATGTCACATGGACTCCTGGGTCCGGCATCTATGCCGCACTATGTCATTTTTAAATTAAATGACGTTTTTTCAGTATCAGTTTGGAAATCGTATCTCCGACTAACTGTACCGCCTGTACGATAACGATGAGCACGATGATGGTCGCAAACAACAGGTCGTGCTGGAATCTCGTATAACCGTAGGTGACAGCGATATAACCGATTCCGCCGGCGCCGAAACTTCCTGCCAGCGCTGTCATGGAAATGACGATAACGACCGCGTTTGTGAACGCCCGAATCAGAGACGGAAGCGTTTCCGGAACCATAATGGTGAACAAAATCCGGTAATTACCGCTTCCCATCGCTTTCGCCGCTTCGATTTTACCCTTGTCAAGCTCCAGAAGGCTGCTCTCTACCAGTCTCGCAAAAAGCGGTACGCAACTTGCCACAAGCGATATGATACAGGCATTCGAGCCGTAGGATTTTCCGACCAGCGCCCTTGCCACCGGCAGCATGACAATAATGATAATGACCTGCGGCAGAGAACGGAAACAGTTGATGACCGCCCCCAGAATCGTATGAACGACTTTGCAGGGCATCAGCCCTTCTTTGCTCGTCATCACAAGGACAAGGCCGAGCAGAATCCCGAATACAAGGACAAAAACGGAAGAAACGCCGACCATATACATTGTCTCGCTGATAGCCGGAATGACCTGTTCCCACACTTCCGCGCTGAAAGAATGTTTCAGCACTTCCCAAAAAGAATATTTATATAAACTCATTCCGCTTCCTCCTGCCAGTAATCGCTTCTGAACTGATTATAAACGCCGATGAAGTTCTTTGCGGTAGCGCACTTCGGATTCTGAAAAATCTCCTTTACCGGTCCCTGCTCCAGAATCTTTCCGTCTTCCATAACCGCCATCCGGTGGCAGGTATACTTAATGACTTCCAGCTCATGGGTTATCAGGATTATCGTCAGACCGAGCTTCCTGTTGATTTCCTTGAGCAAATCCAGTACGGAAATCGTCGTCTGCGGGTCCAGCGCGCTTGTCGCCTCATCCGAAAGCAAAACATCCGGATGGTTCGCCAGCGCTCTTGCGATGCCGACTCTCTGCTTCTGTCCGCCGGAAAGTTCTCCCGGGTAGGCGTTCTTTTTTTCCATCAGTCCTACCAGATGCAGCATTTCTTCCACTCTCGCATCAGCCTCTTTGGAGGGCGTTCCCGTCATTTTCAGGGAATATGCAATGTTCTGGGCTACCGTCATGGAATCAAAGAGATTGAACTGCTGAAAAATCATGCCTATTTTTCTTCTCTGCGCATTCAGCTCCTTTTTCCCGAGCGATGTAATCTCTTTGTCGCCAATCCTGACGCTTCCGCTGTCCGGTTCTTCCAACCGGTTAATGCACCTGACAAGCGTGGATTTTCCGGCGCCGCTGAAGCCGACGATTCCGTATATCTCTCCCTTTTCCACCAAAAGGTCGATTCCTTTTAAAACTTCCACCGTCTGCTTCTTCGTGTGAAATGTCTTGTACAGCTGTTTTACCTCGATAAATTTTTCTTCCATATAAAAACCTTTCCGTCCGCCATCCGCAGATGTCGTTATATTAATTTCAATATATCTCTTAATCCCTCTGCCAGACCGTCCTCGTCATGATGACCGGTAATGTAATCTGCGGCCTTTTTGCAGGCTTCCGACGCATTGCCCATTGCTATGCCGCAGCCGGCGTAACGTATCATTTCGATATCATTGTCCCCGTCCCCGAACGCCGCCGTCTCTTCTCTCCGCAGGCCGAGCAGCTCCGTGAAAAAAACAAGGCCCGCCTTTTTCCCCGCGTTCCGGTCGGCAATTTCCACAAGATTCGAAGCTGATGATGTTATGTAAACCTCATCCGTTGCCTCCGCCGCCAGTTCCCATACTTTTTTCTGCAATGCCGCATCATGCACAATCATGTCCATACCGTCCAGCCGATGCTTGTTTTCGTGCAGAAACCGTACAATATCATCCACGCCATGCCTCGTCGTCCTTACATAAGCGGCTGCCTGCGGCGTTAATCCGAAAGCTTCCGGATTTTCCAGAAAATCGTTTCCCGCATAGGCGGTTCCGTCAATAAATGCCTCATAAGAAACGGGCTGTCCTTCCGTCGCTTTTATAATCGCTTCTGCCGCCTTTGCCGAAAGCCGGCTGCGTTTCAGGCATTTACCGGTGGGCACATGGTACATCGCCGCGCCGTTTAACGTAATGGCATATTCCACACCGGGCAGTTCCACCATATCCCGCGGCAGCGTTTCAAACGCACGGCCGCTGGCAATAATGATATGAACGCCCGAAGCAATGACCCGTTCCAATGCTTTTCTGTTATTTTCCGACAGGCGTCCTTCCCTGTTTAAAGTTGTTCTGTCCATATCCAGTGCGACACATCGCACTGTGATACATTGCACAGCAGTACATTGCGTTTCGATACATTGCGTCACGGTATATCGCTCCGCAGTAGATTTATCCGCCATTCCGGGGCCGTATCCTTTCCGCCGCCGCTCTTTTCCTGGTTCCGCGCACGGCTTTTTTTATATCTATTTGTCTTATTATTAATATCCAAACACTTCTGCCGCCTTTTTCATTCTCTCGACGACGCCCACCGCAAACGGACAGTTCCGTTCACAGCTTCCACAGGCAATGCACTCCGAAGCATGATGTTCCAATGCTTTGTAATGGTCCGCGACTGTCTCCGGCGCTTCTCCAGGACTTCCGCAGGAACATACGCTGTCTGGCAGGGGCCGGGTTATGACATCATCCGTTCTTATTATACCGTATCTGTCTTTTTCCGCAAGCCTAAAGATATTCAATTTTGCGCTCTTTCATATCGACTCTGACCATCGCGCCGTATTGCAGCGCACAGCGGGGCGTGGCATGACCGAAATTCACATTATATACAACCGGCAGCCGCTCGTTATCAATAACCTTCCGAAGGACTTCCTGATATTCCTCATAATACGTCTCATCCTGGGGTTTTCCGACAATCACGCCGCTTACCGCCTCAAAAACGCCCCTCTCTTTCAAAGCCTCCAGTTCTTTTTCCATAAACGAAGGCGCCGGCTTTTCCTCACATGTCTCGATAAACAGCACTTTCCCTTTCCACACTTCTTTTTCCGGGAAAATACCGTACTTATCGCAGACCGTCTTTTCATCGTCATACCGCGTGCCCGACAATATATCGTAAATGCTTTCCAGACAGCCGCCGAGCAGTTCCCCGGAAAACACTTCCGGTCCCTGCAAGAGCTCATACCCCCGCCTTTCCCGGTGCGCAGTCCGCTCCGTTCCCATTGCCGCTCTGGAAAAATCCGTTCTTTCCTCATACCATAGTTCACTCGAACGGATTTCCCGGTACTTACTCCCTTCCAGATAGCTTTCAAAAGCGTTCCGGGTGTATGGCAGCATATCCGCCGCAATCTCACCCAAATCACAGATAAAATTCGGCCCGTAAAAAGTACTCAGTCCGAGCTTATAGAACATCAGATGGTTGACAGTCGTGTCGGAAAACCCCGCAAACAGCTTCGGATGCTTTTTTACCGCATGGACAAACGCCGCATCTTCCATGAGATATGGCAGCAGACGATAAGTATCGTCTCCGCCGATGGCACAGAGAATGCCGGCAATGGAATCGTCCATAAAAGCCTGTTTCAAATCGGCCGCCCGCGCCTCCGGATGGTCTTTCAGATATGTAATGCCTTTCAGCGTATTTTCCATGAATACCGGTTCCAGCCCGTATTCCCTGAGACGCTTGACACCGATTTCCAGATTATGGCTGCAGAATTCCTCTCCGAGTATGCCCTTCGACAGACTGACAATAGCTACCCTGTCGCCTTTTCTTAATTTTTGCGGTCTATTCAGCATCCTTACCGCCCCTTTCGTTTTTTGTACATTCTATCATGAAACGGATAGTCTCACAAGCGCATTCAGGACAATAAAAAATCGTCGCCCGGCGGCGACGATTAAGAGTATGCCTGCGGCAAACTCTGAGAATGCGCTGCATTCTCCTTGAATGGTTTACACTGTCGCAATTTCCTATAATCCGATTGTCAGACAGTTTATCCCATCCGAAAAGCTGTGCTCTATCTTTCCCGCAACGCCTTTCAACATGCGGACCGACAGGTCATTTTCGTCTCTGAACGGATGAAAAGGAACGCCTTCATAAGAGAAACGCATTTCTGTCAGGTTTTCCTTTTCGCCGTATTCCACGTCTACCATTATCTTCATATCAGGAGCGGCAGGGAGAAGCTTCTGCAGCAGCGCTTCTTCCGTCACAAGCTGCATGGCATATATCTGTTTCTGGGAAAGCTGCTGTTTTCTTCCAAACTCTTCAAGCTGTGTCATAAATGCGGGAAAATCGAAATTTCGCAGCAAATTCTCCTCATGCAGCACTTTCAGCTGTCGGACAAAGACCCTCGTTCGTTCCCGCTTCGGATGTTCAAATATCTGTTCCGGGGTTCCGTCCTCGTAAAGCTCACCCTGGTCCATATAAAAGATTCTTGTGGACACATCGCGGGCAAATTTCATTTCATGCGTTACAATCATCATGGTCATTCCCTGTCCGGCAAGCCGCCGGATGACCGAAAGCACCTCTCCGACCATTGTCGGGTCTAACGCAGAGGTCGGCTCATCGAAGAGAATAATCTCCGGTTCCATCGCTAACGTCCTTGCAATTGCCGCACGCTGTTTCTGGCCTCCCGAAAGCTCATCCGGATAGGAAAGCGCCTTGTCGGACAGACCGACGGTACGAAGCAGTTCCATCCCTTTTTCATAAGCTTCCTGGCGGCTCCTGCCGAGCAGGTCTGTCTGCCCCATCATAATATTTTCGATAATCGTCTTATGGGCAAACAGATTAAAAGACTGGAATACCATGCCCATCTTTTGTCTGACAAGATTTATCCTGCATTTTTTATTCGTAATAACCTCTCCACCCACCACAATTTCACCTGCCGTCGGCATTTCCAGCAGGTTGATGCAGCGTAACAGCGTCGATTTCCCGGTTCCGGACGGGCCGATAACGGAAATCACTTCTCCTTTCCTGATTTCCACGCTGATATCCTGAAGCGGAACGACATTCGGATATTCCTTGCGCACATGTCTGAGCGATATCATGCTTTGTTCTGACATATCATCCTGACCCCCTTTACTGTCCTTTTTCTTCGTTTCGGTTCAATCCTGCGTTCCACAAGGGATATCATTGCTGTCATCACATTGGCTAATGCGAAATAGATGATGGCGGTTACAATCAACGGGAAAAATGCTTCCATCGTCCGGGAACGGATAATATCCGATACCTTTGTTAAATCCTGTACGGCAATATAGCCGACTACGGAAGTCATCTTTACCATTGAAATAAATTCACCTTTTAATACAGGCAGAAAATTCCTGGCCGCCTGCGGAAATATGATTTTGAAAAATGTCTGAATCTTCGTATAGCCCATGGCAAGCGCCGCCTCATTCTGTCCTTTGTCCACCGTTTCGATACCGCTCCGCATCATTTCCGACGTATATGCGCCAAAATTAATGGAAAACCCGATAACAGCCACCAAAATGCCGGAGACATCCACCGAGCCGAAAACAACATAATATAAAATCATCAAAAAAACAACGATGGGCGTTCCCTGAATCAGGCGGACAAAAGCGCCCGTGCCCAAACGAACGGGGCCGCTTGGAATCCGCCGGAGCATACAGAGCGCAAAACCGAGCATCAATCCAAAAATTCCGGAAAAAACGGAAATCAGCGCCGTAACGCCAAGTCCCTGCAATATCAGCTTCCACCTTCCTTCCACAAGAAATGTGCTGTTGAAGCTGTCCTGCAGACTCTCCAGAAATCCCTTTTTGCCTCCGTCCGCCAAAACGTCCTCATCCCGTATGAGCAGAACCAGCGCCGCATCATAGTGAGTGTCCGAAAAATCAACGTGCTGCATTCGTTCTGCCGTAATCGACATACTGCCGCTCGCCACATCCGCTTTTCCGCTTTCCAGCGCAGCAATCAGCCCTCCAAATTCACAGGAGGTCATTTCCACTCTCATATCCAGTTTTTGCGCGATTAACAGCATCAGGTCGATTTCCAGGCCAAGCGGTTCGCCGCCGTTTCCCAGATAGGTCATCGGTTCGTTTGCATCGCCGAAATAATAGATAATTGTGCCGTTTGCCCCATCCCAGGTCTGCTCCGTCAATACTTTAACGCTTTCATCCGCCCCAAGCCACTTTTCTTTCAGTTCTTCAATCGTTCCGTCCGCATGTAACTGCCCGATGATTTCGCTAAATTGCGCGCAAAGCGGGCTCCCTTTCGGAAAAGCATAACCGTACTTATCCGGAACAATCGGTTCTTCAAAAATTCTAAGACCGCCATTTCTGGCCGCCGCCAGACGCGCAAGCGGTTCATCCAGCGCACCGGCATCTATGCGCCCCGCTTTTATGGCTGTTGCAATGTCTGAAATAGAATAATAATAGTAAAAATCTTCCGCGTCATCGATTACCCCCTGAACAAGCTTATCCGCCACGCTTCCGTTCAGCGTTCCGAACTTTTCACCGCCGAAATCCGAAAGCGTCTCGTACTCTTTTTGTTCGTTTTCCGCTTCTCCCACAGTGCCGGTCCGCACCATTACGGCCGTCACCGAAGGATACACGCAGTCGGAAAAGAGAATATGCTGCCGCCGCTCCTCTGTGGCGTTCAAATTCCCCATGATACAGTCGATGTCACCGCTCTCTGCCGCCGCGACAATGCCTCCGTAATCATACGTTCTGATTTCCACTTCCGCATTCATCCATTCCGCAAAACGATAAATCAGTTCAATGTCATATCCTGTCAGCGTCGAACCTTCATAGTAACTGAACGGCTGTACAAGTCCCGTTGTTCCTACCCGCAGCTTGCAGTCCGGCGCTTCCGGCTTCGGAATGTCCGGCATCGTCTTATCCGCGGACTGCACCCACCGGTAATACATATCGTCCAGCGTTCCGTCAGCCTTCAGTTCCGCCAGAAACTGATTTACTTTTTCCGTAAGCTCCGGAATTTCTGTTTTGGGAGAAATACCGACTGCAACATCTATGCTTTCTCCAATATTTTCATCGAGCAGCTTTACCCCCGTCAGACCGTTTGCAATCGCAAATTCCATCATTACGCGGTCATAGACAAACGCATCCAGTTTCCCCTGTTCAACCGCCATATAAGCCGTTACACCATCGGTAAAAGTCTTGTATGCCGCTTCAGGAAAATACTCTTCCATCAAGTACATGCCCGCCGTGCCCTCTCCGACGCCAATCGTATACTGAGGGTCATCTAACTGCCTGACGGATATCAATTCTTCTTTTTCCTGCCTGCCGCATCCCGCTAAACAGACAATTCCAAAAAGAAACGCGGCCAGAAAAACGGCTGTTTTTCTTTTTCTCATCAAAATCACACCCTTTTATCTATTTTCTCAGTTTTCGCCATTTGTGCAGAAAACCTGCATGAATATCAGTATAACAAATCCCGCCGTCGTATGATGAACACCGGTATAAATTGCAGTTTTTAAGGTACACTTTGTCGGTCGGTAACCGTTTTCACAGGTAACCCTTTCATTCAAACAAATGGTTTTCCCAAATTCCGCGTTGTGATACAATAAAAGCAATATACGGCGCGATACCAAAGCGAATCTTTTCGGTTTTACCACGCCCAATAATTGCAAAACTCTGTTTTCGAAGGTTCTGTCTGTTTCGCACAACTACTATCTTGAAATCATGCGTTTCGCAATTACCTATTACCACGCCAAAGAACAGGGAAATACAGCATGACAAAAGAAAACACAAAAAAGATTTTGAATACACTTGATAAGGAATACGGCACGGTCAAAGAAGGGTTTGTCCATACGGCGGACTGGCAGCTTCTTACGGCAATTATGCTGAGCGCCCAGAGCACCGATAAACAGGTGGATGAAGCGCTGCCCGGCCTGTGGGCCGGATTCCCGGACATCAGCGCCATCGTCGGCGCCCCTTTGGAAGACCTGGAAGAAGCCATCAAAAGCATCGGCTTGTATAAAGTGAAAGCAAGAAATATCAAAAAATGCTGTGAAATGCTTTGTGAAGAGTATAACGGTAAAGTTCCGAAGACCATCGAAGAACTGGTGAAGCTGCCCGGCGTCGGCCGCAAAACCGCGACGCTGTTCCTTGCTGACGCTTACGGGATTCCCGGCGTAACCGTAGACACCCATGTATTCCGCATTTCAAAAAGAATCGGTTGGGCCGCCGGAAGCAATCCGGTACAGGTGGAAAAAGAATTGATGAAGGCGCTTCCCAAAGAGCATTGGAACCGCATCAACTTTCAGCTCATATATCATGGCAGGAGCGTCTGCACGGCCAGAAAAGCCAGATGTGAACAGTGCATCCTGCAAAAATGGTGTGATGCCGTGTTTTAGCCCGCTGATTTGCCTTTTTCGTCAGCCATTTGTATTTCCTTTATCATATGACTCTGGACTTTGGCTTCCGCATAAATTCCGTAATAATAAATTCCCGCGCCGATAAAATAAGGAATTGTAAAAGACCGGAATAATTCATACCAGTTTTTCCGGGTCAGCGGTTCCTCTGAAATCAGACCAAACATATACGCCGTTCCAAACACAAGTATCGTGGCAATCACATATTGCACTACAATCATAAAAAGAGGACTGAAATAATCAAACAGCTTATGGAGGTTCAACACGATACAGGCTATGGTACAAAATACAAACATCATAATGACATTTACATTATTCGTTTCTGTCCCGCCAATCATATTAACGACCGCTCCAATCACCGAAACGAATGTATAGGAACAACATAGCTCCATGAAAAACTGACCGAATTTCTTTTTCATAACAAAAACCATACCTTTCTCTCAGTCTGCAACAATTCCTTTCATTCTGATAAGATACTCATGAAACTTCTTCCTGTAATTTCTGTTAATGCAAATTTTCTCATCATTATCAAAGAGCGCAAAAATTCTCATGTTAATATCCGGTTTCAGCTGCTTAATTTTGTATATGTTAATCAAGTTCGATTTGGAAACCCTGACGAAACCATAATTCCAGAGCTGCTCCTCACAGGAAGCCAGCGTTGATTTCACTCGAAATACGCCATCTTTCGTGTATGCAAAAAGTCTGCGTTCGACGAAATCCATATAATAAATCTCTTTTGGGTCCAGCAAAATGATATCTCCGTCATCCAGATCTTCATCCGCCGCCCTGCCGTAAAGAACAGGCCGCTCCGCGTTCACGGTATCGATTATCTGTCTGACAACCGGATTCATTTCTTTAAAATACAAATCCACATGTTCATCAATATTTGATTTATCTTCAAATAAATTCAGTCTCATTATCTTTTTATCGTAAACCGTTTTGTCCCAGGAAATCCATAACGCTTTCCATATAACCGGCCGGATTATCGATAACCCCTTCAATATGCGCGCTGTCAGCATGTATGACAGCTTTATTGTCTGTTGCTATATTATGATAAACCTCCATAACCATCTCAGGTAAGCAGACTTCATCCTCGTCTGAAACAATGACAAGCGTCGGTATATTGTCATTTTTTACGCGTGAAATTGTGTCACCATCGTCAAAGTCTATGTGATATACGACATCCATATATATTTTACTTGTAAAAATAAGGTAATTGGAAGTCATTGCGTATGCACCTTCAGGTCCGCCCCCAAACATCAGGCGGAGAAATCTTTCCATACCCGGAACCGGCGAATCCAGAATAACCGCATCCGCTGCATTTTCATCATCTTCCTTCACCCCGGAAGCATATAAAGCTACGGTCTGAGCGCCCATTGACTGCCCATGAACAATTACCGTCGCAGCAGCGAGTTCATTTCTTGCATATTGAACAACGGCTTCCACATCCATCGCTTCCAGAATGCCGAATGTTACCCTGTCGTCCCCGTTATCCCCACTTCCCCGCTGGTCAAATGCGATTACATTATATCCTCTTTTAAGATACTCCTCCGCCAGCGGATAGGTACTCACTCTGTCCCCGCCCGCACCGTGGACAAGCGCCACCCATTTATCTGAACAAATTGCGGATTTGAATATCGTGCCCGGGACTACATTTTCATCTTCCGCCGTCACTTCAAATTCTTCTCCTTTATGGTTTTCAAGGAAGTTCTCAAGGTTATATCCCCAGATTTCAAGCTGCCTGACGCTGTTGCCCTTTGTATCATTTCCTTTGTTTTGATAAAGAATCTGTTCTGCAACATATTTTCCCATAAATATGCTCCCTGCACATGCCAGAACAGTCATTGACGCAAGTATGACTGCCACCAGTTTTATTACCTTTTTCATATTCCTCATCTCCTATGTTTTTGATAATGTTACATTATCATACAACATGGAATGATGAAGGCAATTTTGCACATGCTGCGTATTATCTGGTTTAAGATGCGTTCTTTCGGGCAAATTATTTTAACTGACTGCTAATGACGTTGGCAAGCCTCACAACCGTCTCCACATGTTCATCATTGTCCAAACCTATACATAAATCATTTTCAATAATGGTAGCTTAAACCGAATTGATTTAAGCCACTGACCGCCCCTCATGGCTGTTATCCCATTTGTGCAACGGCCGTTGCACTTTTGCTGTTAATTTTGTTATTATTCTAATTCTTTTTCTATTTCTTCAATAGAAGGCAAACTGCTCTGGAACTCCTCTGGCAAAGACTGTGTGAGCTGATTCTGCCAATCTGCAACACCAATTGGGTTCTGATAACCAGATAAAGAATATTCCACTACAGTTTTATTCTTACCCTTAACCAGCAAAAGTCCGATTGTAGGTTTATCGTCAGGATGACACAAAATATCATTTACTATATTCTGATACATATTTAATTGGCTGATAAATCCCGGTTCAAAATCACAGGCTTTCAATTCTATCACAACATAGCAGCGTAATTTCAAGTGATAAAACAAAAGATCCAAATAGAAATCCTGTCCTTCAACCTCTAAATGAACCTGCCGACCAACAAATGCAAATCCCTGTCCTAATTCTAATAGAAAACTTTGAATATGTTCTGTTAGTTTCTGTTCTATTTCCACTTCACGTCTTGGCATATCAGTTCCTAGAAAGTCAAACAAATAAGGATCTTTAAATATCTGATTCGCCATATCAGAATCAAGCGGTGGCAGTGCCGCAGGAAAATTGTTGACTGTTTTTCCAGTTCGTTCCATTAATTTACTTTGTATCTGTAATTCAAGTATCATTTTACTCCAACCATTTTCTATTGTTTTACCAGCATACCATATACGTTCTTCCTGTGTTTTTAATTTATCCATCAAAGTAATATTTGTCCGCCATGGTATTTGTGCAACGACCCGTTGCACTATTTCTTCATCCCCCCAACACTGGGCAAATTTGCGCATATATTTAATATTACGTGGAGAAAAGCCGGACATTTCTGGAAAAGAAATTTTCAGATCCTTTGACATACGGTCAATAACCTTTGCTCCCCATCCCTCTTCCTCTTGTTTTTTCAAAATAGCCCTGCCAATATTCCAGTAAAGACAAATCATGCTTGCATTGGCATTCATTACAACTGACACTCTCTGCTTCTGAATTTCTTTCTTAATTTCTTCTATAAATTGCAAATAACTATCACTCATTTCAAAAAGATTTGGAGCAACCGGAAAAATCACTCCCTCTTTATCTTTTCCCATCCGCTTGCGCTTATCCATAAAACACCTCCCATATTCCTATTTGCCAATTACCATATTTACCTTTTTCTTATTCTTACATCCACATTTGGCAAAGCATAAATTGTTTTAGGTGTATTCTTAGGCAAAGTTAATATCGGCCACCAAAATTCCCTACCTTTCCAACCTTTAGCAACGCCATTTTGATGCAATAAAGTTAAACATGGCATATCTATGGAAATTTCTCTGGCTAATTTTTGTTCATCCTGTCCAGTATCTGGAGAATCTATATACTTCATGCCCTCTTTATATTTTGGCATATTACGATTTCTCCTTACAATTAAGTAACATTTTTCCGACTGCTTTGAAACATACCTTAATATAGAAATCATTTTATCGTATTCTACAAATCTCTCTGTATTTTCATCTGGAACCAGACAGCTATATACTTTTTCAATTAGCTTTTCAGCCTTAACAATATCAATGATTACTTCTCTCTTTTGTTCTCTCGGCATAATACTATCTATTATCAAATTAACATCCCTTACTACTTTATCCGAAATTGCTTTCGCTTTTGGCAAAAAGCCAATAGGTAAAATACGAGATGAAGGCTTTAAATAAACCACATTTGAAACTGAAATCTTGCTTGGTGAACATGGCACTATTTTAGCCGTAGACGCTGTATCTCCCCTGCGTTCGATAAAACATATTCCATCTTCAAATCTATTGTGTCTAATATCATCTCTTAAAGCAACATCAATTTCCGTAATCTTTACCATACTCTCATAAATTTTTCTCGTAGTATAAAATCTTGTAATTGAAAGTAACTCTCCTGCAAGAGTTTCTCTATGTATACAATATGTTCCTCAGCTTTTTCTTTAAGCTGATAAATCAGTGTTTTTGTAATATTAGCAATTCTGTCATGCGCCTGTTGCGCAACCGCTGTATGAATGACATAGGCGTATTTTTGTTTTTTCCCATTTCTGTTTAAAATACATCCTCCCATAATAAAATTAATGATTCCACGCTTAAAAGTTGACATTCTATCTTCTCTAATGAGAATTTCTTCTTCTTTAAATCTTCGTCTATCTGTAATTTTAGCTGAAACTATCTCTTGCTCCTCATCAGACACCTCTTCAAATATAAACCTCCCTTGACTGTTCTCATCATTTGACTTTAAAAAATAATACTCTCCTCCTATATATTTTTCCCCAGATGGCACTAAAACTGTTTTTAGCGGCTTTATAGGTTTTATTTCCATTCCTTCAAAATCCGGCTGTAAATACAATGCGTATGGTGTCGCTGTAACTTGAACAAACATGCACCCATCTAAACTTCCTCTAATTTTATCAACTTCAGTTGCTACAGTACGGAGATTAAAATCTTCCATGGAATCTTTAATCTTTTCATACCCTATGCTCGCCGTATCTGCTTCGTCATCGATAATTAAACAATTTTTCTCACCGTTAATCATCGTGTATCTAATAAAACTACTAATTCTATGCAAATTATCCTTTTGCTTTTTTGCAATAATGATTAACTTTTTATCCAATTCATACGGTGTTAGCTCATCTTGCAATTTCATAATATCATTCACATCCACTTTATCCTGGTCTATAAATGTCTTAAATTCCTTTCTCATTCGTTTATATGTCTGTTCAACTAACGCTTTATTATTTTTAGTCAATATAAAAATATAATCAAATCCATTGTCAAATGCTAAAGCCATCAAACCCGTAAATGCTCTTGTTTTTCCACTCTGAATTTCACCCAATAACATGAGTGGATGCTCTCCCTTATAATAAGGATTTCCTGAAACTGTCGCTTGCATATTATCAATACAATATTCACAAGCATTTTCAATACACTGCTTCAATTCATCACTATAACCTGTCTCTCTACATTTTGTTTGGTAGTATTCTCCTGAAATCATTCTTTTCTCCTAATCATCTTAATTCTTAAATCTCGTAAAAGTATTAAAAACATATTTAAAAAGTTTATTCTGTATAATTTTTCCACGTAAAAACTTACAAAAATTATCACATCATTTCCAAACCGCCATCAAATCATATGAAAATGTTCCAATGCCCTCCTTATAGCCGTTTCTTTCTCTAGCGGACATTTCGGCTGTCTGGAATTTTCTGATTTCGGCTGATTATAGTTCACCCTCTCAATGATCCCACATTTCTCCTTTATCTGTGCGATATATAAACTGCTGACTTTCAATCCCGTATGCTCCAACACATAATCCTTGATTTCCTCATAGGTTGCCTTGCTCTCCGCCGCAGTTAAATCCATCTCGCTCATTTCCAATTCCACTTCTATATTCTGTTTTGTATGAAGTTTGGAAAGCAACACGATACTTTCAATCCCCCCGGTAAACGGAAACATATCCACGGCCACGGCCCGCTCCACCGCATATCCGCCCGCCAGAAAAGCCTCCAAATCCCGCACGAGGCTTGTCGGTTTACAAGATATATACAAAATATTTTCCACGCCATATCGTATTATCTTCTGAAGCGCTTTCGGATGAATACCGTCGCGGGGCGGGTCGAGGATTATCATGTCCGGCTTTTCCTCTATGGTGTCGAGAACTTTCAGCACATCGCCGGCCAGAAATTCACAGTTATGTAAACCATTCAATTTTGCATTTTCGAGCGCCGCTTCCACCGCTTCTTCCACAATTTCCACGCCGATAACGCGCTTCGCCACCGACGCCATCAACTGCGCAATTGTGCCGGTTCCGCTGTATAAATCAAAAACCACCTTGTCCGCCGCGCAATCCGCAATATACTCCCTTGCCGTCTGATACAGCACTTCCGCCCCGAGGCTGTTTGTCTGGAAGAAGGAAAAAGGAGAAATGCGGAATTTCAGACCAAGCAGTTCTTCGTAGAAATACTCCTTTCCATATAAAACAGTCGTCTCATCGCTTTGAACCACGTCAGCGACGGAATCGTTTCTGATATGCAGAATACCGGCGATTTTCCCTTGTAACGGTAAAGCGAGCAAGTCGTTTTTCATGCCGTCGAGCAGCTCTGCCTCGGACAAAGCCGCCTCAGAACGCTTTTCCTCATCAGAAAGCTTTTCCTCATCAAAAAGCAATTCTTCAGAGCGCCTTCCGCTTTCCGGCGTCTGTGTCGTTGTCACAAGGGCTAACAGAATTTCTCCGGTTTTCGCCGCCTTCCGAACGAGGAGATGACGCAGATAGCCGGTATGGCGAAGCCGATGATAAAAGGTAATCGGAATGCCCTGCTCCTGTTTCGCTGCAAAATAGTCTCTGACGCCTTTTAAAATACGGCGGTAATCTTCATCCACAATCTGACAGTCCGTAACCGATACGATGTCGTAAAAACTGCCTCTTTTGTGCATTCCGAGAGACAGCGGGCCGTCCTTTATCTCATCCCCGAAGGAAAATTCCATTTTATTGCGGTAGCCAAAACAGACCGGGCTCGGCCGGATTCCTTCAAAACGGTATTCTTTCTGTCCGCTCAGCACGGTATCCAACAGTCTTTTTACCTGTGCTTCCTTGATTTGAAGCTGCTCCTCATAAGGAAAGGAGAGATAAATACAGCTGCCGCAGATGCCAAAGTGAGGACAGGGGCTGTCTGTTTCCTGCGGCGCACGAAGGACGACTTCCAGAAGCCTTCCTTCCGCCTTTCCTTTTCTGACCTTATTGACCGAACATCTGACCCGCTGCCCCGGCAAAGCATTTTTTACCATACAAATGCCCTCTTCCGTTTCCACGATTCCTTTGTTTGGAAAATCTATCCTCGTAACGACGCCTTCCAGAACCTGTCCTTTTTTCATCCTGATAACCATACCTTTCTCACAGTCTGCGATATAACATAAAAAGCAGGATGTACCGTGTTTCCTTATACATCCTGCCGCATTCTTTTTATAATATGGATTCCCTTCCTGTCATACGGGCAATCCCATTTTCCAACAACTTACTGATTGTCTGCCGTTTCCTTCGCAGGCTCTTCCTCATCCTCTTCATCTTCGAACAGGTCGTCGTCGAAGTCGTCGTCGAAATCATCATCAAAATCATCCAGATAATCCGGCTGCATATGACGATATACCGCATATGCGATTCCCGCTACCGCCGCAATCGCACCGATAATTGCAAACACCCATAAAATAGTATTGCTTTTCTTCTCTTCTTCTTTCTTCTTGCCCAAAAGCTCAGCTACTCTCGTATTGTCCAATACCTCGTCCAATTTATTCAAAACTTCCTCTTTAATATCTGTTCTGCTCATACCAAATCCTCTCTTTCCTAAATGATTGATAACAGTTTCCAGTTTTTCCCGCTTTCATTGCGCTATACAATATAATATACCACTAATCAGAAATTTTTACTATACTTTTTTCATCTTTTCAAATTTTCCGTCAATTTGTCACAGCTTTTTCATCATCCAACACGCATCTGCATAGTTTCCGTTCCGGTATTTCATATGATTGGGAAAGTGTCCATATTTCTCAAAGCCCAAATTTTCATATAGGGCGATTGCATTCCTGTTATCCGCAATGACTTCCAGTTCCGCCTGTTCATAACCGACTTTTTTCGCTGTTTCCAAAACAGTTTCCAGCATCATTTTTCCGATGCCTCTTCCGCAGTACTCCTGATACAATGCTATCGCAATGTCACATCTGTGGCTGTATCTTTTATATCCGCCAAGACTCATGAGGGAACAATTTCCGACATGCTTTCCGTCAATCACTGCGACGAGCATTAACTCCCTGTCCGCATCCATGATTCCCCGGATGAAACGCTGTTCTTCCTCGACTGATAAAGTAACTTCTTCGGGTTCCCGAATCAACCAGGGTGTTTCGGATGTCGTAATTTTTAAGTAGTTTATCAGATTTTCCGCATCCGATGTCCGTGCATTTCGCAATATGACTTCACATCCGGTTTTATCTATTACCTTTAAGGGTTCGAATATCATCGTTTCTTCTCCTTTCTTCCGCTACATGTTCTGCCGTCCTATGCTTTCTTCAACTTCGCAAACCCGGCATACATGATTTTCTGGCCGACTTCATCGAAAACCACCGTAACCTGGTAGTCGCGCGGGCCTTCTTCGATTTTCACCACGGTTCCTTCGCCATATTTCAAATGTCTTACCCGGTCACCCTCTCCATAACCGAGACCGCCTGCGGATGAAAAGCTCGCCGTCTGTTCGGCAATCTGAGCCGTAGTCCTCGTAATATAAGGCTGGTCTTCGTAAGCGGTACGTCTCGGCCTTGCAACCGCTTTCGGTTTTGCAACGGCCTTTGGCCTGTCGAAAACGGTATCCGCATCGATGCCGAACCGCCTCTGATAACCGGTCTGCCCGCTCATTCCGGCATTGCGGTGATAGCCGTTATCCTCCGGCATATCCCTCCGGCCGTAGCCGTCCTGCTGTATTCCGCTCCGCGAATAGCCGCTTCCGCCCGCCATGCCGCCGTAACCGTAACCGCTTCCCCTTTCCTCATAATCGTCATACTCTCTGATTTTCGGCCTGGGAAGTTTATGGTCCAACAATAGCGGCGGGATTTCCTTGACAAAACGGCTGACCGGATTATACTGTGTCTCGCCGCGCACCATACGCTGTCTGGCGCAGGTAATCGTCAAATCTTCTTTTGCCCTCGTAATTCCCACATAGGCGAGTCTTCGTTCTTCTTCAATTTCCAACGGGTCATCCGAGGTAATTGTCATATAACTCGGGAAAACGCCGTCTTCCAGCCCGGCCAGATAAACATGGGGAAATTCCAGTCCTTTTGCGCTGTGCAGCGTCATCAAAAGTACTTTGTTCGTATCATCGGACACCTGGTCGATGTCCGCGACCAACGCCACCTCTTCGAGAAATTCGCTCAGGTTCGGCTCTTCATGCGCCTCGTCATATGCCGCCGCTTTGCTGATTAATTCGTCGATATTCTCAATCCGGTCTTCCGCGTCCTCCGCATCGGATTCCTCCAGTTCCCGCACATAACCTGTTGTTTCCAAAATGTCTTTTACGAGGTCTTCCAGATTAAAAAATTCCAGTTTGCTTCGAAACGCCTGAATCATGGTGACAAAAGGTTTCAGTTTGGACGCGCTTTTCCCGATTGTCATAATCTGGTCCGCCTCCCGCAGCGCGTCGTAAAAACTGATGTTTCTGCTGTCCGCATATTCCTGTACCCGCAGAATTGTTGTTGCGCCGATTCCTCTCTTCGGCACATTGATAATTCTTTTCACGGCCACATCATCGCGTCCGTTATCAATCGTCTTTAAATAAGCGAGTATATCTTTAATTTCTTTTCTGGAATAGAAATTCACGCCGCCGACTACCTGATAGGGAATGCTTTTCATGATAAAACGTTCCTCGAGCATACGCGACTGCGCGTTTGTCCGGTAAAGCACCGCACAATCCCCATAATCGGCTTTTATCTCCCGTTTCTTCGTCCTCACGCTTTCGGCAATATAGTCCGCCTCGTCGAGCGCCGTGTCGAACTGCTGAAAATGAATGGACGAACCGTCTTTTTTATCGGTCCAGAGGGCCTTGTCCTTACGGCCGATATTGTTCTTAATAACGGCATTGGCGGCATCCAGTATATTCTGCGTGGAACGGTAGTTCTGCTCCAGTTTGATAACGCAGGCTTCCGGATATACTTTCTCAAAGTCCAGAATATTCCGAATATTTGCTCCACGAAACTTGTAAATGGACTGGTCGTCATCGCCCACCACGCACAGATTCCTGTATTTGGCGGCCAACAGCCGAATCAGCTCAAACTGCGCCGTGTTCGTGTCCTGATATTCGTCTACCATAATATAACGGAAACGGCTCTGATAATTGTCCAGCACTTCCGGAACACTTTTAAAAAGCTCAACCGTTTTAACGATTAAATCATCGAAATCCAACGCATTGTTCTTATGCAGCGCCGCCTGGTATTCTTTATAGGCTCTGGCAATTCTGCTGCCGTTATAATCTCCCATATTCTGCATTTCATATTCCGTCGGAGAAATCAGCTCATCCTTTGCGGAAGAAATGGCGGAAAGAATCGTCCGTTCCTTTAGCATCTTCGTGTCAATCGACAGTTTCTTACAGACTTCCTTGATAATGCCTTTCTGGTCGTCCGTATCATATATTGTGAAATTATTATCAAACCCGATTCTGTCGATATAACGCCGCAGAATCCGCACACAGGTAGAATGGAAAGTCGATACCCATACTGCCGAACCGGAGCCGATTAACTGCTCTACCCGCTCTTTCATTTCCCCGGCCGCCTTATTCGTAAAGGTAATCGCCATAATATTATACGGATTCACGCCTTCCTCTTCAATCAGCCATGCGATTCGATGCGTCAGCGCACGGGTCTTGCCGCTTCCTGCTCCCGCCAGCACGAGCACCGGGCCGGAAGTCGTAACGACCGCTTTTTTTTGTTCTTCATTCAGTGTATCGTAAATGCTCATTCAGATAACCATGCCTTTCCGCCCACAAATTATACTTTTTCCGGCCAAAATGGACTACCGCAGTAGCCCATTCTCTTTTCTGCCTGTTTCTTTTTTTGCTTTCCCTGCATTCCCGAACCCGGCTGACTAAAACAACTGTTTCCCGCAGTTTCCGCAGAATTTCGTGCCGCCTGTGGGCGTTCCGCAGTCAGGACAGAATTTGGGACCTGCACCCGCCGCGCCGTTTGCGCCCGCCATATTCTGCATCCCGGGATTCATGCTCTGGTTCATCTGACCGACCATCTGCTGCCCAAGCGCCATTCCCATCTGCAGATTCACCATATCGGAAGCGATTCCGCCGCCTGCACGGCCTTTTCCCATGCTGTCAGCCGCCGCTATCTGGGTATATCTGTTCATATCGCCCACCATAGACTGCGCCGCCGCCTTTTCCTGCATCTTCTTGATTTCTTCCGGATAGGAAAAGCTCTCAATCGTAAAATCGGTTATGCCGATGCCGATTTTACGCATATCCATATCCAAATCGGACTCGATGCCGCGGGCAATATTGCGCGCGTCCACCTGCAAGTTGAACATGTCCCTGCCTTCTTTGGCAATCCAGCTCATCAAAAGCTGGTCCAGGCTCGCGATAATGCGCTCTTTCACATCCTCCACCGTGTAAGTCTGACGGATGCCGGCCAGTTTGTCGATAACAACCTGATGTTCCACAATCTTACAGTTAAATGTACCGAAAGCGCGAATCGGCATGCCGCCCGGAAGTCCCTGTGCCGGAAGGTTAATGGCGTTCTTTGTTCCCCATCTTACAAGCAGTTCTTTCGTATTGATAAAAAGCACTTCCGCACGCAGCGGCGTGTTAAAGCCAAATTTGAAACTTTTCAGCGTTGTCAGAAACGGAATGATATCGGATTCGATATCATAACTTCCTTCATCTTCAAAAATACCTTCCACAACGCCGTTATACATGAAAATAGCATCCTGTCCGGGACGAATAATTAATTTGGAACCTTTTTTAATTTCCTGATTCTGCCATTTATAGAACAGAATGCCTTCCCGTCCCTCGTTCCATTCCACTACATTTGAAAACTGATTCGAAAATAATCCCATCTATGTATTTCCTTTCTCTACGCATTCTTCAGGGAATCGCTTTATTACATTCCCATTTCCGCTTTTAATGCCGCAAGTTCATCGTCCACTGCAGAGGTTTTGACATCTGTATCATATTTTCTGGCAAGTTCTTCAATGCTGTCCTCTTTTCCGGCGTTGTTCAGCTCGCTCATCGCGTCCGCTTCGTCCATCATCCTGTTGACCTTTTCTTCCATTCTGTCAAAAGCCGCCAGATTGCTGCCCGCGCTTTCCATGCCGGAACCGAGACCGTTCATCTTCTTCTGGGTCTCCGCTACTCTTGCCTTTGCTTTTAACATATCTCTTCTGCTCTTCAAAGAACCGATATCCTCCGCCAGCTTATTGTGCATCTGGCGCATTTTCGCGGAATTTTCACATGCGAGTTCATAGTTCTTTGCCAGTACAGTCTGTTTCTCTGCGAGTTCCGCTTTTTTTGACAGGAACCGGCGCGCCTCGTCATCATTGCCTGCCGCTACCGCCTTTTTCGCGTATTCGCTCATTTTAGACATTTCCGATTCACAATCATCCAGTTTACGCTTTGCGTTCTTTTCTTCCGCCATAATTGCCGCAGTCTCAGCCTTTACTTTGGAAAAATCCTGCTCCAGATTCCGCAGATACTGGTCTATCATCTTTTCCGGGTCTTCGCATTTATCCAGAAGTGCATTGATATTTGCTGCCATAATGTCCTTAAATCTCGTAATAATTCCCATTGCTACATCCTCCTTGTGCAAAATCCTTTTGCATTGATTCGTTGTTACCAGCTGCCTTACTCATTGCTGTTATTCAGGCTTTCCGCCTGTCTGCTCAGAAGTTCTACCAGACCGGCCACCTGATTTACAATCTCCGTATTTCTGTCGCATGTACTGTTTGTCTCATTGGAATGCGCCGTCACCTCTTCCATAACCGCAGAGATGGTCTGTACGCTCTCTACGATGCCGGCGTTTGCCGTTGCCAGTTCGCCGACTACTTTCTCCAACATGCAGCTCTGCTCATCCACGCTCTGCGTGCTCCCTGTAATTTTCTCAAATCTGTCCGCCACTTTTTCCGCCGCTTCGCTTTGCTTTGCATTATTGCTCATAAGCTGCTCAATGGCTTTAATCGCAATCGCAAGTTTCTCGGATACATTGCCGATAACTTCCGTAATATTGACCGTCGCTCCCTGCGTCTGGTTCGCCAGATTAGAGATTTCCGAAGCCACCACCGCAAATCCTCTTCCGGCCTCTCCGGCGCGCGCCGCCTCTATACTTGCATTCAGGGAAAGAAGGCTGGTCTGACTCGCCACATTTGTAATCAGCTCTATAATCGACTGCATATTCTTCATATATGCTTCCAGCTCACCGATACCGGCCACCACTTCATTTCCGGCCTGCTCAGACGATTCCACCTGCGCCAAAAGCGTTTTCAGGCTGCTCTTGCCGTCCAGTACATCGCTTTTCGCCTGCTCCATGCTGTCGCTGATGCTCTTTGATACGGCTTCCACCTCTTCGATATGTTTTTGAATTTCCTCCGTCTGCCCGAGCTGGTTCTGAATCGCATCCGCAGCGTCGTTTGCACCGGACGTAACCTCTTCCATCGCATTTCTCGTCTCGGTAACTGCGCTGCCAAGCTTGCTCATCTGTTCCTGCACATGGATGATTCCTTCCGACATCTCTCCGGACGTCGTCATAACGCTGTTCAATAACCTGGACACATTATCCTTTTCCTGACCAATTTCCGCCATTTTGGATTTGTTGATTTTCGCCATGATGTCCGTCGCCATGCAAAGAAATATCGCTACGATAAGCATCAGTATGACGCGGATTTCATATGTGGCCAGTTCTTCTCCAGGGATTCCCACCGTGACCGCCTGATAAATGGTAAAAATCAGATTCACCAGAAAGCCTCCCGTAGAAAGCACGATACAGTATTTTAAATCAGAATATAATGTAATGACAATATACAACGGAATTGCAAACGTAAATGCCGTTACGTTTGTCGTCGTAAAAATAACGAATATGTAAAATATGCTGTAACCAAATCCAAGAACATGCTTGATATACTTATTGGCCGGGTCCTGTTTATACAAAATCCATTCCGCGACCACCGGTACAACGGCAAGCGCCGCAAAGACCGCATAATACCCGATTGTTCTTGCCCCCTTCGCAACTTCAAGCGCATAAGATGCCAGCAGAATAACGACCAGCGTCGTATGGCAGAAAGCTGCCGTTCTGTTCACGTCTTTTCTTTCCTGTCCCATCATTTCCACCCTCTCATGTTTATTATTTAACTCGTTTTTTAGTATAACATAGAAGGAATTGGACACACAAGAGATTTTCACGCATTTAGAAACACATCTGGCGATGATTTCGTCCGAAAACCGCCCGGGCAGCGCGTCGTTCTCTTTGGAGACACGCTGCCCGGGCGGTTTTCGAACGAAATCATACAAACTACATAACCCCAATCACGATTCCCGCAATGATAACCGCGGCGCAGAACAGTTTATGTCCCGTATTTTTCTCGCGAAACAGGAAACGGCCCGCCAGAATCGTCACGATACAGCCGGCCTGTTTTAACAGCGTCATGACCGTGACCCGGCTTCCATCCATGCCGTTTGCAAGAAACAGCACCCGGTCCGCAACGACAATCAACAGGCTCAAAATCCAGACCCAGTAATTTTTCAGCACATGGAAAAACTGAATCTTCGTTCTCGTAACAAGAATAAAAAAGAAATAGAAACACACAAGAAACAGCAGATACCAGAACTGCAACTGGGAACTGTTGATATCCTTCATCAATATTTTATCGAGCAGGCCGGATACCGCATTAAACAGGCAGGATGCAAAAGCCATAAGAACAATTTTGACATCCACCCGCTCCTTGTCCGCAGCCTGCGCCGGCTGTCCGTTCCGCACTTCTTTCCCGGTTCCATGCCCGGGCTTATATTTCAGAAGCAGAAGCCCCGTCGATACGAACACCAGTCCGATTACCTGAAATACACCGAGCGCTTCCTGCAGCACGATAACGCCAAGCAGCGTGGCAAAAAGCACCCTGGACAAATCCAGCACGCCGTACAGGCTGATTGGCATTTTCCTGATTGCCTTAAAACTGAAAATCCATGCAAGAAAAATAACAAAAGATTTCATTCCGATAAAAAAATAGTATTTCGGCTCCAGCCCCATCGCATTTTTCGCATCCGGAAGCACCATAACAAATGCCAACAGCGTATACAGAAACAAAACCCCTATGGTGGAGTCTTTTTCGAGCGCCTTCTTTTTTACGATTTCACGCACACCCTTTATGATTCCATAAAGGAGCACAAGCCATATCCACATCATTGTTTTTTCTCCCGTACATCATCCATACAAACAGCATGCCTTTCTATCAGCCCCAAGATTCCGGCGGCGCCAAAATCGCTCTGACGCCAATGTTCACAAAACACCACCACAAACTATATCATATGAACCAATCCCGCGCAACGCAATATAATAAAAGTAACTATGTCAATGAACAATCTGTCTTACAGATGCAGGAGGTATATGAAAAAGAAAATATTATCCCTTTTCCTCGCCATGCTGTGTATCATTTCCCTGTTAAGCGGCTGCGGCGGTAAGGAAACGGAAAACGCAAAGGAAAACACTTCCGGCAAAGGCAAAACGCCGGTGACGCTCAACGAAGTTGCACACTCCATTTTCTATGCGCCGATGTATGTCGCCATCGAAGAAGGATATTTTGCGGAAGAAGGCATTGAGCTGACGCTGGTCACAGGCTTCGGTGCCGATAAAACCATGACGGCGCTTCTGACGGACGAAGCGGATATCGGCTTCATGGGCAGCGAAAGCACGATTTACACTTATATCGGCGGTTCCTCGGACTATGCCGTCAATTTTGCACAGCTGACACAGCGGGCCGGCAACTTTCTGGTGGCCAGAGAGCCGATTGAAAACTTCGACTGGAGCATGCTGATTGGAAAAGAAGTTCTGGGCGGAAGGTCCGGCGGCATGCCCGAAATGGTATTTGAATATATTCTGAAAAAGAACGGCATCAACCCGGCCTCCGACCTTTCCATCGACCAGAGCATCGACTTCGGCTCGACGGCTGCTGCCTTCTCCGGCGGCCAGGGCGAATTTACGGTGGAATTTGAACCTCACGCCACCTCTCTTGAAGCAAAAGGAGACGGGTATGTAGTCGCTTCCCTCGGCGAAGATTCCGGTTACGTTCCCTATACCGCCTTTTCCGCCAAAAAGAGCTATATCGAAGAAAACCCGGAAGTCATCCAGTCCTTCACCAATGCCCTGCAGAAAGGCATGAACTATGTGCAGACTCATTCCGCGGAAGAAATTGCCAAAGTGATACAGCCCCAGTTCGCAGAAACCGATTTGGAAACGATTACAACAATAGTCGAACGTTATGCGGCACAGGAAACCTGGAAATCCGATTTGATTTTTGAAGAAGACAGCTTCACCCTGCTTCAAAATATTCTGGAAGAAGCCGGCGAGCTGGAAAAACGCGTACCGTATGAAGATTTGGTAAACACTGATTTTGCATCGAAAGCCGCGGAAAAATAAAACCCTTCAAATACAAAAATGCAGGCTGCCGCTCCGGTATCCTGCATTTTTACTGCGCTTCTGTTCTTGAGACTTTCTGTTTTCTTTCTATTTTCCGCTCTTTATTTTATTTGCTTTTCTGTTCTTTCATTTATTCGCTTTTCTGCTCTTTTCCCTCTTTCGCCTTAGCCTCTTTCGTCCTGACTTCACGCCGCCTGTCATCGTGGAAACTGTCAATCATCTTTTCAATCAGCAGCTTTTTCAGGTACACATCGAATCCGAGCATACAGATAAAAGAAAAAATCTGCAGAAATTCCTGACTGTCCTCCGGCGCATCCTGAAAGGTCTCTTTTGCAATCTGAAATTTCTCCGTAATGTCTTTTTTGAGCACATCAATCTGCCCCCGTTCCAGGCCAAAAGCAGTCTCGTAAACCGTTTCCAGATTGAACGGTTCTTTTGTGCCGAAAAACTGATTGGTAATCGGCTCCAAAAGTTCCTGGATATCGTTAATGGACAAAATCCCTTTATAGTAATAAATAAAGACAAGCAGCATAACATGCTCTCTCGAATATTTTTTCTTATACGGCGGCGGCAAAAGATTGTTCTTGGCATAATTATTTATCATCGTTTTCGTCAGAATCTTGTCTTCGCCCGGATTTCTTGTCGTTCTTTTCAGGCGGGACTCCATAAAAGTCGTCACCTGGTCCATATACAAATCAATATTCGGAATATCTTCAGTTTTAATATAAGTAATCCTGTCGAGACTGTCCAGAATGCTGTTCAATAAATCTTCTGTCTTAATCGTCATTGTTCCCCGCTGCCTTTCCTGTCACCTTTCATCATTTCTATAATCTCTTAAAACATATTATATAGTTTTTATTACTACATGACAAGTCTTTTGCATTTCATTTCGCGCATAAAATAACATCGTCTTTACATTAAAATCAAGATATGGTATATTATGCTTACCAAAAAAGACTTATTTTGATGCCTCGGCCGCATATTACATACAGACAGCAAATCGCAAACAGGCAGTAAATACCGCGGGCTGAGGGAAAGGCATGGTTACAGGTATGAATAAAAAAATAAAAAGTGAGTCCGTAGACCATTTATTCGAAGCGATTCTCTGCCTCAGCGCCAAAGAAGAATGCTATGATTTTTTTGAGGATTTGTGCACTGTTAACGAACTTCTGTCCCTTTCACAGAGATTCGAAGTCGCTACCATGCTGAGAAATCACAGAACCTATCAGGAAATTGCGGAAAAAACCGGCGCTTCCACCGCAACAATCAGCAGAGTCAACCGTTCTCTTAATTATGGAAACGACGGATATGAGCTCGTTATGGAGCGGCTTTACAAAGATTGTGAAAAAAATGGCAAAACCGAAAAAAGAATTTAAAAGAGGGCTTTACATTTTCCATTACTTGTGTTATCCTAACAGTGTTGTCAGAACAATAGATTTTTTAATATTTTGGAGGTATCTACGATGAACAAAGGTACAGTAAAATGGTTTAACAACCAAAAGGGTTACGGCTTCATCTCCGATGAGCAGGGTAACGACGTTTTCGTTCATTATTCAGGACTTAACATGGAAGGCTTCAAGTCTCTTGAAGAAGGAGCAGCTGTTGAGTATGAAGTAGTGAATGGCGAAAAAGGACCTCAGGCAGTCAACGTAACAAAGTTATAATCTGTCCGGTCACACAACATACAGCAGTAAGAATTACACCAGCGGACGTCTGAAAAGATTTTTTCTGAATGTCTTATGCTGCATGAACTTAATCAGTATTACGATGTGCCTTTTTTAAATACATGAATTACATTCTATTTAGAACTTGCATCATTGTCATAACGGATTAATTAGGAGCCTGTCTGGGACAGGCTCTTTTGTTGTGCTGTTGCCGAATTATATAATTATATATAGGAAAGAACTTCTTCAAATTTCATCGGTCCGCCGAACAAATCAAGCGCGCTTCCGATTGTCACATGGATTTTATCATGTCCGAGTTCTTTCAGTTTTGTCAGGTCTTCAAAAGAATGAACGCCTCCCGCATAAGTAATCGGTATCCGGCTCCATGCTCCTAACAGTTCTACCAGACCTTCTTCGATTCCGCCCGCTTTTCCTTCCACATCCACCGCATGAATTAAAAATTCATCGCAATAGGAAGAAAGTTCATCCAATGTCCCATGATTCAAAATAACATCCGTATACTTCTGCCATCTGTCGGTCACAATATAATAACTTCCGTTTTTCATGCGGCAGCTCAAATCCAGCACCAGCTTTTCTTTTCCCGTTTCACTGACCAGTTTGCGCAGATTTGCAAAATCAATGCGTCCGTCGCGAAAAACATAGGAAGTCACGATAACATGGGATGCTCCCGCGTCAAGATACTGCGCCGCATTCTCCGGCGTTATGCCTCCGCCGGCCTGTAACCCGCCCGGATATGCGCCAAGCGCTTTCATTGCCTGCGCTCGCGTCGCCTCGTAATAATCGCTCTGTCGATGGTTCAGCATAATCACATGGCCGTTCTTAATTTTATTTTTTCGATACAGTCTGGCATAATATGCCGCGTCCTGGCCCGCAACGAAATTTTCCGCCGCCTCGTCTTCTGCGTCTTTCAGACTGCTGCCCACAATCTGCTTCACGCGTCCGTTATGGATATCAATACATGGTCTAAATTCCATATTCATCCCCATGCCTTTCTCTCAACCTGCAAATACATCCGTCTGGAAAAAATTTTTAAACAGTTCTTCCGTTCCTGCAACTTCCCATATGAATATTTCCGTTTCTAAACGGCATAATAACATAGGAACAGAAAGCCTTATTTTCTGTTTGATTGAATCAGAAAATGAAATATAGTAAAGGAGTGAAATCATGAAAAAGATAAAAACATTGTTATTTGTTTCTCTCATGGTTCTTGCAATGTCCATGATGACCGCCTGCGGCAGAAGAAACGATTCTGCAGACAATGCGAATACGAATAATTCCACGGCGGACACCAATACGACAAACGACACAGCCGGTACAGACAATGCAGCCAATAATACAGACGGCACGAACACCGACAGCAATGTAAACGGAACCAATGATACAACCGGAACCGCAAATGGAAATGACAACACTGTCGGAAACAATGATACAAACGGTACCGGAAATGACATGGACAATAACGTGAATTCCGTTACAAGCGGAGACACCAACGCGGACGGAAACGATTCCATCCTCGGTGATACCGGAAACGCAGTCGGCGATGCCGTCGATGATACCGGAAATGCAATCGGCAATGCCGTTGACGACGTAGCGGATGGCGTTGGAGATGTAGTAGACGACCTGACCGGCAATAACGATAACAACAACAATACAAATAACAACAATTCCGCAAGCAACACGACACAGCGCGGCACAAGCATGAACAGCACAAGCACGAGAACAGGCTCCGGCTCTTCCAGAACTACGATGAACCGGTAATATGTGCTTTTTCAGGAAGAAATGCCTTAACGACAGAATCGCTCCAGGGCGATTCTGTCATATTTTTTCTATAATCGTTCCTTCCCGATACGCCTTTAACAATTCTTCCAGCTGATGAATGCTTTCTCTCAGCTCCGCACCGATATCCGTATCGGCAATTTTCTGACG
Organism: uncultured Lachnospiraceae bacterium; assembly: GCA_910578475.1. GTDB lineage: Bacteria > Bacillota > Clostridia > Lachnospirales > Lachnospiraceae > UBA3282. Next base: position 30,390 of record CAJTRK010000009.1, on the reverse strand, counting down.
CCTTGTGCTCGTTTCCAGAATAATCGTATCCGAAATAATATCCGACTCATGAATAATCGCCGATTCCGTCGATTCAAAGAGTTCATGCGCCACAAGCAGCATGCCGTGAGAATTTGCCACAAGCGTATAACCGGCAATTCCCGTTTTATCCTGATATGCTTTCGAAAAACCGCCGTCGATAATGAGCAGTTTGCCGCCGCATTTGACCGGGGATTCTCCCTTTTTCAATTCTACCGGAACATGACCGTTCACAATATGGGCTTTCGTAATATCCAGTCCAAATTCCGTCAGAATTTTATTGATAATGTCTTCCCTGTCGAGCAACCTGTAATAACTGTTCTTTATCTCCGTGTGCAGTTCCTTTTCTTCCAGAAAATAGCGTTCAAACGTCGCCATCTTGTCCTTTCCGAACACCGGAGAATTGGGCCCCGCCCATATATACCAGAGAATATCCTGTCCTTTCAGCCTTTCCTGCAAATCGTCATGGACATAATATCCCCTGCGGGCATAATATTCCAGAATGTCATACAACGCCTTTCCGCTGTATTCCTTTCCGTAGACATTCACTTTCTTGAAATTTCCCTCTTCGTCCATCGGCATACAGCCGTGATAGAGCAGATTGGAATTATATACTTTATAAAGACTTCCTTTTGAAAAAAGAAAACGAACATGCCTCTGCAGCTTTTCACATTTGACGAAAGCCTGGCGCAGGCGTTCCATGACCTGCTCTTCCTCCGGCGAAAGTTCAAAAGGCCGTTCTTTTCTGACCGTCGGAAAATCTGCATCCCGCATCAGATACGATTTCCCGTCAATCGTTACCGTTTTTTCCTCAAAATCCACATGGTTCAACAGCAGCCTGTCATCCATGTTGAAGTCCGGACGCCGCATAATCAGCTGCCCTTCCAGTTTAAACTGGAGAATCGCAATCGCCTTGTGCATTTTCATGTCAAGGCTCAAATCTTTGGTATCATACTGGGTATTATATTTGATGGCAAAAGCGCTGCAGTCCACATCTTTGTAGACTTCCATCGCAAACGTTGCCAGCGGTATCAGATTAATGCCGTACCCGTCTTCCAATGTGTCCAGGTTTCCGTACCTCGCCGCCATCCGGATAACATTGGCGATGCAGGCAAGATGTCCGCTCGCCGCTCCCATCCAGACGACATCGTGGTTGCCCCACTGTACATCGACGGAATGGTAATGCTGCAGCGTATCCATGATGACATACGGCCCCGGCCCTCTGTCATAAATATCCCCGACAATATGCAGATGGTCGATGACAAGGTTCTGAATCAGATTACAAAGCGCCGTAATAAATTCCGGCGCCCGACCGATTCGGATAATGGTATGGATGATTTCATTATAATATGCTTCCTTATCCTGAATCTCGGCTTTTTCCGTAATCAGCTCTTCGATGATATAGGCAAAATCCTGCGGCAATGCTTTTCTGACTTTCGAACGGGTATATTTGGAAGAGACCCGCTTCGTAATCTGCACAAGACGGTGCAGCGTTATTTTATACCAGTCTTCTATGCTGCTCTCATCTTCCTCGCGCAGTACAATTTCCAGTTTTTCCTCCGGATAATAAATCAGCGTCGCAAGACCCTTTTTATCTTTATTGCTGAGCGTGTTCCCAAATTCTTCGTCAATCTTACGGCGCACCGAACCGGAACCGTTCTTCAGCACATGGTTAAATTGTTCATATTCACCATGAATATCCGTGATAAAATGCTCCGTGCCTTTAGGCAGACTTAAAATCGCCTGCAGATTGATGATTTCCGTTGAAGCAGCCGCTATCGTCGGATACTGCTTTGCCAGACTTTTCAGGTATCTCTGTTCTAATTCATCCATTCGCCGTTTTCCCCTTATTGCTTTCCTCTCTCCGCTGCCGGATAAAACCTGTATTCCGGGCGTACTTTCACTGTTTCGTTTCTATCACGTCGCTCATATCATACAGGCCCGCAGGTTTCCCCGCAAGGAATTTGGCCGCCTGCACCGCGCCTTTTCCAAATACCGCTTTCGAATATGCTCTGTGTGAAAAAGTGATAACTTCATCCGAACCGGCAAAAATCACATCATGGTCGCCGACAATTGTTCCGCCTCTGACCGCACTGATTCCGATTTCTTTCCGGCTCCTTTTTTCCCGCTTCACGCTTCTGTCATAGACATAATCATATCCGTCCGCAAGCTCCTCCCGAATGACATCCGCAAGCGCTAACGCCGTACCGCTCGGCGCGTCTATCTTCTGATTATGATGCTTTTCCACGATTTCGATATCGAATCCGGCTCCGTCAAGCACCGGCGCCGCTTCTTTTAACAACTTCATCAGCATATTGATGCCAAGAGACATATTGGCCGATTTCAAAACAGCCGTTTTTCCGGAGGCCTCTTTCACACGGGCAAGCTGCTCCTCGGAAAGCCCCGTCGTGCATAGCACACATGGCAGCTTTTTCTCCGCGCAATAATCGAGCAGCCCGTCTACCGCCGCCGCCGTACTGAAATCAATCAGCGCATCCGCTTCGACGTCACATTGGCCAATATCCGTAAAAACCGGATATGGATTGTGGCCATCGTCATAAGCATCGATTCCCGCAACAATTTCTATTTCTTCATCGGCTGCAGCCAGACCGCTGATTGTCTGCCCCATCTTTCCGTTACAGCCGTGCATAATTACTTTTACCGTTTTCATTTTTCCTCTCATTCCGCCGCATCAGCGGCCTTTCAATCCGTGGGAGCTCTGAGGCGCTATGGCATTCACCGCCATTCTGCCGCGCCGCAGAACCGAATTACAGGATACCGTAATTTTTCATGGCCGCACGCAGTTTCTCCACGTTCGCCTCTTCCATTTCGCAAAGCGGCCTTCTTAAAGTGCTCTTGCATTTACCCATCATCTCTAACGCCGTTTTAACGGGAATCGGATTTACCTCGCTAAACAGCGCATCGCACAACTCGATTGCTCGCAGCTGCTCTTTACAGCTTCCTTCCACATCCCCTTCAAAAAACTTCGCGCAAATATCATGCGTCTGTTTCGGCGCAACATTGGAAAGCACGGAAATAACGCCTTTTCCTCCGAGAGACAGAATCGGTACAATCTGGTCGTCATTGCCGGAGTAGATATCGATTTTGCCCTGGGCAAGCGCCGCTAACTTCGTAATCTGCGAAATACTGCCGCATGCCTCTTTGATACCCACGATATTATGCACCTCGCTGCACAGCTTTACGACTGTCTGCGGCAGAATATTGCATCCCGTTCTGCTCGGCACATTGTATAAAATAATCGGAATCTTTACGGAATCCGCAATCCTCTTGTAATGCTCGAACAGTCCCTTCTGCGTTGCTTTATTATAGTAAGGCGTCACTAACAAAAGACCGTCCACCCCAAATTTCTCGGCTTCCGTGGAAAGATAAACCGCTGTTTCCGTACAGTTCGAACCGGTTCCGGCAATTACGGGAACCCTTCCTTTTACGGTCTCTGCACAGAATTTGATGACTTCCAGATGTTCCTCATGAGTAAGCGTCGAAGATTCGCCCGTCGTTCCGCATACGATAATCGCATCTGTTCCGTTCTGAATCTGAAATTCCACAAGTTCCGCAAACTTCTCAAAATTTACACTTCCGTCCTCATGGAACGGCGTTACGATTGCTACTCCTGCTCCTTTAAAAATTGCCATGCTCTTCTCCTCCTAAAATTAAAAGCTGACTCAAATGAGTCAGCTTTACTTTTCTAAATATTTGCCCTCTAAATATTCGGATAGCGCCCCATCTGATTCGATGACAGTCATACAGCTCTTAACTGCATGCCCAAGAAAAAACAAGCAGGTCATTCCTTCTTTCGGCATTTTCTCCTTTCAAAATGTTTCCTCTGCGCCTGCCGCATCCACATATTACTCATAAAAAATGCAACCTCTATCAACTTATTATGTATGATTGAAAATATCATAACATCCGGCCGGCCTTCTGTCAAGGAATTTTCAGCCCCTGCCCTTCCGAAGTCTCGATTTTTGTCACTTCATCCGCCAGCGAATATGCCGCCTCTTTGGAAGTCGCGCCTGTCATAATGATATCCATGTCTTCAGGTTTACATAACAATAAGTTTTTCAGTTCTTCCACCGAAATAATATCGATATCCAGCAGTTCCAGCACTTCGTCCAGAATCAGCAGGCTGCATTCGCCCGTATTCATGACTTTTTTGGCAAAATTCAGTCCGTTCTTAATATTATAGATTTCTTCCGCCTTTCTTTCATCGGAAAGACTGCGGAAATTTTCCTCCGATTTCTCGAAGCGGAATATTTTGATTTCCGGCTCCATACGCCTTACATACTCTGAATCCGAAAGCCCTCTTCCTTTTAAAAAGCGGATAATTACGACATATTCTCCCCTGCATGCCGTCTGCAGAGCCCTGCCATACGCTGCCGGAGACTTCCCGTGTCCTTCGCCGCTGTAAATATAAATCATTCCTTTTCTCATATTGCACCTCAAAAATAACAGCATCGTAAAATCTGATGCTTATCATAGCACAATTATGACGGAAACGCAACTTCTTTAGACCTGCTCTGTTTCACCTGCCCTGTTCAGACCTGCTCTTCTTCCACGATTTCCAGTTTGCTGACGGACACTTCATAGGCGGTCCGCCGTTCCAGCTGGTCTTCCGAAATTTTTTTCATATATTCTCTGCTCTGGATTCTCCCCCAGACCGCACACCTGCTTCCCACCTCAAAGGTGCTCGCATAGCGTGCATTTCTTCCCCAACATATACAGGGTATGTAATCCGATTTCCCATAAGGCCTGTTGACCGCCAGCAGTAAATCCGCGATTTCTCTCCCGAGAGGCGTTTTCCGGTAGATAGGCGCTTTACAGATATAGCCGTCCAAAAAAATCTGATTGGTTTTCGCACTCTCTTCTATATCATCTACAAATTCAATCTCCCGCGCAAAAACGGAAAGAACTAATTTATTCTTCTTCTCTTCATGCCTGTTATAAGAGCGGAACTGTCCCGTAATGCTGATTTTCAAGCCCTTATAATCATCGCTCACATCCAAAAGTCTTTCCGATACCATAACGGGAATAATATCCGTGGAATCGCTCAATCTGTCCACACTGATATCCACCATATAGAATCCTTCTCCGAAAATTTCGTGACTGAACTGGAAATCACCTACTATTTCTCCCATAATCGTCACCTGGTTGTTTTCAATTACCTTATCTGTCATGTTTTGTTCTCCCTTCTTTGTTAAAGAATCTTACTCTTTAAGAATTTTTCCAGTAATGTATTATCAGTATATGACCTTTTTCCCGAATTAGAACTGTCAGGGGTCGCGCAACATGGCGTGGAGACCGTGGGATACATATGACATTTTTTCTTTCAAAAAAAGGCCGCCAGAGAAAGCGGTTTCTGATTTTCCACTCTCCCGGCGGCCTGATGCCCCTGTTTCCTATAAAATATAATACACGCTATTTAAAAAATAAATTTCAGCAAAGCGCCCGCGGCCATCGAAATCGCCTCATCTTCCACAGCCTCAACAAATTTGGTCCCTATTCTTTCCATCCAGTCATTGTTGGAATTATATGTTTTAAAATTTGACGCTACGGCGGAATAATTGCTGTTCTGCATGGTAACGATTTCATCCACCGAGCATTCTTCAATCATATAATTTTCCGGAATTCTATCTCTATATGCATAGTCAAAATGACCATCCCCCATCTTGCTTATAGCAAACTGATATTGATATCCGTCAACCATGACCGTAACAATTATCTGTCCTCCCATACCACCACTATAAACCTCATCACAATACACATGAATAATTCCGTAGCCGTCACAGGGCTCATATGTCACGACAGAATCCGGCGAATAAAATTCCCCCTGACAATAGCCAAGTCTCTGAACCAGTACTTCCGCCGTCTGCGAGGTCCCTACCAGATAAATATCCGTACGGATTTTGTCATCCACAGCATATTTCCCTTTCTTATATGCACGATATACCGGATAGGTAGAGCCGTCACTATAATCCGCGTCCGCCACATTCAGCACCTCCTGCACCTCGGTGGTTAGGTACAATTCCTCATCCCATTCATTAGCGGTCTTCTCATACTTGATTTTCATAACTTCATTGGCATTCGTACAAAGCGCTATTGTGGCATTTTTATATTGCGCAGTATTCTGATACCCATATATCTTATAAGTGCTTGATAGCTGCGGTATCGGCTCCACCGCCACATCGATTTTAAATTCCATACCGTCTATATAGGCATGCACCACCGTGTTCTGTCCCGCGCCGGTCGGTTCCGCCGTAATCAGACCGGTATCGGAGACCGTTGCAATCGCCGTATTATCGCTTTTCCATTCCGCTTTTCCGTTTGTTCCCAGAACAGACACCTGTTCCGTATTCCCGATGATTTTTCTGACGGATGTCGTCGTAATTTCAGGCGTCGTTCCCACTACTTCAAAAGAGTATTCTTTTCCATCGACAGACGCCGTAAGGGTAGACGCGCCCGCCGCCAGGGCGCTGACCACCCCTTCATTTACCTCTATGATTTCCGGAGCAGAGGATTCCCACTGTACCTCGGAAAACGCATCGTTCAATTCCAGCGTCACGGAATGTTCAACAGCCACCGTCATATCCGGAAAAGCATTCACCGTAACATCGAAAGAGCATTCTTTCCCCTCGGCGGATAATGTAACGACCGCCTTACCCGGCGCGGCGGCCTTGAGTTCTCCGTCGGAAGAGCGTACGATTGTTTCATCCGAAGACGTCCAGACCGCACCTGGTATTTCTTTTTCCAGTTCTACCTGAAAAGTCTCTCCCATCGTCATTTCAACGGGCTCCAGAACAAGGGCGTCCAAATACTTCTCAATTTCACCGGGTTCTTTCTCCGCCTCCGGTTCCGCCATAGTCTCCGCAGCGCTTTCCGGCGCTTTATCAGTCGTTTCCTCCGTCTGCTGTGCTTTCTCCGGTTCCGCCGCAATGCCTTCTTCTGCATTTCCGCGGCCGTCCGGCGTCTCCGCCAGATTCGCCGCCGCTTCTTCCGAAGCATTGTCCGCCCGTGGAAAAATATTTCTGTATTGGCCCGATACATACAGAAATATACCGCTTCCCAGTATCACGAGAAGCAGAATGCCTCCGATTATTTTTCCAGTATATGCTTTTTTCTTTGCATTTATTTTATTTCCGCATTTTGGACAAAATACGCAATCTTCATCCAACTGTGCTCCGCATTTTTCACAAACCATCTTGATGTCCTCTCATTTCCTTCCTTTATTCTTATGTCTTACAATTCCTTCCGACTAACTCATAACAATGCCTGCCGCTTTACAAATCTCATAGTTTTCGGCCGGAGCTCCTTCATTTCACAAATCATTCGCCGCCTTTCTATAACTGATACCTCTGTCACCGCACCCTCACCCCTTTATCATTTTGTATATTGGCATTTTTCATAATAGCCATGTTACCATATCCCCCCCCAACATTTGTCAAATATTTTTGAAAAGACCGAATGTATCTGAATGAAAAACTTGATTTGGATATACAGAATCTGTCAGGCACAGACTGACTTTTTCCTCACTTGCAAGATTCCAGATGTAGTGATATACTGTGTCTTTAGTACAGAATGGAATTGGAGATTATCAGCCGGATTTTGAAGAACATCCGGCGCCTTTAAGAGAGGAGTTTTATCGTTTTCATGAACACAACACGAGAAGATGTCAGAAATATAGCAATTATCGCCCATGTTGACCACGGCAAAACGACGCTGGTCGATGAGCTGTTAAAACAAAGCGGCGTGTTTCGGGAAAATCAGGAAGTTGCCGAACGCGTCATGGATTCCAACGATATCGAGCGGGAACGCGGCATAACCATTCTTTCAAAAAATACAGCTGTTATGTATAAAGATGTGAAAATCAATATCATCGATACCCCCGGCCATGCGGATTTTGGCGGTGAAGTAGAGCGTGTCCTGAAAATGGTGGACGGCGTCGTACTCGTCGTAGACGCTTTTGAAGGCCCCATGCCCCAGACGAAATTCGTATTGAAAAAAGCATTGGAGCTCGACCTTTCCGTTATCGTATGTATCAACAAATGCGACAGGCCGGAAGCCCGACCGCTCCAGGTCGTCGATGAGGTGTTGGAACTCCTGATGGATTTGGACGCCAACGACAAACAGCTGGACTGCCCGTTTGTCTATGCTTCCGCCAAAGCGGGAACGGCTACCACACAGATAACGGTCAAAGGCAAGAATATGACGCCTTTGTTCGATACCATTTTAGAGCATATTCCCGCCCCCTGCGGCGACCCGGAACTGGGTACGCAGGTTTTAATCAGCACCATCGACTACAACGAATATGTAGGCCGTATCGGCGTCGGCAAGGTTGATAACGGCACGATAAAAGTCAACCAGGAAGTGGTCATCGTCAATCACCACGAACCCGACAAAATGAAAAAAGTAAAAGTCAGCAAACTGTACGAATATGACGGTCTGAACAAAATCGAGGTAAAAGAAGCCGGCATCGGCTCCATCGTAGCCATTTCCGGCATCTCCGATATTCATATCGGAGACACGCTCTGCTCGCCGGACAGGCCGGAACCGATTCCTTTCCAGAAAATTTCGGAACCGACGATTGCCATGCACTTCATCGTCAATGATTCTCCGCTGGCAGGACAGGAAGGAAAGTATGTGACGAGCCGCCACATCCGTGACCGGCTCTTCCGGGAACTCAATACGGACGTTTCCCTCCGGGTCGAAGAAACCGATACGACCGAAGCCTTTAAAGTATCCGGCCGGGGAGAACTTCATTTATCCGTCCTCATTGAGAATATGAGAAGAGAAGGCTATGAATTTGCCGTCAGCAAAGCGGAAGTTCTCTACAAAACGGATGAGAACGGGAAAAAGACCGAACCGATGGAGCTTACCTATATCGATGTTCCCGAAGAATTTTCGGGTACGGTCATCGAAAAGCTGAGCAAACGAAAAGGGGAATTAAAGAACATGGGACAGGCTTCCGGCGGTTATACGAGGCTGGAGTTTTCCATCCCTTCCAGAGGACTGATTGGTTACCGCGGGGAATTTATGACCGATACCAAAGGGAACGGCATCATGAACAGTGTTTTTGACGGATATGGCCCGTACAAAGGCGATATCCAGTACCGGAAACAGGGCTCTCTCATTGCCTTCGAAGCCGGAGAAGCCATCACATACGGTCTTTTTAATGCGCAGGAGCGCGGCACGCTCTTTATCGGCCCCGGCACAAAAGTATATTCCGGCATGATTGTCGGCCAGAACGGCCGCGGAGAAGACATTGAACTGAATGTCTGCAAAAAGAAACAGCTCACGAATACCCGTTCCTCCAGCGCGGATGAAGCGCTGCGGCTGACGCCGCCCAGAGTACTGAGCCTGGAACAGGCGCTCGAATTTATCGATACGGATGAACTGTTGGAAGTTACGCCTACAAGCCTCCGCATCCGGAAAAAAATTCTGGACCCGACACAGCGAAAACGTGCGGCCATTTCCGCCGCAGCCAAAGCCGGCTCATAACAGGCATTCCGAACAATAACACACGTGATTATATTTCAACCTGGTGTGCCGTATCATTCATTTTCAGCCAAATGACGCAGAATGAAAATTCAAGCAAGTTATTTGGTGAAATGTGAACGATACAGTACACTAGATACCGAGCGCAATCGTTGCGATTCGGAAATATATCAACAGTGAAATCGCATCGACAATCGTTGTAATAAATGGACTCGCCATGACGGCCGGGTCCATTCCTATTTTTTTGGCAAGCATCGGCAGCGTGGAACCAACGATTTTGGCCACAATAACGGCAAGAAACAGCGTTACGCTGACAACCAGCGCCACCCGTATGCCGACCTGTTCCACCGCGAGCATTTTAATGACATTACAGCCCGCCAGCGTCAGACCGCAAAGGAATGCCGTGCGGATTTCCTTCCAGACTACTTTCAGCCAGTCTCCGAACTGAATTTCATCCAGAGACAGACCGCGGATAATGACCGCGCTTGCCTGTCCGCCCGCATTTCCCCCGGTATCCATAAGCATCGGAATAAACGCGGTCAGCACAACATATTTGCTCAGCGCATCTTCAAAGGAAGAAATGATTTTTCCGGTAAAAGTCGCGGATATCATCAACAGCATCAGCCAGGGAATCCGTTTCTTCCAGGATTCTATAACGCCTGTTTTCATATAGGGCTTGTCCGAAGGAACAATCGCCGCCATTTTCTCGATATCCTCCGTCGTCTCTTCCTCGAGGATATCCACGACGTCATCGACCGTAATAATTCCGACAAGCCTGTCTTCATTATCCACGACAGGCATCGACGTAAAGTCATACTTTTTGAACTGTCTTGCAACTTCCTCCTGGTCCATCATGGTATGCAGCGAAATAATATTCTCATTCATAATTTCGCCGATAACGGAATCCGGCGGACTCAGCAGCAAGTACCGGAGCGCCACCGTGCCGACCAGCGTCCTTCTCTGGTCCAGTACATAACAAATATTGATGGTTTCGCTGTCCACCCCGACTTTCCTGATTCTGGCAATCGCCTGTTCCACCGTCAGCGTTTCTTTCAAATCCACATACTCCACCGTCATAATGCTTCCGGCAGAATCTTCCGGATAACGCAGAAGATGATTGATGTCTCTCCTCGTGTCCGCGCTCGCATGAGCCAACAGACGTTTTACTACGTTCGCAGGCATCTCTTCCAGAAGGTCTGTCGCATCGTCCGCCATCAGATGGTCGATGATATTGGCCGCATCTTTTTCCGACAAGGAAGTAATGATATACTGCTCCGTTTCGATTTCCAGATATGAAAAAACGTCCGCAGCCATGCTTTTTGGCAGAATGCGGAACAGTTTCAGCACCTCGTCCTGCTCCAGTTTCTCCATATATGCCGCGATATCCGCAACGTTATAACCTGCTATCAGCTGGCGGAGCTTCACATATTGTCCTGCATTCAGTAATTCTACGATTTCTTCCATATACGATACCCTCTTCTAAATCCGATAATATGCATCGGCAATTTTCTCAATCTGCGCCCTGCCTGCAGTCGCTTCCGTAATTTCCTTTCTGACCGCGGATTCCTCTTCATAAGGAACTTTAATCTTCAGGGTGACCACATCCGTATACACAGGCTCCTCTATCACAATTTTTCTCATGCCCAATAAATATTGTATCCGTCCAATGCCGTTATAATCTGTTATAATGTGAAGCTGTGTGCCATAACGCATCCGGCGGACGACGCTCGCCGCCATCCCCTCCTGCGCCGCCTGTGTATATGCGCGCACGAGTCCGCCTGTTCCGAGAAGCGTACCGCCAAAAAATCTGGTCACCACAATAACGGCGTTGCGGACCTCCATACCGAGCAAAACCTCCAGAATCGGCTTTCCTGCAGTTCCCGAAGGCTCTCCGTCGTCCGAAAAACGCACAAGCTGCGCCCGCTCCCCGATGACATACGCATAACAGTTATGTCTTGCGTCCCAATATTTCTTTTTCATCATTTCAATATAGGAAAGCGCTTCTTCTTCCGTTTCCACCGGGCTGACATTGGCGATAAAACGGGATTTCTTCTCTTCAACCTCTCCGCTCCCGCCCTGTTCAATAATGTTATAAGGTTCTTTTCTGCTTTCTTCTTCCACGACCCGGCACCTTCGCTTTCCCTTCATTTTCCCGTCTTTTATCTTAACACAGGCAGGAATAAAAGTGTATAAAATTGTGAACAATTCTTAATATATCATGAAGATAACATAAAATCCTTCCTTTAACTGCCGGTTTGGAGTATAATAATATGAAAAGATTTTCTGCGCAAATCTTTTCATATGAAAGAATGCCTGAAATACGGCATTCTTCCGGAGCGGCATAACTTAGAAAGTTCTGATTTGTTACGCTAATCTTTTCATATGAAATATTATGAGTTTATGAAAGGCATGGTTACTGATATGAATTATGGTAAACGGGGTGTCCGCAAAAAGCAGAAGGCACTCAATGCAAAAGGTGGAAAATGGGGTAAAAAACTGGGATTCACCTTTGTCCAGGTTTTCCTCCTTTTCCTTATTTCAGCCGCCGTACTTGGAGCCAGCGCCGGCATCGGCGTTTTTAAGGGAATTCTCGCAACAGCTCCCGATATTGGCAACATAGACGTTACCCCTTCCGGTTTTTCTACCTTCGTATACGACATCGAAGGCAACCAGACGGCCAAACTGGTATCTACGGATTCCAACCGGATTCCGGTCAGCATGGATATGGTTCCCGAAGATTTGGCACACGCTTTTGTCGCGGTCGAAGACGAACGTTTCTATGACCACAACGGCATCGATATCAAAGGTATCTTTCGCGCCGCCGCAATCGGTATCAAAAATAAGTTTCACTTTTCCGAAGGCGCCAGCACCATCACACAGCAGCTTTTGAAAAACAATGTTTTTACGGATTGGACGAGCGAAGACTCCTTTGCGGACCGTATGAAACGTAAAATTCAGGAACAGTATCTTGCGCTGGAACTGGAAAAAGTCATGGATAAGGATGACATCCTGATTAACTACATGAATACAATCAATCTCGGCCAGAACACGCTCGGCGTGCAGGCGGCTTCTCTGCGGTATTTCAACAAATCCGTCAGCGACCTGAATCTGTCAGAATGCGCCGTGATTGCAAGCATTACACAAAATCCTACCAAATATAATCCGATTACGCATCCTGATAAAAATGCGGAACGTCGCGAAAAAGTACTCCGGCATATGCTGGAACAGGGATATATTTCTCAGGAAGAATACGATGAGGCAATGGCCGACGACGTTTATTCCCGTATTCAGGTTGTCGATTCAGAAAATGGCGAATCTACCGTAAATACATATTTCGTAGATGCGCTGACGGATGATGTATTGGAAGACCTGATTGCGGCGGGCTATAACGAAACCCAGGCATATACGCTTTTGTACAGCGGCGGCCTGAAGATTTATTCCACGCAGGACCCTGCAATTCAGGCAATCTGCGACGAAGTATTCGCCGATGAAAGCAACTTCCCGGAAAATACGAAATGGTATTTGAACTATGAGCTGACCGTCGTTAATGAAAACGGTGACAGAACCAATTACAGTACGGAAATGTTCCGCAGTTTCTGGCGGGAAGCCAAGACCGGATATAACCTCATTTACTCTTCACAGGATGAGGCCTATATGGATATCGAGCTGTACAAAGAAGCGATTCTCGGAAAAGGCGACGAAGTCTTCACGGAAACGATTTCGCTGACGCCTCAGCCCCAGGTCTCCCTCGTTATCGAAGACCAGAGCACGGGCTATGTGGTCGCAATGGAAGGCGGACGCGGCGCCAAATCGGGAAGCCGGACGCTCAACCGGGCAACCGATACGGTAAGACAGCCCGGTTCGACTTTTAAGATTGTATCGACTTATGCGCCTGCCCTGGACAGCGCAGGGCTGACTCTCGCCACCATCATTGATGACGCGCCGTTTAATTACGCTAACGGCCGTCCCGTGGGTAACTGGTACGGCGAGGCATACAGAGGACTTTCCTCACTGCGGGACGGTATCCGGGATTCCATGAATATCGTAACCGTCAAGGCGCTGACCTGGATTACACCGCAGCTCGGTTTTGATTATCTGATGAATTTCGGCTTCACGACGCTGGAAGAACGAAAGGAAATCAACGGAGAAATTTTCTCCGATATTCAACAGTCACTGGCGCTCGGCGGTATCACGAACGGCGTTACCAATGAAGAGTTAAATGCCGCCTATGCCTGCATCGCAAACGGCGGAACTTATATCAAACCAAAGTTATATACAAAAGTACTGGACCATGACGGCAATGTCATTCTCGACAACACCACACCGCAGTCCAAGCAGGTCATCAAGGAAACAACCTCTTTCCTGCTCACGGATGCAATGGTGGACGTCGTTACGAGCGGTACTGGCGGCTCCGTTAATTTCGGCAATATGCCCATCGCCGGAAAGACCGGTACGACCTCCGACTACAACGACGTATGGTTTTCCGGCTATACACCCTATTACACCGCCACGACATGGACGGGCTTCGATAACAACGTAAAACTTTCGGGTGACGAAAAGAATCTCGCCAAAAAGCTCTGGCGTACGGTCATGGCCAAAATTCACGAAGACCTGCCGAGCCAGTCCTTCAACGTTCCGGCCGGTATCGTCACCGCAACGGTATGCTCCCGTTCCGGTAAACTTCCGATTGACGGCCTGTGCAACGGCACTCTCCGGACGGAATATTTTGCGGAAGGCACTGTTCCGACAGAAACATGCAATATTCATTACTCCGGACCAATCTGTAATTACTGTCAGCTGCCCGCTACGGAATTCTGTCCGTTCAAAGTGGACGGCATCCGGGAACTTCCTCTGATTGAAGACGCATCTCTGTTAAGCGGTTCACCGAACGCCATGCAGGAAGTTGTCAACGAAGACGGTTCCGTTACAATGGTTCCTGCGACAGAGACCGATAACATATGTCCGCATAATATGGAGTTTTTCGCAAATCCGGACTATGAACAGGTCATCGCAGCGCAGCAGAATGAAATCAATATAAGAAACGAGCAGGCAGCAGCCGCGGCGGCCGCTGCTGCACAACAGGCGAATCCGGAACAACCGGCTCCGCCGCCGGAACAGCCGGCACAATAAAAAACGCAGGCTGTCCGGCCTGCGTTCCAAGAATTTACTGCGTAAATTCTTGCCTGATTCTTAACTACGATTACAGCATTCTCCCCTGAATGTTCAGGCTGCCGCAATCTCCTCATACGATAAAAAGGGTATCTGCCTGTCAGATACCCTTTAATTCTTTAATTTTTTCCTCCAGTTCGGCGATGCCCGTCTGTGCGTTTCTGACGGCTCTGCACTGTTCCTCGTAAGCCTCATCCGGCTCGGAACCATGTTGTTCATAATACCGCCTTCCAATCTCCATGTAGTTTTTCTTAACCACCTCTTCACAGGTATTGATTTGACTGCGCAGATTCGCGATTTCAGCAAACTCTTTCGCCTTATCCGTAACTTCTTTCCCTTTTGCGGAAATTGTCTCCCCCACTCTTGTGACAAAGCTTTTGTCCATATCCTCTTTTACCTCCTTTTCTCTATTGCTCTGATAATAAACGCTTTTGCAGACTCTTCAAATTCATTTTTCTCATCATATAGTCCGCATCCACTTTCCTTCCTGTTTTCGGTGAAATGCCCGAATGAATATAAAATGTATCCATTCCTACCGTTTTTGCCCCCGCTATATCGCTGTCCAGGTCATTTCCAATCATCAGGGCGCATTCCGGCATAATCCGGTATTTCTCCAACAAAATACGGAAAAATCTCTCGTCCGGCTTTTTCACGCCATAATCAGACGAAATCAGAATCCCGTCAAAGCAATCTTCTATTTCCAGAAATCTCAATTCTCGCTCCGTAAAAATGCGCTGTGCATTGGACAACAGATAAACGCCTCTGCCCTCTTCACGCAGCCGGCATAAAAGTTCTTTTGCTCCTGCATACAGTCTGATATGACGTGTGGACAGCGCCCGGAACATCTGCCCTGTATGCGTGACCAGCTCATCCGACGGCTCAATTCCTCTGGCAAGATATATTTCTCGAAATACATCCTCCAGAGGTATTTCCGGATAGGATTCATGGGCATACAGCTTCCGGTACGACGGACAATTCTGGCTCCCGCCCTGATTCTCCGTGCTTTTTTCTTTTATGTGTTCTTCTTTTATGCCTGCTTCTCTTGTATGTTCTTCTTTGTTTACTTCTCTTACATGTTCTTCTTCTCTACTTGCTTCTCTTACACATTCTTCTTTTATACTTGCTTTCCTGGCACAGTCCTCTTTTGCATGCTCTTCTTTTTCTTTGACAAGCCTTTTATATAACACATGTAATTCTTCAGGTAAATAAACCGCTCCGTAACCGCCATACAGCAGACACATCTTATTCCACAACAGGGGCTGTTCTTCATCCGTGCGGATGTCTACGAGCGTACCGTATAAGTCAAATATATAATCCTGATATAATTTCATTCTTTTAATGGATTCCCCGCAATTATTTTCTCATATGGCATCAGCATTCCTTCTGTTATATTAGTCTGTACTTTTTCTTTTATTAAAGGAAGTTTTAATAAAACTCCTATTCCTTTCATAAACAGTATTGTAGCAAGCTTTTTCTGGGGAAAATCATATAAGCCATGTTTTTTATAGAAACGATGGTCCGCCTGCATCATGCCCTGCATCTCATAGACCAAATCCCGGAAAATCTTTCCGCCGCCTACACCATAGAAGTTCTCATTTACCTTCATTCTATGTGTCAGAGCATACGCCAGTTTATCCGCACAGGTTCCGGGAGAATCCGCGCCGACGCCTTCGTTGGTCGCAATGCCCGCCAGAAAATTCCCTCCCATCTGGCTCCTTGCCTCCAAAATCACGCGCAGGTTTTCTTCCAGCGAAAACTCTCCGTCAATCAGATAAGCGGTAGGCTTTCCCGCAGTCACCGCCCGATGTCCGTTGCAGAACTGTCTGTCGTCATATACTTTAAACAGATTTCCCATCGAATGGTCTTTGATGGAAAAAGCATACACGATGCTGTCCGCTCCCCGAATTTTTCGCTGCAGCGCATCAAATCCATCCTGTCGGACACAGGTTCCGTCCGTTGCGCAATGGAAACATCCGAGACATCCTCCCTGAAAAGCAAAATTCTGCAAATTTACAACATGGCTTTCAAAGGGCAGCTCTTTTCGAAAATCCACAATCATTCTGCGAAGCCTGTTATTTTCTTTTCTGCAATCAGTAACGATTACGACCCGGTATTTCCGGTCTTTTTCTGCAAAAGTCCTTCTGTCCGGCTCTTTTTCAAACGGTGAGGTCTCTTCCTGTATTATATGTTTGGTATAATTCCAATATGTAATAACTGCAAGCTGTCCTTTTTTCGTCAAAAGGTCCTCCATATCGGCGGAAAAACCGCGCAATATCCGCATTCCCATATCCTTACAGTTTTCCTCTACATAACGGTGCGCCGTAACATCATAAAAATGCCTGGACGTCGTTATCTGCATCATATATTTGCCGGAAACATTGATTCCGCTTTCCTTCATCAACGTAAGAAACCGATGAAGCTGAGACGGCACGGTAAACGTATAGACCGGATAAGCGAACAAAATCATCTGCGCATTCCGCACGCCCTCTTTTACAAGCCACATATCCTGTTCCAACGCATGTATCTGCGCGCCCGCATGAATGACTTCAAATTCATCCTTCGGAAACTTTCTCTGCAGAAAGCGTATTGTCTGATATGTAATGCTGTTCCTTCCTTTCGGACTTCCGTTGATAACCAATACCTTCATAGTTCCCCTCCATTATCTCCGCGTAATCTTTACACTCGCCCGCCTGACATGGCAAGCACGCATTTTTACTGAATTGTCACATCATGGGTAATCAGATAATAGCCGCCTTTTAATTCTTCAATCGACCAGTCAATGCGGAAGCTTTCTGCTTCGAGGTCCGACATGGCCTTATCCATATATCCCTTTCTATACCCGTCTGTCTGATATCCACTGTAAACACTGTTAAAAAGCATCTGTCCGCTAATGACATTATGGAAACTGCTTCTGCCTTTTCCATTCGCCTTCAACTTTTCATAACAATCGTTATAATATTCATCCAGCGTTTTCAGACTTGCGTCCGCATTCAGCCCTAATTCTTCGAGACTCCTTCTCAAATCGGTCGAATCGTCATCTTCTTTGTTATCATCAGAGGATACTTCCAAATTCCGGTATACCTCGCCATTACAGGGCGGCAGATTCACCGAAAGTTCCTGTCTGAGATGATTTCCGGCATACTCCCAATCCGACTTGTTAAAATATTCATATGTACCGGAACCGGCATCATCCCATGTGACATCTACATTATAATAACCATCCTCTAAGGCGACAATATTCCACGCGTGACTCTCTCCCGCATATCCTGTGCAATAATAACACGGAATCCCCAACTGCTGCAAAATATACTGAAATGCTCTGGCATATCCCGCACAAACTGTCTTACCGTTCACCAATGCACTGTATGCGCTCTGATTCATTGGCGCGGAAGATACATAGTCTATATTGGCGACGAGACTGTCATGCACATACTTTTCTTTTTCGTAATTGCTTTCAAGCCCCTGCGCTCCGTCGGTAATCTCCTTTACTTTCGACTCAAAAGTGCTCTTGGACTGTGAAAGATTTCCGGATGTGGAATTAAACTGCAAATCAATTTCCACACATTCCCCGCTTCTTTTAAACTTACAAGCATAAGCCGTTTCCATCCAGAAAAGCTCCGGGTGGTCATTATAGACAGCCGCGAACACATCTCTAAGCCCACTCACCGATATATCTTCTATCGGCGCAAAACTTTCGTTTAATGCAAGCGCATTTGCATAAATCTGCCTGTAAAGATGCTGCCCCGTCTCATCCAACATCGCATAATACGGATAGAACCACAGGTCAAACGTAAGTCCGTCCCCTGTCTCTCCGAAACCAAGTTCATTTTGAATCTCCTCGGCTTCTTCATCATCTATCTCGCTGCTTTCATCCTGAACAGGTTGATAGCCGCTTCTTCCCTCAACGCCCGGCGGTACGATAATTCCATAGGTTGCCGGGTCTATCTGCACATCCGTATTTTGTGTCTCATCCGTATTTTGTCCGCTTATATTCGATACCGGAACCGAAACCGGCGAGACGGTTTCATAATCAGAGAGGTCGCTTTCTTCCGTCTCCTCCGGTAAAATAACATCTGTAATCCCCTGATTCTCCGTATTCCCCATGCTTTGTTCGGGTGTTTTCCCGGGAACAGGGCTCAAGGCATAATCCTCATTCTCGTTTAACTTTAATGCGTTTGCAATCCGCGTTGACGTCTCCGGTTTGACCGCGCACAATACAATGACTCCGCAACATAAAATAAAGAAAACAAGTGTTCCATACAAAATTGTTTTAATGATTTTCATTGCAGTAACCGCACCTTTCTTCTATCCTTCAGTATTCCCTGATGATTTCTTTCACATCATATAACTGCATAAAAGCCTCCAGCTCTTTTGCATTTCGAATCAGCATGACCTCTTCAAACTTTCCGCCGTGAATCTCCTTAAAACCGGCGACCTGCTCTCCTGTACATATACTGCATTTCAATACAGGCCTGTAATTTTCTTTATCATACTGCCGGACGGCTTTTTCTGTTTTTTTCCCAAATCCGAATTTCATCTTTCTATTCTTAATCCTTCCAAAATCCGAAGACTCCGTGTTTCTCCATTCCGATACTGTCTCCTATACTATTATATATCAGATATCGCAAAATGCCCAGTAAAAAATAAAAGAAGCCCGGTTATTCCAGACCTCCGACAGAGCGCTCCATGATATATCCGAAAAACAAGATAATATCACACAGAGAAAAAACGGAAACGCTGTATTTATCAACGTTTCCGCTTCATTAAAAAGAGCGAGAGACGGGGCTCGAACTTTATTTTGCCCCGAAAAGCCCATAAAATCAAGGAGGAATGCACACTGTCTACAATGTATCTACAACTTTGATTTTCGCTTCTGAACTGAAATAACAATAGTTTTTTGCTTTATCTTTTAATAAAAACATAGCGTGTCAAGGGGCAGGCGAAGCGATACGCCGTAGGGCAACCCTTGACACAGCGGATGGAGCCAATACAAAATAGGAAAAAGAGGGAATGAAAAGACGCACCATCTTTCATTCCCTCTTGATTATATTTTTATGCCGCCTTGTTGTAATCAATAATCATAACTTCACTGATAATTTTTTCTGCCTGTTTGCTTAATTTTTCAATTTCTTTCATAGTTGCCATTGAAAAAAATTCCTCGCCGCATTGGGAACATTTTTTACATGGAACATTTTTCACAATCAAGATACCGTTTTCTAATTTTTCAACATAGATTGTTGTTGCTTCAATCATATGATTACTGCCACAAGTAAAACAATTCATATTTAACGCCCCTTTCTTGTTTTAAAGTCCGGCTCCCATTCTTCAATACTTGGGTAGTATGCCGTTATTATATGCAGATTGATATTATCGCTTGCAACGACTACATGTAAGTATTTGTCGTTTATTGACATTCCCAATAATAAGCAACTGGGGAACGGTTTATCATCTTCATATTGCTTTATGATTTCGCCTTGCATAATGACTTTTATAATACTGTCTGAATCAATATTTCTTTCCTTACACCGTTTTATAACATGTGCAGTCATTATAATAGTATCGTCTGTACACAGCTTTCTTAAATCGTTGATAAACAGAGCCACTTTTTTCACCTACTTTCTATATAATATTATAGCATACTTAAAATGGGAAAGTAAAAGGAAATAGAAGCCAGAGTAAACAATAGTGCCTTATACCCCATTTGATAGACATATAGAACGAGTGCCTATATCACAAAATATGTGACTACCGCCCTGCTGACCGATAAAGAGATGTACAACAAGAAACGGTACTTTAATTCACAGGGACTTGCAAAGCCAGCCGTAACCTTCGGCATGAAAGATAATAGTGACCTGAAGGCCTTCACACCCAATTGGGGAGTCATTGAAACAGACGAGGACGGCAGGAACGTTATAGAGACCGGCATTTACAATCTGACGGCAGACCCGGAAACGGGCGCACTGTCCCAGACAGATACAGGCTATCTGATAACCGCAAAGACGGAACGCCGCATAAATAGAGTTTTTGAAAACTCATCATTGGACGATACCAAAATATAGGTATAGTAAAGGCGATTTATACGGATTTCGAAAGATTCCAGATTCGGAAAATCCGTTTATGAAGTAATGAAACAAAAGGTGTAAAGAGTGACATAATAATAAAGAAGAAAAAGAAAATAAAATAAACTTATAATATAACCATTGAAAAAATAAAGCATCTTAAAAATCTGACAAACTCATCAAATTAAAAAACATTAATATTCCACGAAAATGCAATTCTTTACACCACTGTAAAAGGTGGTGTAAATACGAAAAAACAGAATGAAATATCGTAAAATGCCGTAAAACTTGGTATAATAAATATGGACAGTGTGCTTGATATGCTTATGTCGAAGAAGAAAGATATTATATTAAAAATGCACCCTTATGCGATTACTCCACCGTCTACTGCAAACGGACGTTGGCAGACCTGCTATAAGGATGAAAAAGGAAAGCGCAAAAATATCAAGGCACAATCAAAAGAGGAATTATTGGATAAGCTGATTCCAATATATTTCGCTAATACGCACATTGACAACTTAACATTTTACGGACTTTATGAGGAATGGCTGGCGTATAAGGCTACTGTTACAAACAGTTCCAATACCATTAAAAGGCACAGACAGCACTACCGCAAATATTTTGAACCGTCTGTTCTGCACAATATGAAAATCAAGAAGATTGACGAACTTATATTGGAACAGGAGTGCAACCGCATAGTAAGGGAGTTTAACCTGTCCAGGAAAGAGTGGTGCAATATAAAGGCGATTCTCAATGGGATGTTTACATATAGTATAAGAAAAAGATATTTGATTGATAATCCTATGGACAAGGTAGAGATATACGTCAAGTACAGACAGATTGTCAAGAAAACGGGCAGGACAGAGACTTACAATACAGAGGAATTAAAGGAACTGAACCAGTATCTTGACAAAATGTATACAGAGACAGAGGATGTTGCATTTCTGGCTGTAAAAATCAATTTTTTGCTCGGCCTGCGCGTGGGTGAGTTAGCCGCCCTTAAATGGGAAGACTGCAAAGACCTTTCACATCTTCATATTGTCCGTGAAGAAGTCAGAAATCAGGAAACAAACCAATATGAGGTCGTAGAGCATACGAAAACAAACCGTGACCGTTTTGTTATCCTTATCCCGAAAGCGGTATCAATCTTAAAGAAGATACCAAAACAGGGGAAGTACATTTTTATGAGGGATGGGGAACGCATTACATCCAGACAGATAGCTTATGTATTGGAAAAATTTGCGGAGAGACAGGGGGTACGCACAAAAAGCACCCATAAAATGCGCAAGACTTACGCAAGCAATCTGAATGCAAGCGGCGTACCTCTGGATTGCATCAGGGGAATGTTAGGGCACAGCAACCTTTCCACAACCCTGGAATATATCTACAATCCATTGACGGAAAAAGAAACCTATGACCTCATATCAAAGGCATTGTAATAGTACTAAGGTACTGTCTACAACTGTCTACCGATTTGTAGACACACAAAATTAGCGGAAACGCTGTATTTATCAACGTTTCCGCACTTTTTCAAAGAGCGCGAGACGGGACTCGAAAACTTTCCCCGCAGAAAACTGATATTGTCAGACTATTCCTGATGATATTATACATTTTCTGACATCTCGTGTCAATCCGGAAAGGAAAAGTACCCCCGGTATAGTAATACGGGGGTACTAAATACAGTTTTCAAAATGTACGGAAATTCTGAATATTTGGACAATTCCCTCTCCGCTTCCATCGACTGGATTGCTTTCACTTCTACTATCATCCCAAACATGAAAGAAATGGCGGAGTTTCTCGGCTACCGGGAAAGTGATTTCCAGCTTCTCCCACGGGGCGCAAACGGTTACAAAAAGATGTACCGGCTTGATGGTTTCCCGGTAACAATCCTTACCGACGGCAATGAAGACATGGGTGTTCATGTCGTAATTAGCAGCTCTGCTATTTCTGACCTGTTAGAACATTTTAAAAATTCAATAACACTCGATATTCCCTTTGCAAAGGATGTTCTTTCTCTGAGTGATTTTGATAATACTGTTATGATAGAATTTCTGCAGCAGGTACGAAGCATCGGTTGGTTTACGAGGTTTGACCTGGCCATCGATGACTTTGGCGCGCACTTTTTTACCGTGGAAGATGTGCGGGATTTCCTCGACAGGCAGGACGTAGTAAGCAAGTTCCGTACCTGGCGGGATGTTTATGAATCTACTTTTGTAAATGAAAAGACTGGCCATACGCTTTACTTCGGTTCCCGCCAGAGCGACATCATGCTGCGTGTTTATGACAAGCAGCTGGAACAAAAACAGAAAGCCCTCCGGCTATCGGACGATGTGCCTGCGGAGGATGCTTCGGACGCATGGGTACGGTGGGAGCTGGAACTGAAAAATAAACGGGCGGATATGGCCGTTGACTTTCTGATAAACAGGAAACAGATAGGGGAAATTGTCATGGGCATCCTGGACAACTATGTCCGGCTGATTGTCCCGGATGACTCCAACCGCTCCCGCTGCTCTTCCCATCCGCTCTGGGAAGCGTTTGTCGGCGCAGTCGGAAAGCTCCGCCTGTTTGTCCGGGAAGCACAGAAAACCATCGAAGATAAAAAACGCTGGCTTGTCAGACAGTGTCTTCCCACCCTTGCCGGCGTCATCATTGCCGATGGCGGGAGCCTGGACATTATTACGCAGCATTTTGATGATGCCGTCTCCCGCATGAGCAGCAGCCTCCGGCATCTTGTTTCCGGAAAGAATCCGGAATGGCTGCGGGATTATGATGCGCTGCCAGTATAAAAACAGGCCGGATAAAACTGCCGGCCTGAAAACGCTGTCCGGAAAGCCGGGAACTGTACGCCTGCGCGCTCCTCCTTGTCCGTGCTTTTAAAAAACGTAAGTGGTCTGCCGCCCGCGGCAGACTGCCGGGCAGCGGGAACCCATCGGGGCGGCGGGCTGACGGCAGAACGCAGCGGGCCAATGCCGTTCGGGATGCCGAAGTCCCGGGTTTATTTATTTTGCCAGTTTTGACAAAATATGCTATACTGCTTGTGTTGTCATACCCAATCCGGCAACGGAAAGGGGGTGAACCACGTTGTCAGATTTTGTTATATCTGTACTAGTCGCTGTCTTGGGTGGTGTGATATGCCATTACATCATCAAATGGTTAGATAGTGATAAAGATGACAATTAGCCTCGGCCCGGTTCCCCGTAAAGGAACAAGAAAACCTCAGAGATGCCGCTCTGAGGTTTTCGTTTTTGTGTTCCACATTGTCAGACATAATGTGATATCTGTATTGTCTGCTGACATTATAGCATATGCAAATATTGAATGCAAGATGCGTCAAAAAGAAAATTAAGCAATGCAAAAGTCAGTTAATACCCCCCCCACTTGGGATATTGTCGCTTCTTTTCTTTTTTAGTTGTTCAAGTCCTAATCGTATTAATTCCGTAGTAGCTTCTGAACGAGTTGAAAAGCGATTTTCAAATCGAAAATTTTCAATTTCATTAAACATATCATCATTAACAGAAATCATATATCTTTGTTTTTTTGTTGCCATTATATCTCCTTACTTGTTTAAAGCACATAAACAATTTCAGCTTGACAGGTGTATCACTGATACATTATAATGGCGTTAGTGAATTACTGATACAGTGATACACTTTATTAAATTTTCCATTCACCCCGGCCGGATGCGATAATACCCCTACTAAGGCATCCGGCGCAGAACGGGGACAGGTTGTTTTTATTATAGCGGAGGAAAAGGAAAAAAGCAAGCGCTGCGCTGGCGGCGTGATACAGACGAAAAGACATGGTGTTATACGCCGTTGCCGGCGTTTGACATATAACAGCAGTAAACAGCACAGAAAAGGAAAGGAAAAGGTGAAAGGTAAATGGATAAGATAAGATTTCAGGTGCTTGGTTATCGTAACTTTAAAAGAAAGTCGGATGACAGGCCTTTAACGGTTGTGACCGTGGCAAGCCAGTGTACGCCGGCGGATAACGGACGGGGAAACTTCGGTATGCGCGTAACGGATTTCTTCCTGCCGGATGAAAAGGTCGGTACGCTGGATGTGGCGTGCGTTGGCCAGGAGTTCGTTCCTGTGTATGGACTTGGCGCGTATGGAAAGCCCAGACTTAATGACTTTGAGCTGAAAGCGTGGAAATGATGGAAACGACAGAAGAAATGGAACTCCCGGACATCTCTCCTGATTTGGAAGATACCGGCGGGGCAGAAGAAACTATGCCGGACATAACCGGGGATGAGACGACGGAACCGGAAGATACCGACGGAACGCACTCCGGGGAAGATGAAACGGAACCGGAAGACAGCGGAGAAGATACCGAAGCAGACAATGATGCAGCGGACGCAGAGATAACCGGGGACAATACGGAAACGGACGGAACCGGGGATGCGGAAACAGAAACCGGGGATGGCCAGACGGAAGACGAAACAGATACGGAAGAGACAGAAACGCCGACAGAAAGTCTGAATGTTAATGGCAGCATTTTGATACTGCCGGAAGGTTACGAGTTTGACCCGGAAACATTCGGTCTTTCCGGTGAAGCGGAAACAGACACAGCGGAAGCGCTTTCCCCGGAACAGTTCACACAGTTGTCAGAACAGCTGGAACTGCTGGAAGAAAGCGTCTCTGTCCAGACGGACGTCCTTTATGGCGGAACCGCCGTTATCTCCCTCGTTCTCGGCGCGGTACTGGGCGTTCTGCTCCTCCACGGGTTCCGTTTGAGGAGGGTATGACATGGCGGGAGAAGTTTTGGAAATTACGATGCGTCAAATGGCTTACATTGCAGGTCCGGGAACCGCCCTCGGCGGCACACTGGGCTTCATTGTAATAATAATCGACTATGTTTTTACAAGCATCATGTCGCTCATGAAAAGGGGGTGAAATCTATGAAATTAGCTGGTGTTTTATCATTGCTGGAAGCCGGCGTGGGAGGCGGCTCCTCCGGGTTCGACGTCACGGCAATAATGACCGATTCTGTTGTTACTTTGCAAGGGCAGCTTTTTAGTGTTCTTGGTGTTGTTGTTCCTGCAATCGTTGTTGTTACCGCTGCGATTGTTGCAACCAAGTTCGGAATCAGCTGGATGAGGAGAATCAAGGGGTAACTAAGTTTTAGCAGTATGGAAAAAGGGGCAGCGGCATGAAATTGCCTCTGCCTTCTTTTTCAGAGTTATAACAGGTTATTTTTCGAGTTCTTTCCATGCGCTTTCAATATATGGTCTGGTTTTACTGTATTCTACAATCTCGGTTCGTCCGCGGTATGGCAGCTTAAAGATTCGTTTTATTTTCCTTTTTCGTCTGTCTTTCTTCCGTTTACGTCTGATTTCTTTTGTAGTGGGCGCTTTTACAACTTTTACTTTTGGTGTTCTGCAGAACGCCCAGTAAAGGCAGATACAGAAAACCAATAGTATTATGCTTTCGAATAAATGTTCCATAATGATGCTCCTTTGAAATAATTGTACAAAAAATGGGAAATAAAGTAAAGGTAGGGGATGAAATCTTGAAAAAACATTTCTTAAAAAGACTTCTGGCATGTATTCTTGCCGTTATGATACTGTCTGTGTCAATCGGTGATTTATTCATAGTGAAAAATGATATCAAAACAGTTGATGCAACCGGTCTTGAAATCGGCGGTATCGCAGTTGCTTCTCTGGCGGAAATCTGCCTTTTTGTCGGCTCTGTTGCGGTGACTGTTTACTGCGTTGGTGAGGTTATCGACAACCGGGAAGAGATTGCCCGCTTCGGATATAACCTTATAAACTCCTGTTCTGAAACAGTTGACGGGTGGATTATGTCCTTTACTGATACAGCCGGACAGGAATATGTCTACGGCACGGAAGCCCTTGACCTTGTGCGCGAAACGGAATGGGAAGTCATTCAGGGCGGGCTCCCTCCGGAGAACAATGACGATGACAACAACAATGATAACAAACCAACCAAAAATCCTATGCAGAATCTTTGGAACCTTACTGCTCTTGGTGCTACATGGTTAATGTCGAATATCAGCAACCTCTATCAGAAGTGGGTTAACGGCGAAGAACTGACGGAAGCAGAACATGCTGTCCTTGCGCCGGTGATTGAGGGGTACTGCGACCAGAACGACATTGCAGAACAGTGGTCCGGGGAACCGTTTGCTTATGCCGGAGAATATGTCAGTACTGATTTTGTTTCTTCTGAAAATGTGCTTGTAAAAGAGGTTTATAATTATACGGCAGATTTGTCATTTCCTGTATGCGGATATTATCGCTATGGGCCATATAGCGATGACTATTCTTATTATTGCCTTGATTTTCTGTATTTATATCAAGGTAAAGTAATTAATTGTTCCAAATTCGATGGCAGTCGTACTATTTACAGAAATGGTGTACGGACAAATTATGAAAATCTTTTTGGAAGAAGCAGTTGGTCATCTTTATTAAATCCTGATACAGCTTCTTATTCGACTAACTTTCCAGTCTTTTCCAGCCGCATCGAAGCTGAAGCCTACCTAAAAGGCACCGGGGCCGTTACTGATGCGCTGAACTATGCAAAGACTTACCAGAACGCCGACTGGCTTTCTGATGACTGGGCCGGCGTCCTGATTGACCCGTTTACGAATATTGGCCTTACCCTGAACCAGCTGGTTGAGCTCGCCAAAGCTTTAAGCCTTCATGCTGTCGGAAACAATCTTTCCCCGCAGGAGCTTGCAGACCTGATAAAGCAGTCTCTTCCGGCTGTAAATCCTGACCTTCTTCCGGATGCGGTTCCGGTAACGCCCGCTGTTCCGGCTCCTGATATGGACCCTATTTATTATCCTTATCCCGGCGCCCATCCCCTCCCCGGAACCACGCCCGGCACTAAGCCCGACCCGGATAAAGACCCTGACAAAGAACCCGGGAAAGAACCGGAACCGGATGAGGACATGTCTTCCTACAAAGTAGATTTGCAGGCAATCTTTCCTTTCTGCATCCCTTTTGATTTTATTGCGCTGCTGCGTGTGCTGGATGCGGAGCCGGAAGCTCCCCGCTTTGACTTCCCTGTTGTCATCCCCGCCCTTGACTATCATGAAACTGTTACATTTGATATGTCCATTTTTGATGACGTGGCGGAAGTGATTCGGCTCTGTGAAACTGTCAGCTTTATTATCTTTTTAATGTTTTCAACCTCGAAGGTTATTAAGTGGTAAAAGGTTGAAGAAACGGAGGTTTATTATGATTGAATACATGAAAGAGCTGCTTGATAAGTTTCTGTCCGCCCTGCTCTCCCTCTTCCCGGTATCGCCCTTTTTGCCGGTCATCAGGGAACTGTCTGCCCTGCCCTATCTCGGATATATCAACTGGTTTGTGCCGGTCGGAACTTTTGTAAAGATAGGAAGTCTGTGGATTAGCGCAATACTGGCCTATTACGCATGGAGTGTCATCGCCCGGTGGGTGAAGCTGCTCTCATAGATACGCTGTATAACAGACTTTTATAAAGAAAGGAGCCTGAAAAAGATGATAGAACTGTACTCCGGCACGCCGGGAAGCGGTAAAAGCCTTCATACCGCAAAGGAAATCCGGACACGCCTCCGGATGCACAAACGGGTCATTATCGGAAACTTTTATGTCAATACGAAAGCAGTCAGCCGGCGGAAAGGCACTTATCTTTTTGTCATGAACGACCGCCTGACCCCGGAACGGCTTTTACAGTTTTCGCGGAAGCTCTCAAGCCACCTCGGCCGGCGGCTGAAAGAAGGGGAAATCCTGCTGATTATTGACGAGGCGCAGCTTTTGTTTAACAGCCGGGAATGGCAGAACATCAGCCGCAGCGGATGGATGTCTTTCTTTTCTCAGCATCGTCACTACGGATATGACATCATTCTTGCCGCCCAGTTCGACCGGATGCTGGACAGGCAGGTGCGCTGCCTCATTGAGTACGAGGAGATTCACCGGAAGGTAAGCCGGTTCGGTTATATCGGTTTCTTCATCGGTCTCCTGACCGGCAATAACCTGTATGTGGCTGTCAAGCGATGGTATCCGATTAAAGAGCGGGTGGAAGGCACTTTCTTCTTCGGCTCAAAAAAACTGTTCGCAGTCTATGACTCGTACAACCATTTCGACGCCCCGGGACAGACGGCGGGACAGGGACGGTGTGCGAGCGGGGAGAAAAGGGGCCCCGCGACCGCGCCGCCGCTGGCCCTGCCCTCTTCCGGGCCGGAAGAACAGGAGGCCGAAGATACCGGCTCCGGCCTGGTTTTTCTTGACCTGAATCTGGAGGTAAAATCATGACGCCGGATGAATGGCTGCGCATCGGCGTGAGCAGCGGCGCTGTAAAAATGCCGGAAACAGAGGAAAAGACTTTCGAGGAACTCTATAAGCTGTGGTTTAAGATGAAAATGAACGTCATCCGGGCACAGAGCTGCGACCGGATTGAGGTGACTTATAATCGTTACTACGCCGGCAGTCCGCTTGTGATGCAGCATGTTTCCGTTCTGGATGAAAACGCCTTTATACGTTTCCTGACGGAAATCATTGCGGGCCGGGGAAATATTACCGCGAAAGAGTTTGCAAGAATCTTCCAGATAGCGAACAATGTCATGTCCTACGCGAGGTGTTTAAACCTCGGCGTGGCAAGGCTTCTTGACTGGGAAATGGTCAGGCGGTATGTGCCGGAGGGAAAGCTCGTGCCGGAACTGCATCAGGATTTTGCCGTTCCGAAAGCGGATGTGGAGAAGCTTCTGGAACTGGTTATTGTCCAGGACATCTATCCGGCAAAACGTTCCGCCTGTCTCTGCCTTGCGCTGAACTTTTTTCTCGGCCTGCGGGTTGGAGAATTAGCCTCTCTTACATGGAAGGATGTGGACTGGAAGCGGAAGGCCGTCCGTATCTGTAAGACAGAGACAAAAGCGTACCGCCGGGATGAAAACGGCGACCGCGCCGGCGCAATGGTCTATCAAGTCGTGGAAGAGACTAAAACTGTTTTTTCAGTGCGGGAAGTTCCGCTGCTTCCGGAAGCGGTTTATATTTTAGAACAGCTCCGCCTCCACCATGACCGCTGCGGATATCAGGGACGCTGCCTGGCTTATGACGGGAAAAGCACCATTCTTGTTCGTTCCCTGGACAGAACGCTGCGGAAGCTCTGCCAGTACTGCAACATACGCTATTTTAATACGCATATGATACGCAAGACTTTCGCCACTATGCTGCACGCTTCCGGAATGCCGACAAGATACATCAGCGACCTGCTCGGCCACTCAGACATGGTTACGACGGAAAAGAACTATATCCTGACTTACAGGGATAATTATGACACGCTGCTTTCCTGCATGAAGTGTTGTCCTGCAAATTAGATGCACCAGCTCCATGCAGATTAGATGCGCCTGATTTTAGCTTTGTGTGTTGAGTATTAGCAGATTGCCTGCACCAACATTGGCAAGCTATTTGATCGTCATAAAGATTGAGCCAAATTAAGAGATCAGGGAAAAGCAGCAAAAGCAGGCTGCCCTGCTTTTGCTGCTAAATCTCATTATTGTTGATTGCCTGCATGACGATTTCTGCTGTGATCATATTACTCTTCCTGGAGTCTCCGATCAGAAGACAACTGCTGCATAGATTGTTGATGACACGAGGGGTTCCATCGGATGCATTTAGGATGGCTTCCAGTGCAGC
>CAJTRK010000008.1 GCA_910578475.1 uncultured Lachnospiraceae bacterium | reverse complement strand
TTAGAATTTCTAATATATTGGATATCCCCATCAGTTCTATCTGCAAGGATAACCCCTATGACGATATCGAAACCTTACCCGCACTTCCATCTGACAGTGAAAAGTGGAATATTAACAGCCATAAGAACGCCTATATATCAGACCGTACCGCCCGCATATTAAAAAAATTTGATTACACAGAACTTCCTATGGTAGATGAGTTGATTGCGGATTTATATGTACTGGACGATATAACCAGACGTGATCTGTTTGAATATGCAAAAATGCTGAAGAAAAATCATACTTCTCCTGAAAGAGCCGCTGATTTAAAAGATATAAAATGATAATAGTATGATGCTTAATACATCGACAAATACGGAAAGGATAACATTATATTTGTTATAGGTATATACATATGAATGAGCATTTAGATTTTCTTTATAATTGGTTTTCAAAAGCTGATAGGCATCCTCAGTTTCCTAATCAGCAATTTTCTCAACCAACCATTCTTACTGTAAAGCAAGAGCTAAAACAGTTAAGCCACGATATAGAACAGACTGATTCCTTTTATAGCAAAGAATTTATGCGCCTAAAAGATCGTTTATTTTATCCGTTAGGTGTGCATCCTGCTATTTTTGGAATGACTTTCGGCTATATTTCTTCTTTATATGAACATCAAAAACAGCCTTTCAATGATATATGGGATTATATTCACCCCAAAATCCAAAAGGTTTCCAAAGGACAATATCTCTCCGGATTCTATGCCGATGCTGCTGAAAATGCCTTTAAAGAAATTAACGCACGAACAAAACGTATATACGCAATCAATCCTCGCCCAAATACCTCTATTCCAGATGGTTCTACTGCAATGACAACTGTTTATTCCTCAAATAATCCTATCGTAGAATTTTGTGATAGACAAACTGAAAGCGGTCAAAACATTCAATTAGGTTTTATGAAAATGGCTGAAGGTGCTATGATTGCATTAAGAAATCCAGTTGCGCATGAGAATCTAAACATGTCCCAAGATGATGCAATGCGTCAACTCATGTTTGCAAGTATGATAATGTATAAGATTGACGAAGGTGTTATTCATTCGGGTATTACTGAACAAGAATAAAATATCGTAGCCATTTTGTAGCCACTTTAGTTCTCTAAAGTGGCTTTTCACATAAAAAGGCTTTCGGAGAAATCTCCGAAAGCCTTGATTTTACTGAATAAATTATAATTACTCGATGATAGTAGCAACACGACCAGAACCAACAGTTCTACCACCCTCACGAATAGCAAACGTAAGACCCTGCTCCATAGCGATAGGATGAATCAATTCGATTGACATCTCTACGTTATCACCAGGCATGCACATTTCTGTACCTTCCGGTAAGTTACATACACCTGTTACGTCTGTTGTTCTGAAGTAGAACTGAGGTCTGTAATTGTTGAAGAAAGGAGTATGACGTCCACCTTCATCTTTTGTCAGAACGTATACCTGAGCGGTAAACTTTCTGTGGCATGTTACAGAACCCGGTTTTGCAAGAACCTGACCTCTTTCGATGTCTGTTCTCTGGATACCACGAAGCAGAACACCGATGTTATCACCAGCCTGAGCTTCGTCAAGCAGCTTACGGAACATTTCGATACCTGTTACAACAGATTTCTGTGTCTCTTCTTTAACACCAACGATTTCAACATCATCGGACATATGAAGTGTACCACGCTCTACTCTACCAGTAGCAACCGTACCACGGCCTGTAATAGAGAATACATCCTCAACAGGCATCAGGAAAGGCTTATCTGTATCACGCTGAGGGTCCGGAATATAGTCATCAACAGTTGACATCAGTTCCATAATCTTGTCGCCCCATTCGCCGTTCGGGTCTTCCAGAGCTTTCAACGCGGAACCTTTGATAATCGGGCAATCTGTGAACTCGTACTCTTCAAGCTGCTCTGTAATTTCCATCTCAACCAGCTCAAGCAGTTCCGGGTCATCAACCATATCACATTTGTTCATGAATACTACGATATAAGGTACACCTACCTGACGGGACAGAAGGATATGCTCTTTTGTCTGAGCCATAACACCGTCAGTAGCAGCTACAACAAGGATAGCGCCATCCATCTGAGCCGCACCTGTAATCATGTTCTTTACATAGTCAGCATGTCCAGGGCAGTCAACGTGTGCGTAATGTCTCTTATCTGTTTCGTACTCTACATGAGCCGTAGAAATCGTGATACCTCTTTCTCTTTCTTCCGGAGCTTTATCGATATTCTCGAAATCTGTAGCTGTGTTACCTGCTACTCTTTCGGAAAGTACCTTTGTGATAGCAGCTGTCAAAGTAGTTTTACCGTGGTCAACGTGACCAATGGTCCCAATATTACAATGGGGTTTGTTTCTTTCAAATTTAGCTTTAGCCATTTCTAAAGTCCTCCTTAAAAAAATTTTCTTTCATAGATACAATTGTTTTAATTCTCAACCAGCTATCTTTGATTATATTAAAGATTGCCAATATTTTCAAGCATTATTTGTATGAACCATCCAGAACAACAGAAATATTTTGGAAATAGTAATCGTCTTCGTTTAGACACAAGACTATTCTGTCTGTTTCTATTGGTTAAACAGTTACATGCCGCATTACTCAGAGGTTGCTGCCAGGCCTTTTTCTCAAGATAAAGTCTCAACACCTTTATTTTGATTTCGCTGCCAGGACTTTTTCTTGTACGCTCTTCGGTACCTGCTCATATTTTTCAAAGAACATGGAGTAGTTACCGCGTCCCTGTGTCTTGGAACGTAAATCGGTTGAGTAGCCAAACATTTCCGCAAGCGGAACATAGCCTTTTACCATCTTGCCGCCGCCGATATCTTCCATACCTTCGATGCGTCCACGACGGGAATTGATATCGCCGATAACATCGCCCATATATTCTTCAGGCATGGTAACTTCGACTTTCATGATAGGCTCTAACAGCACGGCATTGGCTTTCTTCATGGCTTCTTTGAAGCACATGGAACCAGCGATGTGGAATGCCATTTCGGAAGAGTCGACTTCATGATAAGAACCGTCATATACATTTGCGTGTACGCCGAGTACCGGGAATCCTCCAAGAATACCTGCTTTGGCAGCTTCTTCGATACCTTCTCCGACAGCAGGGATGTATTCTTTCGGAATTGCACCGCCTACTACACTGGATTCGTACTTGAATGTCTCTTCTCCGTTCGGGTCCATCGGCTCAAATTTAACTTTACAGTGTCCATACTGTCCACGTCCACCAGACTGTTTTGCATATTTGTATTCCTGGTCAACGGGCTTCGTAAATGTTTCTTTGTAAGCAACCTGAGGTGCGCCGACATTTGCTTCTACTTTAAATTCACGAAGCAGACGGTCTACGATAATTTCAAGATGCAGCTCGCCCATACCGGCAATAATGGTCTGACCTGTTTCGTGGTCCGTATGCGCTTTGAAGGTAGGGTCTTCTTCGGCAAGTTTTGCCAGCGCTTCGCCCATTTTTCCCTGACCTGCTTTGGTCTTCGGCTCGATTGCGAGTTCGATAACGGGTTCCGGGAATTCCATGGATTCCAGAATAACCGGATGCTGTTCATCGCAAATTGTATCACCGGTCGTCGTAAGTTTGAATCCAACCGCTGCCGCGATATCTCCGGAATAAACCTTATCAAGCTCTGCTCTCTTATTTGCGTGCATCTGCAGAATACGGCCTACACGTTCTTTTTTGCCTTTGGTCGCATTCAGTACATAGGAACCGGAATTGATTGTTCCGGAATAAACTCTGAAAAATGCCAGTTTTCCAACGAACGGGTCCGCCATAATTTTAAATGCCAGCGCGGAGAAAGGTTCATCGTCGGAAGAGTGTCTCTCTACCTCGTTACCGTCCAGGTCAGTTCCCTTAATTGCAGGGATATCTGTCGGCGCAGGCATAAACTCCAGAACTGCATCCAGAAGTTTCTGAACGCCTTTGTTTCTGTATGCGGAACCGCAGCATACGGGAATCGCTCTGCATTCGCAGGTAGCAAGCCGTAATGCTTTTTTCATGTCTTCTACGGAAGGAATTTCTCCTTCCAGATATAGCATTGTTAAATCATCATCCAACTCACAGACTTTTTCTACCAGTTCATCATGGTATAATTCAGCGGAGTCTTTCATATCATCCGGAATATCGGTGATATTGATGTCGTCGCCCTTATCGTCATTATAGATATAGGCTTTCATTTCAAACAAATCGATAATGCCTTTAAATTCATCTTCTTTGCCGATTGGCAGCTGAAGAATAATTGCATTTTTACCCAATCTGTTTCTAATCTGGTCTACCGCACCGTAAAAATCAGCACCCATGATATCCATCTTGTTAATAAATGCTATTCTCGGTACGTTGTAGGTGTCAGCCTGACGCCATACATTCTCTGACTGTGGCTCAACGCCGCCTTTTGCACAAAATACGCCTACTGCTCCATCCAGTACACGGAGTGAACGCTCAACTTCAACAGTAAAGTCAACGTGGCCGGGAGTATCAATAATATTGATACGATGCTCCAAAGCGCCCGGTTTCGGCTTGCAGTTTTCTTCCAAAGTCCAATGACACGTCGTCGCGGCTGATGTGATGGTAATACCTCTTTCCTGTTCCTGCTCCATCCAGTCCATTGTAGCAGTACCTTCGTGAGTATCACCAATCTTATAGTTTACCCCAGTATAATAGAGGATACGCTCTGTCAATGTCGTTTTACCGGCATCGATGTGAGCCATAATACCTATATTCCTGGTTCTGTCTAATGGATATTCTCTTTCAGCCAAGGTTTTTTCCTCCTGTTATTATTTCGAAGAAGCTCCAGCGGAACTTCCTGTGGGCAAAAGATAAATTTATCTTTTAGTCAGACAAACTGTGTTTGTCTTAGAAGCGATAATGTGCAAATGCTTTGTTTGCTTCTGCCATCTTGTGCATATCTTCTTTTCTCTTTACTGCTGCACCCGTATTGTTTGCAGCATCCAGAATTTCATTGGCAAGTCTTTCCTGCATTGTTTTCTCGCCTCTTTTGCGTGAAAACATTGTCAGCCAACGAAGTCCTAATGCCTGGCGTCTTTCCGGGCGGACTTCAATCGGTACCTGATAGGTAGCGCCACCGATACGTCTTGCCTTTACTTCGAGAACGGGCATAATGTTGTTCATAGCCTCCTCGAATACTTCAAGAGCCGGCTTTCCAGCCTTCTCTTCTACTCTTGCAAATGCACCATATACAATTTTCTGAGCTACGCCTTTCTTACCGTCCAGCATAATGTTGTTGATAAGCTTCGTAACTACTTTGTTATTGTATAAAGGGTCTGCCAATATATCTCTTTTTGCAATATGTCCTTTACGCGGCACGGTTCTTCCCTCCTTATTCATATTTACAGCGGCATATTTTTCCATACGCGGCTGTCTACAATAAATCATCGGTACTCACATGTGTCCTCTAATTCAATGTGTTCGTGCGGTTTCCTATCTTAGATTTCATCCAAAATCTATCAGCACAGGTATGTGCTCAGAATCCCAACACTAAATTAGTTCTGTTTGTGGTCCTAATTTCTAAAACCTGACTCCGACCTGTAAGCCTGTGAAATAACTTACATAATCTCTCAGCCTGTAAATTTGCTCTGCAAATTTACTTCGAAGCTTTCGGTCTCTTAGCGCCATATTTGGAACGGGCCTGTTTTCTGTTAGCGACTCCCGCAGTATCAAGCGTACCTCTGATAATATGGTATCTTGTACCAGGTAAGTCTTTAACCCTGCCGCCACGAATCAAAACAACGCTGTGCTCCTGCAGATTGTGTCCTTCTCCCGGAATGTAGCTTGTTACTTCGATTCCGTTGGAGAGACGAACTCTGGCAATCTTTCTGAGCGCTGAGTTAGGCTTTTTAGGAGTTGCTGTCTTCACAGCCGTACACACACCTCTTTTTTGCGGAGAAGCCGTATCGATTGCTGTTTTATGAAGAGAGTTCCATCCTTTCAGCAAAGCTGGTGCAGTTGACTTCTTAACAGATGTCTGACGTCCCTTTCTGACTAACTGGTTAAATGTTGGCATTCTTTTCACCTCCTGTAAATTTTCTGTTTCGCCTTTTAACCGGCCTGCTGTGCTGCCGTGTATGCGCTGCTTCGTTATGATAATCTTTGTATGACCTGATTTTTGCATAACAAAAAAAACGCATCTGCGTGCACACTATGATAGTATACTTTCCCGCAAATGCGTTGTCAATA
Organism: uncultured Lachnospiraceae bacterium; assembly: GCA_910578475.1. Lineage (GTDB taxonomy): Bacteria > Bacillota > Clostridia > Lachnospirales > Lachnospiraceae > UBA3282. The sequence goes on along the minus strand of CAJTRK010000008.1, from coordinate 112,641 downwards.
CCTTTTCTTCAATTATTTACCGATTATTCCATGATTTCCACGGCATCTTCTTCCATTTCGTTCATATCTGACATATCTTCCGCCATTTCGTCCTCATCATAGAGTTCTTCGGAAATTTCAATGTCTTCGTCCTCATCTTCCGCGTAGTCTTCCCGGATGTTCACTTCGTCTTCCACGGCAAGGCGTGCCAGAAGATTTTCATCCGTGTTCAGTTTCGTACTGCGGTATCTCTTCATACCGGTTCCCGCCGGAATCAGTTTACCGATGATAACGTTTTCCTTTAAGCCTACGAGCGGGTCAATCTTTCCTTTGATTGCCGCTTCCGTCAGTACCTTCGTCGTTTCCTGGAAGGATGCTGCGGACAGGAAGGAGTTTGTCGCCAGAGCCGCTTTGGTAATACCGAGCATAATCTGTTTGCCGTCCGCCGGTTCTTTTCCTTCTTTGAAAAGTTCCTCGTTCAGGTCTTCATATTCTAGTACGTCTACAAGAGTTCCCGGCAGGTACTCCGTGTCGCCGCTGCTTTCAATCCGTACTTTTTTCAGCATCTGCCTTACGATGACTTCGATGTGCTTATCGGCAATATCAACACCCTGCAGGCGGTATACTCTCTGCACTTCGCGGAGCATATAGTCCTGTACGGCACGGATTCCCTTGATTTTTAAAAGGTCATGCGGATTCACGCTGCCCTCTGTCAGCTCGTCGCCGGCTTCCAGCGTCGCGCCGTCCAGAATCTTGATTCTGGAACCGTACGGAATTAAATAGGTCTTGGATTCGCCTGTTTCATCGTTGGTAATTACGACTTCCCGTTTCTTCTTCGTATCTTTAATGGTTGCCACGCCGCCAAACTCTGCGATAATCGCAAGTCCTTTCGGCTTACGCGCCTCAAAAAGCTCTTCGACACGGGGAAGACCCTGTGTGATATCATCGCCGGCTACGCCGCCCGCATGGAAGGTACGCATCGTAAGCTGTGTACCGGGCTCACCGATGGACTGTGCCGCGATAATACCAACCGCTTCACCTACCTGAACGGCTTCTCCGGTAGCCATATTTGCGCCGTAACATTTTGCGCAGATTCCAATGTGGGAACGACAGGTCAATATCGTACGAATCTTTACTTCTTCAATCGGCTGTCCCTCTTTGTTCACGCCCACACTCAAAATCTTCGCCGCACGGCTCGGCGTAATCATATGATTTCTCTTTACGATAACATTGCCGTCTTTATCTGCGATTTCCTCACAGGAAAATCTGCCTGTGATTCTGTCTTTCAAACCTTCGATGGTTTCTCTTCCGTCCATAAATGCTTTAACGGACATGCCAGGTATCTCTTCTCTGCCCTCGCAGCAGTCTGTCTCACGGATAATCAGCTCCTGTGATACATCGACCATACGTCTTGTCAGATAACCGGAGTCAGCCGTACGGAGAGCCGTATCGGACAGACCTTTCCGCGCGCCGTGTGCGGACATGAAATATTCCAGAACGTCAAGTCCTTCACGGAAATTGGATTTAATCGGCAATTCAATCGTCCGTCCCGTCGTGTCCGCCATCAGACCACGCATACCTGCCAGCTGTTTAATCTGCTGATTGGAGCCACGGGCGCCGGAATCAGCCATCATGAAGATGTTACTGTATCTGTCGAGTCCTTGTATCAGCACATTCGTCAGTTCCTGGTCCGTTTCATTCCAGGTTTCAACAACCGCACGGTATCTCTCTTCCTCCGTGATGAGTCCGCGGCGGAAGTTCCGTGATATTTTATCTACCCTCACCTGCGCTTCTTCCAACATTTCCTGTTTTTGGGCCGGTACGGTCATATCGGAAATGGAAACCGTCATGGCTGCTCTTGTGGAATAGTGGTAACCTGTGGATTTGATTAAATCCAGTACTTCCGCGGTTTTTACGGCGCCATGAATGTTAATGACTTTCTCCAGAATCTGTTTTAACTGTTTCTTGCCGACATGGAAATCGACTTCCAGTTTCAACAGGTTTTCCGGATTGCTTCTGTCCACATAACCCAAATCCTGGGGCAGAATTTCGTTGAATAAAAAGCGTCCAAGCGTGGATTCCACCGTTCCCTGAACGATTTCTCCGTCCGCGTTAACTTTCTGCACTCTCACATGGATTCTGCTGTGCAGCGTACATTCTCCGTTTTCATATGCGAGAATGGCTTCATTGATATTTTTATAAAATTTGCCCTCTCCGGCAACGCCTTCTCTCTCCTGTGTCAGATAGTAAATACCGAGCACCATATCCTGTGAAGGAACGGCTACCGGACCTCCATCCGAAGGTTTTAACAGGTTGTTGGGAGATAACAGCAAAAATCTGCATTCTGCCTGCGCTTCTACGGACAAAGGCAGATGCACCGCCATCTGGTCACCGTCGAAGTCCGCATTAAACGCGGTACATACGAGAGGATGCAGCTTAATTGCCTTACCTTCTACAAGAATCGGCTCAAAAGCCTGAATACCGAGTCTGTGCAATGTAGGAGCCCGGTTCAGCATAACGGGATGTTCTCTGATAACTTCTTCCAGAACGTCCCATACCTGAGCGTCCAGTCTTTCCACAAGTTTCTTGGCATTTTTGATATTCTGTGAAATGCCTCTCGATACCAGTTCCTTCATTACAAAAGGTTTGAAAAGTTCGATTGCCATCTCTTTGGGCAGACCGCACTGATAAATTTTCAGCTCCGGCCCTACAACGATAACGGAACGACCAGAATAGTCAACACGCTTTCCGAGCAGGTTCTGGCGGAAACGTCCTGATTTACCCTTTAACATATCGGAAAGGGATTTCAGCGCTCTGTTTCCGGGTCCTGTAACCGGACGTCCTCTTCTGCCGTTATCAATCAGCGCATCGACCGCTTCCTGAAGCATTCTTTTCTCATTGCGGACAATAATATCGGGCGCGCCGAGCTCCAGCAGTCTTTTCAGACGGTTATTTCTGTTAATGATTCTTCTGTATAAGTCATTTAAATCAGAGGTCGCAAAACGGCCGCCGTCCAGCTGTACCATAGGACGTAAATCCGGCGGAATTACCGGAATCGCATCCATAATCATCCATTCGGGTTTGTTCCCGGATTCTCTGAAAGCCTCGACAACTTCCAGTCTTTTGATAATCCGGGCGCTCTTTTGTCCGCTGGACTCCTTTAATTCTTCTTTTAATTCTACCGCTTCTTTTTCCAGGTCAATTGCCTCAAGAAGTTCTTTGATTGCCTCGGCGCCCATTCCTACCCGGAATTTAAAGCCCCAGTTTTCTCTTGCATCCTGGTATTCTCTTTCGGAAAGCACCTGTTTATATTCCAGGTCGGTCTCCCCTGCATCCAGAACGATATAAGCTGCAAAATACAGTACTTTCTCAAGCACTCTCGGAGACAAATCCAAAATCAAACCCATGCGGCTCGGAATTCCTTTAAAATACCAGATATGGGATACCGGAGCGGCAAGCGCAATATGTCCCATACGCTCTCTGCGGACGCTTGACTTTGTTACTTCAACGCCGCATCTGTCGCAGACAACTCCTTTGTATCTGATTTTTTTATATTTACCGCAATGACATTCCCAATCTTTGCTCGGTCCGAAAATTTTCTCACAGTAAAGACCGTCTTTCTCCGGTTTCAGGGTACGATAGTTAATCGTTTCCGGCTTTAATACCTCACCCCTTGACCATTCTCTGATTTTCTCAGGAGACGCAAGACCGATTCTGATTGCATCGAATGTCATAGGTTGATATGCTTCCTGTTTAATTTCTGCCATATTAAGCCTGCTCCTTTCGCACTGATTTTTTAAATCCTTTTGCTTCTTTTCAACCTAACCCCCATGATTCCGCTCCACGGAATCTCAAATCGGTACAGAGAATGCCTGTTTTTCGGCATTCTCCGGTGTGAGAAAAGTCTGCTTTGCAGACTTAGAACTTCTTCACGAAGCAGCCTTTGCTGCGAGTGTTAGAAGTTCTTCTCACACTATTCGTCGTAGGATTCTTCAAAATCAACATCCAGTTCCATATCATCTTCCGCGAAATCTTCTTCCAGAAAATCTTCTTCCGGCTCTTCACTATTGACTAATTCGCCGCTCTCCTCGTCAAATTCCTGCTTTTGGTAACCCATTGCGCCGAGAGACTCTTTTTCATAGTCATAGTCTCTGGAATCGCCTTCGATTTCATAGCGGTAATCGTTTTCACTGTAATCAACAGTTTCCATGATTTCAACTTCTGTCTGGTCTTCCCGCAGCACTCTGACATCCAGGCCAAGAGACTGCAATTCTTTCAAAAGAACCTTGAAAGATTCCGGAATACCCGGCTCAGGAATGTTATCACCCTTGATAATTGCCTCATAGGTCTTTACACGGCCGACTACGTCATCGGATTTCACCGTCAGGATTTCCTGAAGCGTGTATGCGGCGCCGTATGCCTCCAGCGCCCAAACTTCCATCTCACCGAAACGCTGTCCGCCGAACTGCGCTTTACCGCCGAGCGGCTGCTGTGTTACCAGTGCGTAAGGACCGGTAGAACGTGCATGAATCTTATCGTCTACCAGATGATGGAGTTTCAGGTAGTGCATGTGTCCGATGGTTACCGGCGCATCAAAATATTCGCCTGTTCTTCCGTCACGGAGCCTTACCTTACCGTCTCTTGAAATCGGAACCCCTTTCCATACTTCCCTGTGGTCGCGGTTCTCGGACAGATATTCCATGACTTCCGGCAAAAGTTCTTCTTTATGTTTTTTCTCAAATTCTTCCCATTCCAGATTGACATAGTCGTTCGCGAGGTCAAGCGTATCCATGATATCGCTTTCTTTCGCACCGTCAAATACCGGCGTCGCCACATCAAATCCAAGCGCTCTCGCCGCCAGTGAAAGGTGGATTTCCAGCACCTGGCCGATGTTCATACGGGAAGGCACGCCCAAAGGATTTAACACGATATCGAGCGGGCGTCCGTTTGGCAGATACGGCATATCCTCTACCGGCAGCACACGGGAAACAACACCCTTGTTTCCGTGACGGCCTGCCATCTTGTCACCGACGGAAATTTTTCTTTTCTGTGCGATATAAATGCGGACTGCCTGATTTACGCCGGGGGAAAGCTCATCCCCGTTTTCTCTCGTAAATACTTTGGCATTGACAACAATACCATATTCACCGTGCGGAACTTTCAATGAAGTATCGCGCACTTCTCTTGCTTTTTCACCGAAGATTGCACGAAGCAGCCGCTCTTCCGCCGTCAGTTCCGTTTCACCCTTCGGCGTTACTTTTCCGACGAGGATATCACCGGCACGCACTTCCGCACCGATGCGGATGATGCCTCTTTCATCCAGGTCCTTCAACGCATCGTCACCGACGCCGGGAACGTCTCTTGTAATTTCTTCCGGTCCCAGTTTAGTATCGCGCGCTTCCGCTTCGTATTCTTCTATATGAACCGATGTATAAACATCTTCCTGAACAAGTCTTTCGCTGAGCAGTACGGCATCCTCGTAATTATAGCCTTCCCATGTCATGAAACCAATCAACGGGTTTTTACCGAGCGCAAGCTCGCCGCTTTCCGTGGAAGGGCCGTCCGCTATTACTTCTCCTGCTTCTACATGAACACCCTTCAATACGATTGGTTTCTGGTTATAGCAGTTGGACTGGTTACTTCTGGAGAACTTCGACAAGCGGTACTCATCTCTCTCGCCGTCGTCATATGTCATTCGAATCAGATTGGAAGATACATAATCTACCGTACCCGCCTTTTTGGCAAGAACGCATACACCTGAATCAACAGCCGCTTTCGGTTCCATACCCGTACCGACAACAGGCGCTTCCGTAAACAAAAGAGGCACGGCCTGACGCTGCATGTTAGAACCCATCAGCGCACGGTTCGCATCGTCGTTCTGCAAAAACGGAATCAATGCCGTTGCAACGGAAAATACCATTTTAGGGGATACGTCCATATAATCGAACATCGTTTTCGGATATTCCTGTGTCTCTTCCTTGTAACGGCCGGACACGTTATTACGCTTAAAATAGCCTTCCGCATCAAGCGGCGCGGATGCCTGCGCAACATGATAATTATCTTCCTCATCCGCAGTCATATAAACAACTTCATCCGTAACGCGCGGATTTGCCGGGTCGCTCTTATCAACCTTACGATAAGGCGCTTCCACGAAACCGTACTCATTAATTCTTGCATAAGATGCAAGAGAGTTTATCAGACCGATATTCGGACCTTCAGGGGTCTCAATCGGGCACATTCTTCCATAATGCGTATAGTGAACGTCTCGAACCTCGAAACCGGCACGGTCTCTGGAAAGACCACCGGGACCCAGAGCAGAAAGACGTCTCTTATGCGTCAGTTCGCCGAGCGGATTATTCTGGTCCATGAACTGTGACAACTGGGAAGAGCCAAAAAACTCTTTTACCGCAGCCTGTACAGGTTTAATGTTAATTAAAACCTGCGGAGAAATTTCTTCCGCATCATGGGTTGTCATTCTTTCCCGAACGACTCTTTCCAGCCTGGACAGACCGATACGGTACTGATTCTGAAGAAGTTCTCCCACCGCTCTGATACGTCTGTTTCCAAGATGGTCGATATCGTCGTCGTTGCCGATACCGTATTCCAGATGGATATTATAATTGATGGAAGCAAGGATATCTTCTTTTGTAATATGTTTCGGAATCAATTCATGTACATTCTTCTGAATCGCTTCTGCCAAAAGCCCGGGGTCATCGCTGTATTCTTCCAGAATCTGCTGCAATACCGGATAATAAACGAGTTCCGTAACGCCAAGCTCTCTCGGATTACAGTCCACATGGCTTGTAATGTCTACCATCATGTTAGACAATATCTTAACATTCTTTTCTTCTGTCTGAATCCACACATAAGGAACTGCCGCGTTCTGAATGGCATCCGCCATTTCTGCAGTTACCATTTCGCCTGCGTTTGCCAACACTTCACCTGTGGAAGTATCGATAACGTCTTCTGCCAGAACATGATTTCTAATCCTGTTCCGGAACATCAGCTTCTTATTAAATTTATATCTTCCGACTTTCGCCAAATCATATCTTCTGGGGTCAAAGAACATCGCATTAATCAGGCTTTCCGCACTTTCTACGCTAAGGGGCTCCCCCGGACGGATTTTTTTATACAGCTCTAAAAGACCTTCCTGATGATTCTCCGAAACGTCTTTGGAAAAGCTTGCTTCAATTTTGGGTTCGTCACCGAACAATTCCCGAATTTCATCGTTGGAACCTACTCCGAGAGCACGAATCAAAACGGTAATCGGCACTTTCCTTGTTCTGTCTACGCGCACATAGAACACATCGTTCGAGTCCGTTTCGTATTCCAGCCATGCGCCACGGTTCGGAATAACGGTCGATGCGAACAGTCTCTTGCCAATTTTGTCATGGCTGATTGCATAGTAAATGCCCGGAGAACGTACCAACTGGCTGACAATAACACGCTCTGCCCCGTTGATAACGAAAGTGCCTGTCTCCGTCATCAGAGGCAAATCGCCCATAAAAATTTCGTGTTCCGTAATTTCGTCTTTTTCTTTATTAATCAGACGAACCTTTACTTTCAAAGGCGCCGCGTAAGTCGCGTCTCTCTCTTTACACTTCTCAATAGAATACTTTACGTCCTCAGCACACAGTTCAAAATCTACAAATTCCAGACTCAGATGACCACTGTAATCCGAAATTGGAGAAATATCGTCAAAAACTTCTTTCAGCCCTTCATGCAGAAACCATTGATAGGAGTTCTTCTGAACTTCAATCAGATTCGGCATTTCCAGAACCTCTTTCTGTCGTGCATAAGTCATACGCGTGTTCTTTCCAGAAGCAGTCGCGCGGATTCTGTTCTTTTCCATCGACAATTTCACCCCGTTCTTCATGATTTAGCGCCTATTTATCAAATACGACTCTACAAATAAGCATACCACACCACAATAGTGCACCATACATTCTACTACAAGGCCGACTTTGAGTCAACCATTATTTTCCCTGTTTTCGAAAAAACTGTTTTTTAAAAATTTAAAAAAACAATAAACCGCCCACGAAATATCTTCCGTAAGCGGTTCATTTTCTTCATATTCGCATATCCAAACGGCCTGCCCGACAAAACATAGCATTTCTCAGGCAACGTTTTCAGCTATTCTCCTCAACCCGACAGAATCGTTTTAACGATTCTGTCAGTCGAAACACAGAAATTGTTAGATAGCGTTCTTCAGCTATCTTAAAATTTCTTTTCGACAGCCGAAACATAGTATTTCTTAGGCAGCGTTCTCGGCTGCCTTAGAAATTCTTTTCGACTTCCTATTTGAGTGTAACCTTAGCTCCCTCAGCTTCGAGTTTTGCCTTGATGTCTTCAGCTTCTTCTTTGGAAGCAGCTTCTTTCACCATCTTCGGTGCGGAATCTACGAGGTCTTTTGCTTCTTTCAGGCCGAGACCGGTAGCTTCACGAACAACTTTGATAACCTTAACTTTGTTCGGGCCAACTTCTGTCAGCTCAACATCAAACTCTGTCTTCTCTTCTTCTGCTGCGCCTGCGTCGCCGCCTGCTGCTGCAACTACTACGCCTGCTGCTGCGGATACACCGAACTCTTCTTCGCAAGCTTTTACCAAATCATTCAATTCCAGTACTGTTAACTCTTTGATTGCATCAATTAATTCCTGAGCAGTTAATTTTGCCATGATAATTTTACCTCCATTTTTCATTTAATCATCTGATTTACTGTTTTTCTTTGCTTTATTCAGCCGCAGGAGCTTCTGCCGCAGCGGGAGCTTCGCACGCCGATGCGCCGCCTTTTTCTGCCAGCTGGTTCATTACGCGGGCAAAGTTCGTAATCGGGGACTGCATGCTTCCAAGCAGTCTGGAAATAAGCTCTTCTTTTGAAGGAATCTTGGAAATGTTGATAATGCCGTCTGCATCATAAACTGCACCTTCTACGATACCAGCCTTCACTTCAAGCTTGTCTGCGGTCTTGGCGAATTTGCAGAGTACTCTCGCAGGCGCTGTTGCATCTTCCGTAGAAATCGCAAGTGCGCTCGGTCCTTCCAGATAAGGAAGAAGCCCTTCGCAGTCAGTGCCTTTGAACGCAAAATTCATCATTGTGTTTTTGTAGACCTTGTAGTTGATTCCCGCTTCACGAAGCTGTTTACGAAGCTCCGTATCCTGCTCTACCGTAAGACCACGGTAATCGACAAGAACAACGGACTGCGCATCTTTAATCGCTGCGGAAATTTCCTCGATGACAGGTTTCTTCAATTCAATTTTTGCCATTTTATTTACCTCCTTATAGATTTTACGCCGAGCCCGCTGTGCAGGCTGAGTAAGAGTAAAGGTAATATAAAAAATCGGCGCCCGGTTGCGGCGTAATTTCCTATACAAAAAACCTCCCTGAAGACAGGAAGGTTCGTAATTTCATCATAAACTCTTCTCCTCGGCAGGCGGATTCCTTACGCCATCACGGCACCTGCTGTCTTCGGCATGGTCAAACGACCTTATCCAATATAGCATAATTGTTTTTCTGCTGTCAATACTTTTTCCGGAAAAATTATCCGCCTGTATCTGTGCCCTGGCGGGAACAGCCTGCCGGACAGGATACAGTTTCTCTGGCGGAGGCCCTGGAAAGCCGTCGGCACTTAGCGAAAAAGCGGCATCAGCCGTTTTTGAGCTTAGTACCGCTACTGGTTTTCGCGGAGCGCAAGCGTGCCTCCAAAGAGAACTGTCTCCTGTCCGGCAGGCTGTTCTCGTCAGGGTACAATCCCCTGTGTCCCCTTCTACGGCATCAAAACATATCCGTCTTCATCTATCTGTACATTTCCGGACATTCTCCGCATCTCGCCGAGCACTCTCGACTTTTCTTCTCCCTCAAGCATGCTCGTGCGGCAGTTAACCTGCTGGCAGGGAATGAACTGAAAGCTTTGCAGACCTTCTTCCGATATCGTTACTTTTACCATCCCCGTATCAAGCGGTTTGGAATTGAACCAGAAATTACCGAGACTGTATATCACGGGAACGCCGTCGATAATTTCAATACGCTGCAAGATATGCGGATGGTCTCCGATAATCAGGTCCGCCCCCGCCTCTACCAGCTCCGGCGCCTGTTTATTCTGTAACCAGTCCGTTTCCTCCTGATTCTCCGTTCCCCAGTGAATATAGACGACGACAAAATCACTCTCTTCTTTTGCCTGCGCCACCGTCTGCATCAGCTTTTCTCCGTTAAAACAACGGAAAACGCCGGGAGATGTTTCCGTCGCCCCTTTTGTATCGGGATTGTCCAGTCTTTCAATCTGCGTCGCGGAAATAAATGCGATTTTCATGTCGTTAATAATAAAGTAGACCGGCGCGGAAGCTTCCTGTTCGTTTACCCCCGCTCCCACATAAGGAATGCCTTCCGCCTGCAGAATCTGCAGCGAATCGAGCAGCGCCTGTTCTCCATAATCATAAGCGTGATTATTTGCCAGAGAAACGATGTCCACGCCCATATCCGTCAGATAAGCAACGGAATCCGGCCTTGCCCGGAATGTAAACTGTTTCTCCGGCGTCGGCGCGCCTCTGTCCGAATAGGCAAATTCATTGTTCAGCATCATGATATCGGCGCTCTGCATCTCTCCAATCAAATCCGGCGCGATGCCATTGCCGATGTCGCCGCCGTTTTGCAGCACTTTGGCCATTACGCTGTAATTGGGGTCGAAAAGGATATCTCCGGCAAACAAAAGCGTCACATACTCTTCGGAAAAGGCCTCTTTGGCATAAATATTATGTTCCGCCATATAAGCCTCGTCCTGCAGAACATCCGCATAACGGCTATCGTCCACAGGCGTTTCCGCCCCTTCTTCCGTTTCGCTCCCGTCCTCTTCCTCGTCACGCTTCTCCCCGTCTTTTTCTTCCACGGGTTCCGCCGGCTTCGTTTCCTGCGTTTTCGGATAATTTTCTTCGGCCGGTTCCTCCTGTTTATGAAGATACAGCCAGCCTAGCATCATAAAAACGCCTGCGGACACAATCAAAATCAGGGTAAGGAAAAACGGCATTATGAAATTGGATTGATTTTTTTTCCTTTTTTTTCTACGTTTTTTTCTTCCCATTTCCGTTGTTTTCCTTCACACTTTCAGGCATGCCGCTTACAGCTGGCACAAACATTCATGCAGAATGGCCGTATGGGCATTCTGCAGTGTGAAGAAGGTTCGCTCTGCGAACCGTAGAAGTTCTTAGCGAAACGCCCATTGGCGTGAACTTTAGAACTTCTCTTCACACTTCAGACTTCCTATCATACATAATACCGAAAAAATCGAGATGCCCAATGTTCTGTATGTCATATCAGCATGCACATAAGAATGATTAACCGTTGCCGCATACCAGATAAGCGGATACGAGGCAATCAGCAGATATCCTGCCGTCAATTCTTTCAGGACTTTCAGGCGGCTTTTTCTCAGGCCGGTCACCATCAGCAAAATTCCGCCGAATACCGCCAGCACATAAGGATATTTAAACAATATTCCCATGTTTTCAAGCACGGTTTCCACATAACCGACCGGCTCGTCAAAGACGCTTCTTCCGACACGTTCCGAAATCGACCGGAACGCATCCGCAATAATATTTTCTTCCGTCAACAGATTGCACAGCACCCATTTTTCCACCCAGAATCCGAAATAACCGATTCCCCAGAACACCGAATTACGAAAAATTTCCTTTACCGCGCCTTCCTCTTCTGCTTTTTCCATCAAAAGAAGCAGTACGACAAGCGGCATTCCCAATGTAAAAAGCGGGTAAGTCAGGAAATCAAAATAACTGGTGCACATGCCCGTGACCAGAAAGAACAGTTTCCTGTCAATGACGGGATATCGCAGCAAAAGGCAGAGCGACGCGGCCGACGCGATAAGAAATACCCAGGAATACTGCATCGACTGGCCAATTTCATGAAAACCGATGCAGAACAGCGTAACCGCCAACGCGGGCAGAAAACGCGACATCTTTTTTCGCTCAAAAAGAACACACAGCCAAATCAATAATGACATTTCTGTAAGTTTCAATATCCCCCGGATATCGCCATAGTCAAAAAAATACAGAAGCGGCTTCAGCAAAATCAGATAGCCGTGCCAGTATCTTGCATAGGAATGCCTTTCGGCCCCCTCCTTCCCGTTGAGATAGGCAATCATGCTTTCGCAGACATTGTTAATCTCTTCGCTGTGATACCCTTTGTAATATATGTGCATGCTTTTCTGAAAAGCGGATTCCTCTCCGTCATAAAAAGCGTTGCGAAGCATCCAGGCATCGGTGTAATTATCCAGCGTCGTCGCCTTATATCCGGCAACAGTCTGGGGAAAAGGCCCCTCTTTTTCAAATATTTCAATAGAAGCTCTTGCATTTGTCAGCATACGCTCCACAGGAATCGAAAAGACAAGCATGAGCAATACAAGCCCGATAACGCCGCCTGCCAACAAAACCATTCCTGTTTTTCCGGCATCTTTTAAAAATATGCGCATTTCATTCTCCATCAATTACCGCACACAGTTCTGCGGATAACGCAAAAAGATTCCCACTGTATCCAGCAGGAATCCCCTTGAACAGATTAATATTTTGCTGTACTTACCTTCACGCCAGGGCCCATTGTCGTAGAAAGTGTAATACTTTTTAAGAACTGTCCCTTTACCGCTGAAGGTCTTGCCTTTGTAATCGCTTCCATTAACGCGTCGAAGTTCTCCTGCAGTTTTGCTTCGTCAAAAGAAACTTTTCCAACCGGCACATGGATAATGTTTGCTTTATCCAGTCTGTACTCAATCTTACCTGCCTTGATATCGTTGACTGCTTTGGTCACATCCATTGTTACCGTACCGGCCTTCGGATTCGGCATCAGACCTTTCGGACCAAGCACCTTACCAAGACGGCCTACAACACCCATCATGTCGGGAGTTGCCACTACAACATCAAAATCCAGCCAGCCTTCGTTCTGAATCTTCGGAATCAGCTCATCGCCGCCTACATGGTCAGCGCCTGCCGCCTCTGCTTCCGCAATTTTATCGCCTTTGGCAAATACAAGCACTTTCACAGTTCTTCCTGTACCGTTCGGCAATACAACCGCGCCACGAATCTGCTGTTCCGCATGACGTCCGTCACAACCGGTCTTAATATGAACTTCTACGGTCTCGTCAAATTTAGCCGTAGCTGTCTTTTTTACTAATGCAACTGCTTCTGCCGGCTCGTACTGTACTTTACGGTCTACCAGCTTCGCAGCTTCCTGATATTTTTTACCATGTTTCATGTCCGTTCCTCCATACTCCTGTCTGCTTTGGCAGACACTCAAATCAATAGCTGAATATTTTTACTCTTCTACTGTGATGCCCATACTTCTTGCAGTACCGGCAATCATGCTCATAGCTGCTTCAAGACTTGCCGCATTTAAATCGGGCATTTTAAGCTCTGCAATTTCCTGTACTTTCGCTTTGGAAATCGTTGCAACTTTGGTCTTGTTCGGTACTGCCGAACCTGACTTGATGTTGCAGGCTTTCTTCAAAAGAACCGCAGCCGGCGGAGTCTTTGTAACGAAACTGAAACTTCTGTCTGCATATACTGTGATAACGACCGGAATAATTACGTCGCCCTTATCAGCAGTTCTCGCGTTGAACTGTTTGGTAAATTCAACGATGTTCACGCCATGCTGTCCGAGTGCGGGACCAACCGGCGGCGCTGGTGTAGCTTTACCAGCAGGAATCTGTAACTTGATATATCCTTCTACTTTTTTTGCCATAACGGCACCTCCTAAATATAATGTGGTATAGGCGAACACATCTTCTTCGGCTCTGCCGAAATGTTCTCCCACACATATCTAAACCGCATACGCGGAATAAATATCTTTTCCAAATGCTACTTCAAATTTCTGACTTCCGCGAAACTGATTTCCACCGGTGTTTCCCGGCCGAACAGCTCCACATTGATTGTGGCGGTCTGCTTGCCATAATCCATTCTCTGAACGACGCCGACCGTATCCTTCCAGACGCCCGCGACAACCGCAATGGTGTCTCCTTCCGCAAAATCCACCGTCACGTTCTCGACTTTGATGCCGAGCGGTTTCATCTCTGCTTCCGAAAGCGGAACCGGCTTGCTTCCCGGTCCGACAAAGCCCGTAACGCCTCTGGTATTCCTGACCACATACCATGTGTCGTCGTTCATGACCATATTAATCAAAACATAACCCGGAAACATCTTTTTCTGAACGTTTTTCCTGGCTCCGTTCTTCATTTCCATGACTTCCTGCATCGGAACCCGGACTTCCAGAATTTCTTCTTCCAGATGCCTGTTTTCAATTGTCTTCTCGATATTGGCCTTCACTATATTTTCATACCCCGAATAAGTATGAACAACATACCAATTTGCTTCTGCCATAAGATTACCCTCACTCTACAATGTTGTCAAGAAATCAACGCCATACTGAAGTGCGAAGTCCAGCACGGTGATAATAATGCCTATCACAACCGAAACTGCCACTACCGCAATGGATTGCTTCAAAAGGGAATCTTTGTCCGGCCAGGTAATTTTCTTAAATTCAGCTTTTACGCCATTCCAGAATTTTACCGTCTTGGACGTCTTGTCTGCTTTGGTTGATTTTGCAGATTCTCCCATATCAATAACCATGCCTTTCCATAGCCTGAGAATTTGGGCCGCATTTCCCTGTCACAGGCATCTTACTAAAATTATTTGGTTTCTTTGTGCATTGTATGCTTCTTGCAGAATCTACAATATTTCTTTGTCTCCATTCTGTCCGGATGGGTTTTCTTATCTTTCGTAGTATTGTAATTACGCTGTTTGCATTCTGTACATGCCAATGTGATTCTTGTACGCATTCCTGTTACCTCCGCTTGCTTATGTTAAATTTGAGCATAAAAAAAAGACCTGAATTCATCTTGTTTGTATACTATATCACAGCGTTTTTTTTTCGTCAACCGCTTTGTACAATTTATTTTCCTTATTTGTAGTCCTTAAAACATTCCACCAGATAAAAAAACACAAAAAAATGCAAAAATAACATTAATTATATGTAAAAAATGTCCGATATGTAATATAAGGTATGTTGTATATGTATGTATACGATTGTATTGACTTTGAGAGCGGGGATGAAACCATGAATATCACAAATTCGAATCAGTCGATGGGCTTCATGCCCGTCAGCCAGTCAACGCAGGACAGTCACGAGCAGAATATCCAGAAACAGATTATCAATCTTCAGGAAAAAATGCGTGACATTACCTATAATAATGAAATGTCTTCCGAAGAAAAAAACGATAAAAAGAAAGCGCTTCAGGAACAGATTCAAAATCTGAACAGCGAGCTGAAACAGTATCAGCTGCAGAAGCGGCAGGCGGAGGCCGAGAAACGGCAGGAAGAAGCTGCGAAAAAGCAGCGGGAAGAAGCCGAAAAGACAGAAGAATCCGCAGCAGAAGAATCCGCAGCAGCAGACACCGAAACGGATTCCAGCGAAGAAATCGTTCTTTTTCCGGAGTCAGACGCATCGAAATCGATGCTTTCCAACGCCAATATGAAAGAACATCTTTCCAATTTGCAGAAAATCCGAACGGATTTGGAGGGAAAACTGAGAACCGCAGAATCGGAAGAAGAAAAAGCCAGACTGCGGAAACGTCTCAGCAGCGTTTCAAAAGGGATGGGCTTCAAGGTTCAGAAGATTAAAGATACCATCGCTGACGCTCCATCGGATGTACAAACGCAGAAAAGCGGACGGCCGCAGCAGGAATCGAAGGCAGATTCCTCCGTACAGGGAAAAGTGCTCATAACGCGCAAAAAATACTGACCTTGTCCGACCGCTGAAAAAATGATAAAATAAATATATATTTAAAAATCGTATAGCTGTTTTTCCGGCACATGGCAAAGGATAGCCGGCCGGGTATTTACATGATATCAGATTTCATGGAGGAAAGGAGGAATATCATGGCTTATAATACGATTGATACTCATTCCAATATTTATAATTACTATATGACGACTTATGCGCCCAAATCCAGTACACCTTATGATACGCATAAGAAGAGCGAACTGCGCAACGTCTATAATTCTATTGTAAAAATGAACAAGGAAGCTCCCATCTATATCCTTGATACCAGCCGGGAATCATGCCGGTTTGCAGTTGGGATGAAAGAAAACGCGAGGGAACTTCGGAATACCATTGCATCTCTCGGCGACCTGAATGAAAACGACATGTTAAATAAGAAGGCTGCCTATTCCAGCAATGAAAATATTGCTTCCGCATCCTATATCGGCACGGCAATGGACAGCGTCAGCCCTTCTCCCGTTGAAATTGAGGTGCGTTCCCTTGCCACAACACAGGTAAACATGGGAAATTACCTTCCCGGAACCGAAAAAGTGGAACTCTCTCCCGCAACCTATTCTTTCGATATAGGAATCGATGACCTGAACTACGAGTTTCAGTTTTCGATTAAATCGGAAGATACAAACAGGGATGTTCAGGACCGTCTCAGCCGCCTGATTAACAATGCCAACATCGGCATTTCCGCTCAGGTTGTGATGAATGATGAGCACAATTCCGCTCTGCGTCTGGAATCCAACGCGACCGGATTAAAAGATAATAAATCTGATATTTTTGTCGTATCGGACCATCGAACCAGTAAGACGGCCGGTACTGTCGAATATCTCGGACTTGATAATATTGCCGTTTCCGCTTCCAACGCCAATTTCCTTTTAAACGGTGAAGAGCGTACATCTCCCTCCAACAGTCTGAACGTAGGGAGAATATATCAGGTAAATTTAAATGGCGTCAGCAGCGAAGAAGGCGAGACGGCTTCCATCGGATTAAAAACGGATGTCGAATCCCTGACCGAAAATATCAATACGCTGGTAAAAGGATATAACTCTTTCCTGAACGCCGCGTCGGAATACAGCGACAGACACCCTAAAAGCAACCGCATTGTCCATGAAGTCGGAAATATCTCCCGCTATTATGCGCGCGGACTGACTTCGGCAGGCCTGAATCTGAACCTCGACGGCACACTGGAAGTCGATAATGAAGCAATTCAGAAAACGGCGATGAGCGGCGACACGAAAAGGGCATTTTCTTCCATCATGGATTTTACAAAATCGCTTGTGCGTAAGTCCAATCAGATTTCGCTGGACCCGATGAACTATGTCAACAACACTGTCGTAGCCTATAAAAATCCCGGCAAAAACTTTGCGACGCCTTATATCACGAGCGCATACAGCGGGATGATGTTTAACAGTTACTGCTAAGTTACCGAAAACAATAAAAAGAACTTTCAGGAGTTTTGAACCGGCTCCCGGAAGTTCTTTTTGATGTAACGCGATTTGCAGCGTTACCCTATAACGGAATATTCCCGTGTTTTTTTTCGGGCAGTTTTGCCTGTTTATTTTTCAGTCCGTGCAATGCTTTCAGCAGCGCATCTCTCGTCTCTTCCGGCTTAATTACTTCATTGACATAGCCTCTCGCCGATGCAACATACGGATTCAGAAAACGCTCTTCATACTCCGCCTTGCACTGTTCGCGCATGGCTGCCGGGTCCGGAGCCGCTTTGATTTTTTTCTTGAAAGCGATGTTTACCGCGCCGTCCGCGCCCATGACCGCAATTTCCGCAATCGGCCACGCATAAACGATATCCGC
Organism: uncultured Lachnospiraceae bacterium; assembly: GCA_910578475.1. Classification (GTDB taxonomy): domain Bacteria; phylum Bacillota; class Clostridia; order Lachnospirales; family Lachnospiraceae; genus UBA3282. The sequence goes on along the minus strand of CAJTRK010000008.1, from coordinate 95,036 downwards.
GCCCATTTCTTTCGAGTTCATTGCGATATAAGCTCCCCCATATGCTTTTCGCATAATCAGGGAGATTTTGGGTACGGTTGCCTCCGAATAAGCATACAAAATCTTCGCTCCATGCCGGATGATACCGTTATGTTCCTGTGCGGTTCCCGGCAAAAAGGCAGGCACGTCAATCAGCGTAACAAGAGGAATGTTGAAGCAGTCACAAAAACGGATGAAACGGGCAATCTTGTCGGATACATGATAATCGAGGGAACCGCCCATCACGTTCGGCTGATTGGCAATAAAACCGACCACTTTGCCTTCCATTCTTCCCCATCCGACGACACCGTTCATGGCAAACTCTTTCTGCACCTCAAAAAAACTGCCTTCGTCTACAATACAATCGATGACTTCTTTTACATCATAGGCATGCCTTGAATTATCCGGCACGATATCTCTGATTTTATCCGCTTTTGCTTTCGCGGCATTTTCCGTTCTGTTAAATCTTCCAAAAACTCTGCTGACGCCCTGCAGACGGCTCTGCCGCTCTTTCGTGTCGATAACGGGAGGTTTCTCCGTATTATTGCCCGGAAGATAGGATAACAGTTTACGGACGCCCATCAGGCATTCCCCTTCCGAATCATAGGTAAAATGAGAAACGCCGCTCTTTTTGGCATGGATTTCCGCTCCGCCCAGTTCTTCCACCGACACTTCCTCGTTGATGACGGTCTTTACCACATTCGGGCCGGTAATGAACATCTTGGAAATATCTTTTACCATAAAAATGAAGTCACAAATGGCCGGCGCATAGCAGGCTCCGCCGGAGCAGGGGCCGAGAATAACCGCAATCTGCGGAATCACCCCGGATGCCTGTGTATGCCGCAGGAACATACCGCTGTACCCGCTGAGAGACGAAATTCCTTCCTCGATTCTGGCGCCGCCGCTGTCATTAATACAGATAAGCGGTGCGCGCATCTGCATCGCCATGTCCTGAATCCGGCAGATTTTGAAAGAGTGATATTCTCCCAAAGTACCGCCGATTACGGTAAAATCCTCGCTGGATACAAAAACCAGCCTGCCGTCTATCTTACCATAGCCCGTAACGACACCATCTCCCGGAACGCGCCTTTTATCCAAATCAAAATCGTCAATTCTGGATTCCACGAATCCGTCCACTTCGACAAATGTATCTTTATCGAGAAGCACTTCGATTCTTTCTCTCGCCGTCATCTTTCCGCCCGCATGCTGTTTTTCCACTCTGGCTTTTCCGCCTCCCGCAAGCGCTTTTTTCCGTCTTTCGTCCAATTCCTGAATTGCTTCATCCCAGTTCATCACGAATCCTCCTATCCAGGCAAAATTTTCGCCGCAAACTTTTGCAGTAAACTTGTGCCTGCAAATCAATTTTGCATATAGTTTGAAATATTAATATTTTGATATTCAAATTATTTAAGATGATTATAGCAGTTTTAAGGCTGTTGTCAAGAGTTTGCGGAGAAGAAAATGGGGTTGGACCTCCACCGCCAGCCGGGCCGGAAGGAAGCATCATTTTCTTTGGAGGCACGCTCCCGCTCCGTGAAGAGCAGCAGCGGTACTAAGCGCAAATGCTGCAAAGCCGCCTTTGCGCTAAATGCCGGCGCTCTTCAAGGGTCTCCGCCAGAAAACGATGCTTCCTTCCGGCCCGGCTGGCGGTAGAGGCTCCTCAATATAAAACAGCCAGAGCTAATTCGCTCTGGCTGCTTCCTTTTCCACCATCTCTAAAGCTGCCGCTATTACTTTATCCATATCGTAGTACTGATACGCTCCGAGGCGTCCGCCGAACAGAACCTGCGGCTGTGTTTCGGCAAGCTTCCGGTATGCGGCAAATAAAGCATTGTTCTTTTCGTTGTTTACCGGATAGTAGGGTTCCTCTCCCGGTTTCCATTCCGTCGGGTATTCTCGCGTAATAACGGTTCCGGGCTGTTTCCCAAACTCAAAATGTTTGTGTTCGATGATTCTCGTATAGGCAGTCTCCCGGTCCGTATAATTAACGACCGCATTGCCCTGATAATTCTCACATTCCGGCAGTTCTTCCTGCTCAAATCGAAGGGCCCGGTATTCCAGATGCCCTAACTGAAATTGGAAAAATTCATCGAGCATACCCGTATATAACACTTTGTCGAAGGTATTTCCCTGTCTGTCAGTAAATATCGTTTTGCCTCCCGTCGGGGAAGACTCTATATATTCCTGATAACTGACCCCGGTTATTACTTCGATACCGTCAAGCATCTTTTCCACGATACGGGTATAACCGCCGACCGGAATCCCCTGATGCGGGTCATTAAAATAATTGTTGTCATAGGTAAAACGCAGCGGCAGCCTTTTAATAATAAAGGCCGGCAGTTCTTTACATTCCCGTCCCCACTGTTTCTCCGTATAACCTTTGACAAGTTTCTCGTACACATCTCTTCCCGCCAGAGAAAGCGCCTGTTCTTCCAGATTCTGAGGCTCTTCGATATGAAGTTCCTCTATCTGCCGCGCAATTTCCGCTTTCGCCTCTGCAGGCGTTACGACACCCCACATCTTACTGAAAGTGTTCATATTAAAAGGAAGATTGTACAGTTCCTCATGGTATCTCGCTATCGGCGAGTTAATGTAATGATTGAAAGTTGCGAACTGTCCGATATAATTCCATATTTTTTCATCCGATGTATGAAAAATATGTGCGCCGTATTTATGCACGTTGATGTTAAGAACGGATTCCGTATAAATATTTCCGGCAATATGTTCTCTTTTGTCGATGACAAGGACTTTGCTGCCCTTTTTCTTCATCTCATGTGCGAACACGGCTCCGAACAGTCCCGCGCCAACCACCAGATAATCGTACTGCATCACTGTTCTGCTGCCTGATATTTCTCAAGCTGTGCATAATCTTCCATCAGCTCCAGCGCTTTCTTCCTGCCGGTCTTGTTCAGTTTGATGTAGTACTGCATAACTCTGTTTTCCAGAATCTTACTGCCCAGTGGACTTTTCTTATCAAGCGGGGAAAAATCAACAGGATTAAGATTCAATTTGTCGCACATCCTGATAACAGTTCCGTATGCCATTCCTTCGATGCCTCTGTCAAGAGCCGTTACGAGCGTAGAATAGGGGATTTCCATCTCAATTGCAAATTGTCTGACGCTCTTATACTGTGTTAAAATCTCTGTCTTTAAAATTTCTGCCTTGGTCATAAACCAGTCCTCCTTAAAAGTAATCATTATACTCACCGAGAAGATAATTCCCCCTTATCTCCCATGACTTATTATTACTTTACCACATTTGCCGGCGAAAAGGAACCACTTATTCCATTATTTTAACGAAATTTCGTTACTTTGGTCAAAATAGCAGAAAATCAACATGATTTATTGGGCAAAAAGCATAGAAAAAACCGGGAGAAAATATAGGAATTTATAGGTTGCGGAATCCTCAGAACATGATAAAATGGTCTCATATAAGATTTTACATAACCCGCAAAAGAAAGGCATGATGATAACCATGTTCCCTGTTTCCGTCTGCATGATTGCAAAAAATGAAGATATCCATATTGAAGAATGTTTAAAAAGGCTCCGGCCATGTAAATTTGAAATTATCGTTGTCGATACGGGTTCCGTTGACAGAACGATGGAAACCGCCCGAAAATATACCGATAAAGTTTTCCATTTTGACTGGTGCGACGACTTTAGCGCCGCCAGAAATTTTTCCATTGCGCAGGCATCGAACGACTGGATTCTTGCCATCGACTGTGACGAATATCTGGAAAATATTAATCTTGCAGACATTGAAGAAGCTCTGGAGGATAACCTGACCTCCGTCGGCATGATTATCCGCAACAATCCGTATACCCTTCAGGGCGTCCGCTCCGTCATGTCCGAGCGCATCGGAAGGCTTTTTAACCGGAACTACTGCCATTATGAAGGGAATATTCACGAACAGGTCACAACGCTTGACGGAAAGGAACCGAATACCTTTCCGATTCCACTGACCTTTTATCATGAAGGCTATGTGGCGGAATCGGATAAGCGGATGCGCGCTGCCCGTAACCTGGAAATGCTTCTGCACGACCTGGAACTGAAAGGGCCGAATCCTTATATCTATTTCCAGCTCGGCCAAAATTATATTTCGCTTAATGACCTGGAAAAGGCCGCTTACTATCACAAACTCGGTCTGGAACTCAACGCAGACCCTAACTCCGCCTTTGTCCAGAGCATGACCGAAACGTATGGCTACTGTCTGATTGAACTTGCCAAATATGATTTGGCAATGGCGCTTAAGAATAAATATGAACAGTTTTCTCATCACGCCGATTTCGTTTATATGATGGGTGTTGTTTATATGAAAAAAAATATGTGGGATAAAGCAATCCGGGAATTTGAAAAAGCAACGACCCTGACTTCCTATTCCCGTAAGGGCGTCAACAGCTACCGCGCCTACTATAATATCGGCTTTATTTATGAAACGTTGGGCGATAAAGACAAAGCACGGGAATACTATCAGAAATGCGGAGACTATAACAATGCCGTAAAAAGATTGGAAGAACTGTAATCATGCTGCAAATATCCGTTTGTATCATTGCCAGAAATGAAGAACAACATATAGAAGAATGTTTAAAAAGGATAAAACCCTACCATTACGAGATAGTTTTGGTGGATACAGGGTCTACCGATAAGACCCTGGAAATCGCAGCAAAATACACTGATAAAATTTATCACTTCGACTGGATAAACGATTTTAGCGCCGCCAAGAACTTTGCGGTCCTGAAGGCTTCCAACGACTGGATTCTCAGCCTCGACTGCGACGAATACCTGGAGCATCTCGATGAGAAAGAACTGTCCGGACTGATGGCGCAGTATCCCGAACGGGCCGGGCGCATCTTGCTGCGCAACCGCTTTCGGCAAAACGGACTGACCAACTTCGAAAATGTGCGGCTCTGCCGCTTTTTTAACAGAAAATACTATTGTTTTAGCGGAAAAATCCACGAACAGGTGACGCGGAAACTAACTTGTACGAAAGATTGCAGCGTCGAAGGTTCCTCCGCCGAAGCAGACATATCCGATGCTTCACAGCCCATACCGGTCTATGCCGCTCCGATTACCGTCCTTCATGTCGGTTATGACGGTTCTGAGGAAGAAATGCAGGCGAAATCCCGCCGAAACATCGCCCTGCTGGAGCAGGAACTCAAGACCGCCGGCCCCGATGCCTATCTTTATTATCAGCTTGCCCAGAGCTGTATGAAACTGAAAGACTATGAGAAAGCTTATGAATGGTTTAACCTCGGACTTTCCATGGATATAGAGCCCTCTCAGGATTATGTTCAGAATATGGTGGAATCTTATGGATATTGTCTGCTGGATATGAAACGCTTTCAGGAAGCTTTACAGCTTGAGAATATTTATGAAGTCTTCGCCGTCCGGGCCGATTTTGTCTTCCTGATGGGACTGATTTATATGAACAACGGCCTGTTTACGGAAGCTGTTGAAGAGTTTATAAAGTGTACCTCTATGGAACAGTTTTCGGTGGAAGGCATCAACAGCTACCGCGCATACTATAATATCGGTGTTATTTACGAATGCACCGGACAAAAAGACGAGGCAAGAAAATATTACCGGAAGTGCGGTGGTTTTGAGATGGCGCGGAAGAGACTGCGGGAGCTGACGTAAAACGCAGGCCCATCTGCCGGGATTACATTCTCCGACCGTCAGGACTGCGTTTCCCGCAGACTTCTTACCGTTTCCATAAGTCCTTCCCGCATATGCGTCTGCGGCCGCCACCCAAGCGCCGCTATTTTTTCCGTATCGAGAAGCGCTCTCGTCGCAGTCGAATAACCGGCCTGCTCGGTCACATCCGGCACTTCAAACGTTACTTTTACACCATTGTCTTCTGCCAGCCATTCCGTTATCTGCCTTAACGTTACTTCTGAATCCGTATCAGAAACATTATAGGCCTCTCCGCTCTTTCCTTTCAGCAATACTGTGAGAATCCCCGTTGCCGCATCCGGCGCATAAGCATAGGAATACAACTGTGTGCCCGCGCTTTTCAGAACAATGTCTTCCCCTGCAGCCGCTTTCTTAATGAACTGTGCAATCGCTTTGGAGTCAGAAGGAAGCATGGTCGGTCCATACGTCCTGCTCAGTCTCGGAATAACGAAATCAAGCTGATAAGTCTGACCATAGGCGTTACACAGCGTTTCTCCCACCCGCTTGCTCTCTGGATACCCGGCGCGCAGCGTATTACAGTTCAGATAACCGAGATAATCCTCCTGAAACCGTTCCACATCTCCCCGGTTCTCCCCATATATTTCTACTGACGAAACAAAACAGAAACGCTCCGTTTTATGGGAAACCGCATAATTCAACAGGTTCTTCGTTCCAATCACATTTGCCGTAATCGTCCCGATAGAATCCTGGGAATATTGCAGGGGATGCGTATTGCTCGCCGCATGAATAACGTAATCCGCCTGACCGCACTCCGGGATTTCCTGATTGACATCACAGGCAAAATAACGGAAAGCTTCTTCCTTCCAATATTCCGCCAGCCGTTTCTCCGCACTCTGACGGTTTCGGCTCAAGGCAACGATACGAATCGGTTCTCCTTCCATATGATTGTGATTATACTGCATCAACAGGTCTATCATACATTTTCCAATCATGCCCGTCGCGCCGGACAGAAGGACTGTCTTGCCGGCTAGCGCTTCCAGCGGCAGGGCCGCCTCCACGGATGCCGACGCAGCGTCATTTTTCTGATATACCCGATTATCACTGTTTGAAATTATCTGTGTCATAATTTTGCCTTTCTTTTAGACTGTTTTATGGTTTGAAAAGGTCACAATTAAACCAGCCATCGTTTTCCCGCATGTAAAATCTTTAATTTATCTTTGTTTTTCAAAAAATAAAGCGTCGTCAGATTCTCGCCCATATATCCCGCAAAACGGTCAGCCCGCTCCCATCCCTTCGGCGTCGTCAGCGCTTCCGCCCGCTCCAGAACGGAAAAAAGGAAATCGCAGTAATCGTCAAATACTTCGGCTCTGGCAATCAGCATATTGTAATTATAAAAGAACTGCTCTCCGCCATCGACCAGTTGCCGCCAGGCCGCAAAATAATCCGGCGCAGTTTCTTCCAATGCCCGCAGCATCGCCTGCCAGTCTTCCTCCCGGATATAGCGAAGATGCTGTGTAGAAATGTTCGGATAATGGACGGACGGATAGGGAAGAATCACATCCCATTCCTCCCGCCGGTTCATCAACTCCCGCATCTGGCAGTCATCTATTTCAAAAATCCGCCGGTAATGGCATAATCCCTTGTAAGCCGCCTGACAATTCTTCCAGGCATAATATGTAGCGGTCAGCTCACAGTAATTGCGGTTTTTGCAGGAAATATTTTCCCCCTGATTATCCTGCAGTCCGGAGATAATCTGCTCCGTAAGGTCTGCGCCGACCTGAATCGGGTACACATAAGAAGGGTTCTGTACCGGATTCTGTAAGGGGCGGTCCACATGACATTTGGCCTGAAAGACGCGGAGGATATCCGGCTTACGGGCCGCGGTCGTCTCAGCTTCATGCGGTATCATGATGGCCAATCCTGCCGCTGATTCTGCTGCAGTATCCTCTCTTGCATAATCAGGCTTCTTTACGATTTCTTTCATAGCAACAGTTTCCTGCGCATATCCCGCTTTTGCGGCCAACAGTTTCTTTACCGTGCCGCATCCCGGCAGGCTGCTGTAATAGGCTTCCATAAACTGATTTTCCAGTTCACCGGTAAACAGAACGATTCGGGAATCTTCTATCCGCAGAGAATGCAATGACTCCGTTATGGCGGGATGATGCGTCTCGGGAGCGACAACGAGATAGTATTCCGGCCGGCTTCCTGCTGAAAATTTCCCAGGCTTCCATTCGGACATTCTTTTTACCGGAATACCGTTTATTTCATATGGGTTCTCGTCCGGCTTTCCTTCCGCAGCATCCGATACCAGGAAAAAAAGAGGTTTTTTCCGGTACAGCGTCCGGATTGCGGTGTAAACGCTGGTCGCAACGATGCCGGCGCCGTAGATGCAGAAGGGCTTTTCAAGAATACCGGAAAATCTGTCAGCATCGTTCTCGCATTCCTTTCCCATAAAACTCCTCCGTTCCAATCCGTTTTGCAAGGTTTTTCTACTTTCCTTCGTCCGAATAATTATTTTTTACCCAGTTTACCGCTCGTTCGTAATCATTGATTTTCTGCATCCTTTCCATTTGCGCTCAGCCAATACTTTTTAATGTCTTTAAAAAAGCTTGCGATGATTAACAATACAACCAGTCCAATCGGAAATGCCGCGATAATCGATACGGACTGCAAATGATACATAGAGCTTTCTGAAAATATAAGCGCAATCGGAAACACGATAAACATAACAGCCCAAAAAGTTCTGACCCGTTTATCCGGCTCCTGCCCGACCGGAAGCTTTTTATATGAATAAGAAGAAACCACCATTGTAATGGAATCAAATGTCGTAGAGTAAAATGCAATCATGGTTACTACCAGGAGAAGCAGCCCAATCCGTTCAAGCGGCATTGTTTCAAAAATTATCAGAATCGCGTCCGAATATGCCCCGCCATCGGCAATGAATCCGGCCACATCCAGTCCATGCTTCACCTGCTGCGCCAATCCATAGTTGCCAAGAATAATAAATGACGTGAATGTTCCTGCAATTCCCCATCCGTATCCCCCGAGAATCGTATTTTTGACAGTTCTTCCTTTGCTGATAGAACCGATAAAAAACGGAGTCGCAACGCACCAGACCATCCAATATGCCCAATAGTATATCGTCCAGTTCTGTGGAAAGCTGCTTTCGCGCAGAGGGTCCATCCAGGTAGATATTCCGATAAAATTCTGAATCAGATTTCCAATCGCAGAAAATCCCGTTTCCAAAATGTAAACGGTTTCTCCGCCGCCGATTAAAAAATAAAGTAATAATACAAAGAACAGATAAGTGCACCAGGAAGCCAGTTTTGAAATACCTTTCATTCCAAACCATACAGTCAACGTATAGATAAATGCTATCAGAAGCAATATGACGATGGTTCCTCCTCTTCCTGCCGAAATCCCCAGTACTTTACTGAATGCCGATGAAAGTAAAGGCGTCGCGAGCGAAAAGGTAGTCGCAGTTCCGGCAATCAATGCAAATATTGCTATCAAATCAATCACTTTTCCCCAAACGCCGTCTATCTTACAACCTAAAATCGGTCTGCATGCTTCTGAAAACTTTTGTTTTTCACAATGTCTGACATGCAGCATAAAGCCAAAGGCCACCGCCAGAGCAATGTAAAAACTCCAGGCAATCGGCCCCCAGTGAAACAATGGGTAGGTAGAAGCCCAATTTTGTATTCCTCCCATCTTCTCAATATGCGGCTCATTCGCATACAAAGCCCATTCAATCAGCGAATAAAAGAGAATGTCTGCCGCCATTGTAGATGTAAAAATCATGGTTCCCCATGTAAAGGAGGAATACAAGGGTTTTCCTTCTCCCAGTCTGACTTGTCCATATCTGGAAAAAGCGATATAGATTGTGCAGAGAAGTATGCCAACACCCAATACCGCATAATATATTCCGCATTCATCTCCAAGAAATCCACGGATAATCTGCAGAATTATCGCAGACTGCCCCGGAAATATCATAAAAACAGCACAAAGCGCACTAACTCCCAGAAACGGTACGATTATTGAAACCCAGTCAATTTGGTCCTTTAATTTCTGAGTTTTGTTCATGTTTCCTCTCATTCCGCCGCGTAACTTCTATCCAGCGCCGCAAGCTCATACAAATTATCAACCTCAACAATATCCCCCTGAGACATTGGATAAATTCCCAGTCGGTATTCCCGCTGATATAAGAACATCGCAATATCGTCCCAATAAATCTGGGTATTCTTCTTTCTTTCAAATTCTGTTTCCAAATGCTTTTTTAATCTTTCCCCGTCTTCCGTATTCCATCTGGAAATGCTGAATAACTGCCAGCCTTCTTTTCCGCCGACACGGCTGCAATTGGTTACAATATCATCTTTGACCGTCATTAACCACTCATCCGTTCCGTTTTCCACCCATACGGCATTATATCCCGAACGGACAAATTCCGGCGCAAGAACGCTGTTATTATAAATTATCTGGTCTCCATCCAGTATCATCGCATCCCCGATATACTCCCTTGCCATATACAGGGAGGAAATATTATTGCATTCGGCATAATAAGGATTTTCAATCAGCTTTAATCCCGGATAATCTTTCTCCAGGCCACTGAATTGTTCTTTCAGATAACCTGTCACCACATAAATTTCCTGAATCCCATTCGCTCTTAACCCCTGTATCGCCGTATCAATGATTCGCGTGCCATTTACCCGAATCAGCGGTTTCGGAGTCTTCTTTGTCACGGGACTCATTCTGTTTCCCATTCCTGCCGCCAGAATAATCGCTCTCTTTATGTAATACATCCTTCATCCTCTTCCCGGCTTAAAATATCCTGCACAATCTGATAATACTCTCTTGCATAATCATACTGTCTTTGGGAATACTCCCCAAATTTAACGCCCAGTATCGCTTTATATTCGCACCAGTTACTCCACAGCAGGCCGCAGGCGGCTATATAGCAGTAAATTTTTACTCTTGTCTCGTCAGGACAGTTCTGCTGAAAATAAATATCAATCAGATTATCCACCTGCTCTTTTTCATACATTGAATAGATGCAGAACATTGCAATATCGATATGCGGGTCCTGCATCCCGGCATATTCCCAATCGATAATCCGGACTTCACAGGCTCCCTTTTCATCCTCCATAATCAGAAAATTATCCGGAACAGCATCTATGTGCGTCAATACTTTTTTATCCGTATGGGCATTGATATAGGACTGCAGCCGCATTACCCGCTCTTTTGTAGTCTCATAGTCCTGATATGCAGACGGTTTTCCGCCCCACAGGGCTTCATAAAATTCAATCTGTTCAAAAATGTGAAACTCCCTCTCCACGCCGAATTCCTGCTCGTGAAATGCACGCAGTTTCTCCATACAGATTACTAAATCTTTGGGGTTAAACGGGTCGCATACTCTCGTTCCCTCTATAAATTCCGTTATTTTATACCCGTTTTCCGCATTCATATAGATAACATTATCGCAAATGCCTTTTCCTTTCAGGCTTTGATACACTTCTGCCTCTGCACGCCTGTCGATAAGCTGTTGGGTCCCTTCTCCCGGAATCCTCATAATATATTTCCGGTTGCGGCATGAAAACAGAAAAGAGCGGTTTGTCATCCCTTTTTTTAAAACAGATATATCGACAATTTCATCATTTCCAACGCCTATTATTTCGGCCGCTGCCGCGATTGCATCCGATTGCAGATGACTTGAATTTTTATCCAGTTCGCGCAGCTGCTCATAGGTATTGATTTCCACCACATCGTCCGCGTCAACAAGCCTTGACCGTATCATCATCTTATTTTCGGCCCGGTTAAGCAATGCCTCTTCCCATAAGAGTTCTGCATTGCCATTCTCTCTGCAAAGCGCTGTCATTTTGTCTCTGACGACAGCCGCCTGCTCTTTTGCCAGATACGAAATGCCAATCATTGTATTTCCAGAATTATCTTTGGGAACCAGAACAAGTTCTCCGGAGGAATCCACCCGTACGAGGCTTTCTTTATCCATCAGAGAACCGACCATATACCATGAACCGGATTCCTGACGACGGAACGGATTCCTTTTACACCATACATCGCATGGAATAATATAGGAATCGGATAAATATCCCGCAGCTGCTTTTAAAGAATACAGACTGTTTTTTTCTGCGTATTCTGCATTGAAAATCAGCTTCACCCCATATCTTTTTATCAGATATTCAAACTTTTCTTTTTTATATCCGACTACCACATAGATTTCCGATATACCGGCTTCCTGCAACTGTTTGATAAGCCGTTCAATTAATGGCTCCCCGTACACTTCGAGAAGCCCTTTGGGTATCTCCCTGTCCGCGGGAACCATTCTCATTCCGTATCCTGCTGCCAGAATAATCGCATTTCTGACAGAAGTTTCTCTGTTATCGTCATTCACCCTGCTTCCACCCACTTATAAGCTATGGAAACAATCGTTTCCAAGTGTTCTGTTTCTATAATCATTCGGATATTCCCAAACCGCCATAATGCTTTGGTGCTCCGACATCATCGGGATAATCCCAGATAGAATCATATTCATACTGCAGAAATTCTTCCGGTTTATTCGGTACCCAGAAAGATTTTCCTTCAAACTGAATCCTTTGTAAGGGAAATATAACCTCTTTGGGAATCCACTGGTTTTTACTGTGCGTATTCCGAATTTCCATGTTATCTATTCCGAAATAAATATGACTGCTGTCTTTGACAATATTTTGACGATTTTCATTCAGTACGGCTTCAAAAAAACTTGCCATTTCTTCAAAGGAACCTTTTATCATTTTTTTCCGTACCTCTTCCGAAAATTTCATCAATTCTTCAAAAGTATAGGCATCGTTATAAAAATCCAATGAAAAAAATTCAACTCTTAAATCGTTTCCACCCGGAACGTGCTTGACAATTCTGATAAAATCACCAAAATTAATCCAATAATAGTTTTCCATTCCGGTAACATTATGAACGTCTGTATTTTTTCTGTTCGCAAACTCTTGCATGGAACAAATATTTTTCCGGCAAAAATCCTTCAGTTTTTCATATTCGTCTCTAATGAGCGCAAAGTCAATATCATCATCCCACGGAATAAATCCATTATGTCTGACATATCCCAATAAATTGCCGCCGTCTAAGAAAGGCTTTATATCCAACCCGTGCAATTTCTCAAAAAACTCCTCCGACATGTCCGCAAGTTCCAGCTGCCACTTTCGAAGTTCTCCTGTGGCAGGCTTCATATGCCTTATATCCGCGTGTCTTTTTAAATAATCTACCTGTTCCTGTAATTCCTTTATCTTGGCAAAATAGATATCTTTCCGCATGTTTGTCCGGTTTTCCGAATCCGATAAAAATGCCAGAGCATCCTTCCTTTCCGGATATAAATCCTTCAAAGATTCATAAAACACATAATCCCGGATTTCATTTTCTTCACACTGATTTACAATCTCATATGCTATTTTACGGTTCGCAGAAATGACCACAACCGCTTCTTTATGTTCCTGCTTTAATTCCTGAAATGGAATCACTGTCTTTCCATGTTTTTCTTTTCCCGCCAGTTCGGGATTATTATCGCAAAAACATACGACATTACTATTTCCCAGAAAAGCAAGGGCCTCCTGGCCAATCGCTCCGCTTCCAAATAAAATGATTTCCATGTCCATGCCGTTTCTCCTTTTTCCCCGCTCAAAGTTCTCAAAACTTCATGCAAACGCATCCAGTATAAAGTAATCTTCCCTGATAAACTCTTCCCTCAGCCACTTTATCTTTTCCGCGTTTACGCCCATTTCCTCTAAACAGCAATAAATGCTTTTTACCGCCTTCTGGCTGTTTACCGCAATCAAGAGAAAATCATATGCCTTATCCTGTATTTTTTTCAAACAATCGGGGCAATGCACTTCCATACCTTTTTTTTGATATACGGCGGAATTTTTATCCAGCCAGTCCACCACTTCTATGGAATCCCGGCCTTTCAGATACCTGTACAGGCTCTGTCCCATTTTTCCGGCCCCATACAGGATAATGCGGGCATTTACCGGTATGCCGCCATAAGGCATCAGTATTTCATCCTTTTGAAGAACATCAAAACAGGCGATATTGCGTGTCAGAAATAAATTTTTGGCATACTGGTTTAACTGCCTGAGCAGACATTCCGCATAAGCTGACCGGTCAAAGATATTTTTCAAATATGCAATCAGTATTTTATTTCTGTCATATTCGTCAGAATCAAAACATCCTACGATGGAACCGGCCCGCTGTATATAGTGATATCCGATATAATCCGATATACAAATCTTTTGTGTCCGGAGAATATAGGGATATGTCACGGCCACATCTTCACCGCAATTAATTCTGTCATCCACCTGTATCTGGACATCCCATAATAAATCTCTTCGAAACAATTTTGTACAGGCGAACTGGCTGACGCCAAATTCATAAAATTCTCCGGTATATAACATGATTGAAAGAATCTCTTTTGTATCATAAATTCCGGCTTCCAATTTTCCATGTAATTTCTGGACAGAATCTTCCGACTCACAATAAAGGCCGGAAGCTGCCAGGTCAGCTCCTGTCTCCGCCATTTTTTCCGATAAATGCTCTATCATATCGGCTTCTATCCAGTCATCGCCATCCACATAGCAGATATATTGGCCAGCTGCCTTTTGCAGTCCTGTCTTTCTTGCCCTGACCAGGCCTTCATTCTGTTTATGTATGACGACAACTCTTGCGTCCTTTTCTTTATAGCTGTCACAAATCTGAGGCGAATCATCCGTTGAACCGTCGTCCACCAGAATCAGCTCAAAGTCACCGCAGGTCTGTTTTAAGATACTGTCGATACATTTTGGTAAATACGAACCGACATTATAAACGGGTACAATTATACTAATCATTGCTGCCGCCCTTCTTCCAATAAGGAACTAAGATATGCGCGATAAACAAATCATAATTGTCACAGATAACGACTTTGTCATCACGGATTCCCAGACTGTTCAGCTGTTCTTTCATTTCCTGTCCATGAGCGGCATTCGCAATAATATACGCAGCGTCCGGATATTGACAGACGCCTTCTTCGGGTGATAAAACCGGAAGACCGTAAAAAAGGCTGTCCCATTTCCAGGCAGCATTATCGATATAGGCAGCCGCCTTCTTCCCTTTCTGTTCCAGATATCCACTTGCCAGCAGTCCCAGATTTCCCGCTCCGAAAATAACCGTTTGACCGTCTGTCCCGATTTCTCTTATTTTCTTTTCTTCCTGTTTTCTCAGCGCATCCGCCCGTTCCAGAAAATCACCAAATTCCGCCAGAGAACCTCTGCCGCTTTCACATAACGCCCGTTCCTTTCCGGAAAGTTCCGTTCCCAGGTAAAGTTCTGACTCCATTTCTTCCCTGATGTCTTTATAAAAGACCGGAAGATACTCGGCTTTCCCCTCTTCCGATACATTATCATAGGCCCAGAAATAACCGTTGACCCGCCATTTCCAATATATTTCCCTGTACTTTTCCCAAAGATTACGTTGTTTCAGCTTCTCTTTCAACAACCGGTATTCCGTATTCAGCAAAGCTGCCTTCTGCGGATTATTGACAGAGGAATTTGGATTGTCAATGCGATAGCAGTAAAAAGCATCGCTCATCACATAGGCCCGCTCCGCATACATCTGTGTCAGAAAAGAAAAGCTCGTATCCTGATAAGAAGCGCCTTTTGTCTCGTTCATAGAGATATCCTTAGCCAGTAAAAATTCTTTTCTGTATAATCCGCTCCAGAAGCAGTTCACTCCCAACCCCAAAAACCTTGCATCCTCCTGCGGATACAGAAGCGTATCATACAATGTTCTGTCGGCAGATACCGCAAACGGAAAATCATACTGCCTGTCCCCATCTCCACAAAAACGATTTATATTTGCCCTTAATACGTCCAGTTCAAACTGCTCCGCAACCGCGTACTGCCGCTCGTACATATCCGGGAGCAGATAATCATCCGATTCACATATTCCGATATATTTCCCCGCTGCCGCCTTGCATCCGGTATTGAACTGCAAACCTACACCGGCGCCGCTCCTGATTATCTTTATCCGGGAATCCTCTTTTTGCAGCTGTTCCAATTTTTCCAGCGTACCATCGGTACTGCCTCCATCAATCAGCAGTATTTCCAGCTCCTTCAGGGTTTGCTGCATAACGCTTCTCACGCACTTCTCTATATGAACTTTATCATTTAACACATATACCAAAACTGATACTTTGATATCATCCATTATTTTTTCTCCATCCCTTTTCAATATCTCTTTCCGTATCCATTTTATATAATATGATATATATACCGGCACATATTCATTTCACTACACAATCTTCGATTTCATATGGCGTATCGAGATAAAGATTCATATCAAAAAGAACTGCTTTTTTTTCACCTAAGCTTTCTGCCGTGGATAGCAGATGCGCCTCGTTCAGGACTAAAATGCAATCAATTTCATCTTTCTTCCGTACATCAAATTTCCGAATCAAAAGCCCGCCTGGCAGCATTTTCCCCTGTTTACTCTCGTCCATGTCATACGCACACTCCAGGCAGTCCCATTTTCCGCCGTATACTTCTGCGAATGCCCGTCCCCGGATTCCTGCTCCCCATAATGCCGCTTTCCAATGACGTGAAGACAGATATTGATATAATGCTTCCATTTTCTGCTTATTCTGCTGATATATTTTCCGAAACCGTTCATCTTCCGAAAGCGGAATTTTATGTTCTTCCTGTCTGATGATGCAGCCGGCAAACCACTCGTAAAAATCATTATAAAAGTCTTTTCTGTCATACTGCGGCACATTCAGCTCATCAAGGAAAAAACTTCTCATGGCATCCGCCAGCTTTCCCCGGTTTATTTCATTCAGCGTCTGATAATTCCAATACAGGAAGTCCATCGTCCAGTTGAGATAACTTCCTTCATAACACGCAAACAACCCTTTATGAAGCAAATAGCTTCTCAGTTCTTTCAGGTACATCAAACAGGATTCCCATGCCTGGTCACGCGTATTGGATACGCTGTTCCCATTTCCCATCCTATGATGAACCAGAACTTCATTCAGCAGCGAAATTCTTTCCGCACAGGCAAGCGCAGCGTGCACAAAGAAACCGTCATTGGATGATTTCAGCTTCTGGAATTTTAAGCCTGTCTCCAAAATAAACTCCCGGCGGAATAATTTATCCCAGGCCCATCCGTTCCACAGGTCAAAAAGCGTATCAGACAGCTCTTTCGGGGAAAAAAAGGCCCGCTCTCCCAGTTCTTTCATTATTGACTCGGCGTAAGCATAATTCGTCCGCTTCTCAAGGCTGTCCGAAAATAAATCCTCTTTAAAAATGCAGATATCCGCTCCACAGGATTTGGCTTTATGATAAGCTTTCTGCAGCATATCCGGCTCATAGACGTCATCCGCGTCCAAAAATACGACATACTCGCCAACCGCCTTTTGAAAGCCTCTGTTCCTGGACTCTCCGGCCATGCAGTTCTCCGTATTGGTGATGACAGTTATTTTATTCTCATAGGCCTTCAGAATCTGAGGCGTGTTATCCGTCGAAGCGTCGTCTACACAGATAACCTCCGTATCACTTAATGTCTGGGATAACACGCTTTCCAGGCATTCCTCCAGATAATCCGCTCCGTTGTATACGGTTATGATGATGGAAACAGTCTGCATATTTTTTTCACCATACTTTATACTTCATATAATACATCTTCTAAGGAAATCGCCGGACAGTCTGTCTTATCGCTTAACAGCTCTTCTATTTCATCAAAAAAAGTAATTGCGGTGACAACGACAGCATCTACCTGTCCCAAATCATCATCCGGTGTATATACATCGATATCCGCATAAATTCTTTCTGCATTTTTATCTATTGCATATGCAACTTCCACGCCTGTTCCTTTAAGCTCTTCCAACAGCGTCTCTCCTACATAGTTCATGCCATATATGGCAATCTTCTTATAACCATTCTTTTCAAAATAAGAAGACAGATTTTTCCCTTCCTGTTTCACTTTTACCCACTGATTCATCATCAGATATAATGCAAGATGTTTATCAGCAAGTTCCTGCCTGCTGTTTATCTTCTCTCCTGCATTCTTTCCTGCGCTTACCGCGCCTGCCGCTGCTCCTACTGCCGCACCTGTTAATAATGATAATACTCCGATAATACCTTTTTTCATTGATTTTTCTCCTTTTCCATTTTTCTGTCTGACGTTTCCATCATAATTTCATTCAAAAACTGCCTAAAGGCACACCCAGTCTTTCGGAATAATATTGCTTTTCCAATGTCTGGGACAAATTACTATTTTGTCCGGATGCGAATTTAAATAAGCCGCCCAATAGCTAAAAGTGCTGTTTGCGATAATATTGTATTTACAGTGTTTCATTATCGCCAATTCCTCATAATCCCGAAATCCCATATCGCTGATATAGACAGCCTTCCCCTTTGTCCTTATATTTTCTTTTACCCATGCTATATCATCGGAAAAAAACAGGTATATGGGATTTTCTACCTTCGCTTCTATCATTTGCAGCGCTCTCGGATAATAGTCTTTCCGGCTTATATCTCTGTTCAGTTTTAAAAAATCACCTCTACGCACATGAACGCTGACGGTATTGTTGTCTGATAAAATTTCTCTTAATTCTGCCGGCAGTTTCAGTTTGTGCTTTAATAAAAATTCTTTTTTTAATTCTTCTTTGATGGCATCGAAATATTTTAAATGAAAGAAATATCCTTTATAATACATCGGCAGATTCGTATTTGTATTTACACCGTTCATGTCTTCATCACAGTAGCCAAACGGCCACAGGCCGTTCTTTGCCATTGTGTAAATTCCCTGATGCACTTTTCCTTTTTGATGAAGGTAATTCCAGTTCCGCAAATGTTTCTCGTCCGCAACAGGTAATCTGATTCTGAAATTATCCAATCCATATTGTCTGCAATCGTTTCTGTCGGTATAATAATTATTTTCTTTTCGCGCATCCCTGTCTTCGTTATTAATATAACGTATATCCAAATATACTGTTCTGCCCGTATCTATCTGAAGTTTACGGGCAAAGGCATATTGAAACATCTGGTTTCCAAGTCCATCGGATATCTTTACAATATTCATATTATGTATTCTCCGAATGATGATTGTTTTCTGACATTCATCTTCTTTTATTTCATGATATCCATAAACAATCTATTTTTCAAAAAAGAACAGGCCATACCGGTACTCACCGTTGTGAGTGTCTTCGTCATACTTATGAATATCTACATTATATTCAATCTTTCCTTCCGCCGTACAGGCAAATTCTTTCAGCCGCAGAGAGGAAAAACATTCTTCTACCGTGCTTGCATAAAATACCCTGTGGGCGTTAAATTCCACTCTTTCTTTTCCGATAGGAAGCGATATATACAATCTGCCTCCTTTCTTCATTTTTCTTTGAATGTTATCAAAGCATTTAAAACATGCCTCCGGGTCAATGGAATCGCCGTATCTTCCGAGTCCAAAATGTTCCAGTGAGCATAAAGCGGAAATACTTCCGATGCTGTCATCAGGTATTTGGTGAAGGCTCGTCGCATCATCCACAATTGTATGCAGGCGTTCTACCTCTCCCGGAAATTTGCGGACGTCAATCATCGTAACGTCTATATCCGCCGCCAGCAAATGAGCAATAAACCCATCCAGTCTGGAGCCGATGTCGAAATGCTGCCGGATGCCCGATTTCAGAATCAGTCTCGCCGCCCATAAATCCTGCCAGAAATAGTTTCCGATGGTTCCGGCATAAGAATATTTATCCTTGATAACCGGCCACATGTACTGCTCCCGGATATCAAAACTGGGACGTTTGTTTAATCGCTGATATTCAGCCATATCAACATTCAAAAACGTATCTTCCAGTAAATGAAACTCCGCACAATAAACCGTATAATTTTTTTCTAATAATATTTCCTTTAATACGGAAGGTTCGGCACAGCCTATCCTGTTTTTTACACCGTATAAAAAAATCATTTTGGAAATATCGATATTTTGTTTCAGGCACAAATCATATATCTCTGCGACATAAGAATTGGCAACAATAATATAGTCGTATTCCTCCGGCAGATTCCGGCTGTCGAATACCGGCCTGTCCATGAACCTGTCGGCAGATTTATGTGTTTCTATAAATCCGATGATTTCTCCTCCATACCCGTTGTTTATAAATTTTCGCGCAAAGTTTCCGGTTCCCCAGACTAACAGCTTTACCATGAGCTTCCTCCCTTTACAATCATCATTACACAGCTTTCGCGACAAAGTAACTTGTCCACGAATCGTAACCGGTTTTTCCGAGCGTCATGCAATCCAGATTATCGACCAATTCAAACCCTGCGTTTTTCAAATAAAATTCCAGTTCCGGCCTGAAGAAATACCGCATATGATGTGTTTCGTTTATCATTTTTGTTTCATTTGATTTTTTATTGATAACCAGTACTTCATAACAAACATCTACGACATTTTTTTCATCATACATAACAGGTCTTGCAATACGCACCAGTCTGTGCTTATCATCCTGGACCTCTTTTACCCGCACTTCCGGTTTATCGCTCAATACGCCTGGTCCATACCATACATCAAACAAAAAAATGCCCCCCCCCATCTAAAGCTTTTCTTGCAGAACAAAAAGCATCCAGTATATCTTTATTTTCATTCTGATAACTTATAACATGAAATAACGATATAACCGCATCATACTTTTTTTCAGGCTCATAATTCCGAATATCGCCCACCTCAAAATGAATCGGCATCTTTTCATTTTGACTGTTTTCTTTTGCGATATCTATCATGAGCCGGCTCATATCAATGCCGGTGCAGCAATATCCGATTTTGGCCAGTTCAATATCGTGTCTGCCGGTCCCGCATCCGTAATTAATTATATTCTTTACATTCTCTCCGTATTTCTTCAACAGTTCGTCAACCTGTTTTGCTTCGGCCGTATAGTCCTTATCCTGATAAAACGCATTGTAGTAATACGCATAATCCTGAAAAACTTCCATACTGTTCACCATGCCTTTCTCTTCCCTGTCACCGATATACTATCTGAGCATTGTCCACGCCTTCGAATCTTTTTTTATCCTGGTCCCCGGCGTAAGGCCCCTGTTTGACCTCTATCATTTCAACTTCTTCCAACACCTGGAAACCATGTCCGCCCGAAACAAGCAGTATAATGTCTCCGGCATGCAAATCTCTGCTTTCCAGATAGTCTTCGTATTCATCGTAAAAATCCACTCTTAAAATACCTTTTTTGATGAACAGAACTTCCTGTGTTAATACCACATTTCTGTGAACCATATTATGCACATGCGCGTCTATCGTTTTGCCTGTCGGATGGTGCATATAAGCTACCTGCTGTGAATACTCGTTCGGCGTGATAAAATCCACGCCTTCACAAGTATAATCGTTACGAATAATCATTGCCAGCAGTTTATCTTTTTTCTTTACTTCTTCTACATGTCCCATATTCTTCTCCCTTATGAATATATGTGCTGATTTAAATGGTATCTATAATTTTGTATAATTTCTTTTCAAATTTCTCTTTTGTCCACATCTTACTTCTCTGATATCCGTCTTTCCGCATTCTTTCTCTTAGCTTATCATCAGTCCATAATCTTTTGATGCAGTCTGCCATCTCTTCCGGCGAATCGGGATGAAATAACAATCCTGCCCTGCCTACCTGTTCGGGCATGGCATATTTATTGGATACCGCCACCGGACATCCAAGCGCCATAGCCTCTAACGGCGGAATATTCGTTGGTCCGAAATAAGAAGGCATTATCAGGCCGACCGCATGTCTGTACAGGTAAGTTATATTTTCATCACTGACAAACCCCAAAATCGTAACATGGCTTTCCAATCCATTATCCCGAATATACTTTTTTATCTCTCTGCCGTTATTTCTTTCCGAACCGACCAAAACAAGATGGATATCGCTGAGGCTTTCCGCCAGGATTTGAATTGCTTTCAGCAGATTCACATGATTTTTGTGTTTCCAAAACTGCGCAGGATAGAAAACATATTTATCGGGAACTTCTATGTACGCTTCTTCTGTTTTCTGTATATGTTCAGGCGCTATAAACGGCAGACTGATAATATGCGGTCGTCTTTTTTTTGTTTTGATATAAGATTCCTCGAACTGTCTTTTACCTACTTTGGAGTCTACCAGTATGCAGGTTGTGTATTTCGCCAGACTCTTCATATGAAGCTCACGGCTTTCGAAGGAATCTTTGACTTCCGGGAAATCCGGTTCATATCTGTGCATCAGGTCATGCACCGGACTCATCAGTTTTACCGCATAATCAGGCAGATACATTCCCTGCTGCGTAGAAAACAGGATATCTATCTTTTCTGCCCGGATTGTTTTTCCAAATGATGTCATATAGGTATAATATAACTTTGCAGGCAATGGAAATCGATAATTAAACAGCCTCTCTTTCATGGAAATATCCGGCATGGAATGTTTTATATACCGCACTCCCTTTTTCTTACACCATTTGCGCCAATAATCGTTTCCGCAGAATGCTACCAAATCGTAATCGGCATCTTTCTTTTTTACAAGGGCGTTCATAATCAATAAAGCATACTGATGCTGTCCTCCATCCTGCGGCCTTGTAGGCAGTAATAATCCAATTTTCTTTCTCATTTACCTCATACCTCCGGATACTGTTTTCCAATATTTTTCCGCTTTATTTCCGCCTGTTTAACAGTTCCATTACTTTCGTCAGCTTCCGCACTACTTCGTCCATTTGTTCCGTTGTCAGTGCCAGACCGCTTGGAATATAAAACCCTTTTCTTGCAAGATACTCGGCATTGGGATAAGTTTCATCCAAAAATAATCCCATATTACGGTATACAGGCTGCTCATGTATACACCAGAAAAAGGTTCTTGAACCAATTCCTTCCTCTGCCAGCAGCTTCTGTACTTCCCGGTTATCGGCCTGCATGTCTTCCTTCAATAACAATCCATATACCCAATAAATATTTTCCGCATATTCCGTCTTTTCAACAGGGAGCGTTACGCCTTCTATCTTGCGCAGCTTCTCTGTATAATAGCTGCCCATTGTTCTTTTACGCTCCACAAACTCCTCCAGTCTTTCCAACTGTGCGAGTCCGACTGCCGCCTGCAGATTCGTAAATCTGTAATTATCACTGATTTCATCGTGCATGTATCTGAAATCTTTTCTAAAGCATAAATTTCTCAGCATACGGCATCTTTCCGCCAGCTCTTCGTCATCCGTAACTATCATGCCGCCTTCGCCGGTTGTTATGTGCTTATTCGGATAAAAGCTGAATGTGCTGATATCGCCGAAACTTCCACAACATTTACCTTTATAGGTCTGTCCGTGCATTTCTGCCGCATCTTCGATGATTTTTAAATTATATTTCTCCGCAAGCGCAAGAATCGGCTCTGCGTCAACCGGAAGACCGTATATATGAACAATCATAATTGCCTTTGTTCTGGACGTTATTTTGGCTTCTATTTCATCCACATTCATATTCCAGGTATCCAGACTGCTGTCTACCAATACCGGAACCGCTCCAAGTTTCGTAACTGCCATAGCACAGGAAATAATCGTAAATGCAGGCATGATTACTTCATCGCCTTTTTGAATTCCGAGCGCCTGGGCCGCTACCTCCAACGCCGCCGTTCCGTTGGATACGGCAATGCCATATTTCCGATTGACTGTTGCGCTCATTTTGTTTTCAAATTCTTTAACAAACGGACCTTCCGAAGAAATCCATCCCGTATCAATACATTCACATAAATATTTTTTCTCATTTCCATTTAACAGCGGTTCGTTTACTGGTATAAAATCCATCTCTGTTCCCTCATCTTTGCTTTATCATATAATTTCCATCTTCCCAAAATGCGCCGATATAATTACCATCCATAATTGACTTTATCGTCCGTGACAATGCCTCCGCCCTGTGAACAAGCATATGCTTTTCCATAATAAACTTTTGGCCATTTTTTGCAATAACTTCCAGTTCCTGCATTGTGTATTTTTTATCAATATTTATGATGTCATCATATTTTTCCACAATAATGCAATTCACATCATGGATAAATCCCATTTCTTTCATTCCCGGAACTTTTTTTGCAACCAATACCGCTCCACATGCTCCGGCTTCAAAATACTTTCTCACAAAACACATACCGGCTCCGCAGTCCGCATATACAAGTTTCGAAGCTCTCATACTCTCCAGGTACTGTTCTCTGCAAGCTGCAATATAATTCATTTTGGGATGGGATGGGATATATTTATCTTTCCCCCACAGCCAGGACAAAATTTTTTCCTGCTTATTCCGAAAGTGATACCATTCCATATGTTCCCGCCTGATTGTATCAACGGATAATGTTTGAAAAGGGTCGTCATCCCATATTTTTTTCCGTTTTTCTTCCAGCGTCTCGTGCACTACGGCTCTTTCCGGATAATAAATTTTTGCTCTATTTCCGGGAATACACCAGTCATAGTCCCTGTCAGAAAAATTTCTGATAAATATTTCATGATATCCAATTCCGTGAAGCGGAATCGGTACATAATTTGCCGTATATTCACTGGCTAATTTATATGCGTTATTTGTCAGATAACTATATTGGTGCATCAGCCTCGCAGAATACTCTTTCATATATTCTATCGGCCAGCTCAGAATATAGAAACCGCAGTCGATTAGTTTCTGGCAGATGCTTTTATCACCAACAGGCAATGACATAAAGTCTTCATAATATATAAATAATTTAACGATGCCCTCAATCTTTTTCAGTTCTTCCAGTATTTTGCCACAACATTGCCAGGCATCATTCACACGATAAAAAGGTATCGTATGCCGATGTACCTTATAAGCATCAAATCGTAATCCTTTTTCCCCTGAAGAATAGACAAAATAAGTTCCCACTAATATTGCATCATATTTTCCATTTTCACTTAAATATTGGCCGATTCCCTTTTCCAGACACGCTCGCGATACATACCCCGGTCCAAAAAAATCCACTTCCATACATCCCATAAGGGATGTATAAAATTGTCGATACATCGGATTTTTATAATCAAAATTCACATCAACTACTAATACTCTCATTGTCTTCTCCCAGATACTCAAATATCAGGCACTATCAATACATGGTAATCTTTACGCAAAAGATTTCTCTTTGCTTTGTTTTCAAATACAATCCATTTGGTTCTGTTTTTACATTCGCAAATTTGGTCAGGCTTCTCACAATAATATATGTTCTTCTCGGACTTCCGAAAAAGATATTTAACCATAACTGCCTGCCGTTTTGTTCCCACAACTACAATTTTATTGACTTGATGAAACTCTCCGTTCTCAATCCACTCTTTCATTACAATATAAGTGCAAACTGCAGTTTTGACTTTAGATAATGCTCTATTGCATCCGATAATACTCCCTAATCTGCACATTCGTAATCTTCTCCATATCCTCGTTATCGGCATACGCCTTTGACCAGTCCGCAGTCTTATGTATCGCGGTTTCAATATTCCAAACAGGCCTCCATCCAAGAACGGATTTTATCCTCGATGAATCCAGCCTTAAAAAATTCGCCTCATGCACAGCTTCCGCATCCGATTGTGCAATCCATTTGATGCCTGCCCCCGTCAAATCATTCCATTTTTCACAGAATATTGTCGCAAGCTCACCTGTCGAGCAGCATCCGTTTTCATCCGGTCCAACATTATAACTTCCCGCTAAAGTTTTATCTTCATACTGTTTTCGCACTATCGTTAAATATGCGTTCAAAGCCTCAAGCACATGTTGGTAAGGCCGGACGGAATACGGATTCCGCAAAATAATATCATCTTTTTTCATTGCCGCTCTTACGCAGTCGGGCAATATCCGGTCTGCTGCAAAATCTCCGCCGCCTATGACATTTCCGGCCCTGGCCGTGGAAACCGCCATGTCCAGGCCCTGAAAAAAAGAATTGACATAGCAGCTTGTGACAAGTTCCGAGCAGGACTTCGAATTGGAATAGGGGTCATAACCGTTCAGTTCCTCATTTTCACGGTATCCCCATTCCCATTCCTTATTATGATAAACTTTGTCCGTCGTGACATTCAGAAACGATTTGACACAATCCGTCTGTCTTATACACTCAAGGACATTTACCGTTCCCATTACATTGGTCTCATATGTATATACCGGTTCCTTATAAGATTCTCTTACAAGCGGCTGCGCCGCCATATGAATTACAATTTCCGGCTTTTCCTCAGTCAGAACTTTCATCAGATGTTCTAAATCCCGTATATCGCCCTCTATTGATTTCATATGGCTTTCCAGATGTATTAAGTCGAATAAAGCGCAGTTTTCAGCTGCTTTTAAGGCATAACCCACAACGTCCGCGCCTGCCAGAAACAAAGTCTGGCAAAGCCATGCACCCTTAAACCCCGTATGACCGGTAACCAATACTTTTTTACCCTTATACCATGAGATGTCCATCATTAACCATGCCTTTCTTTCAGCCTGCGAGCTTGAGGACTAAACCAGTTTGTTTTCATTCCCCGTATATCCCATATAGTCATAACAATGTTTACACAACGGGAGCGCTTCATAATTTCCAACAGCCAATATTTCCCTATATGAATTTTGTTTGTCACAGGTCCATAATTCTTTCAGCGTATTGTCTTTTATATTTCCCAAGACCATAACTCCGTCCCAGTCACCGCAGCATGAACCTACATCGCCATTCCAGCATAACCGCAATATATCCCATACCTGCGTGCAGCAACGATAACGTATTTTATAACCCGCCTGCTCGTTTTTCATTGTTTCTATTTCATGCCGCTTCTTTTCGTCTTCTATTAAGCTTGTATTCAGCCACTCAAGAGAGGTCTTTCCAACCTCCAGTTCGTCGCAAATCTTCTCACATTTATTCCTGAATTCCTCAATTTGCGCTTCCGATTCATCTGTAACAGAAGTTGAGAGCGAAATATAGGGAGCTTCCTTTTCTCCTCTGAGCGTGGAAAATTTACTGATAACATCCATCAGACCATCAAAAAAGTCTGTCCGTCTCATGAATAAATAGCTCTCTCTGTCTATGCCCTGAAATGAAAATTTAACAGAATCAAATTTCATATCGATAAGCTGCTGCATAATATCTTCCGTCAAACGGCTGCCGTTTGTTGTAAGATGACAGAGTATGCCGTTGTCTTTCGCAATTTTGGCGTATTTCAGGAAATTTGGGTGCAAAAGGCTTTCACCATGTCCTACAAATTTAAGCACAACATCCCTGTCTTTGATTTCAGCAATCATCTTATCAAATATCTCGTCTGTCATCATGCCTTTTTCTCGTATGGAACTTCCGTCTCCGGTCTTACACATCATACACTTAAAATTACAGATATTCGTAAGTTCCAGTTCGATTATTTTAGGAAATTCCCTTAAATGTGTTTTCTTGTCCTCAGCAGATGTATTATCAATTACTTTATAGACTGCTCTCAATGGGTGTACTCTTTTCATACTATCATCCTCCATATGTCTTCAATGTCTTCAACCATTCTATTGTCTGCATAATACCGTCTTTAAATGAATAACGCGGTGTAAAACCAAAATCTTTGTAACATGCCTTAATATCCAGCTCGTCATAAGTCAGATATACTCCGAGGTACTGTTTATATTCTCCGATTCCAATCTCAAGGGATGGGTCTATACAGTCCCTCATTTCATAAATATAATCCCTGAGTCTGCGCGGCTCCATACTCCCGATATAATAATTTTTATTCCTCAAGCCTTTTTCAGCTACAAGGGCCAGCATTTCTGCCGCATCGTCTATATATACAAAGTCATATGGCTGCTTTGCTTCCGAAAATTTCGTCCTCACTCCCTGCAGCATATTACACAGTGTGGTATAGATAAACCGGTCCGAAATTTCTCCTTTGCCGAATACGTTGGATATAATCGCCGCGTTATAATCAATACCCAAATCATTTGCTTCAATCTTGGTCATATAATGCGCCGTTAATTTTGCAGTCATGTAAATGTTTCTTTTATTGGAATCCAGTTCCGTTTCCATTAATTTCATGACTTCATATTCCATGAGACTTGCTGCGAAAATGAATTTACGACATCCCAGTTTCTTAGCCGCATGCACCGCATCGCAGGAATATTTTACATTATCCAGCTGTACTTCCAGATTTTGTGCGCCTTTATTCTTATCCTTTCCGCCCGAACCCTGCCACGCTAAATGGAAAAAAGCATCAAACTCCCTTTCTTCAATCAATTCTTCTAAATGCGTATAGTGTTCAAGATTGCATTTGACAATCTCAACACCATGCAAACCATGCAAATCCTGAAGATTTTGGCTTTCTTCCCTGACAACAGCGTAAACTTTTACCTGCATTTCACTATATTTCTTAGTCAGGGCATATCCGATAAAGCCAGCTGCCCCCGTGATGATAACTTTCCTTTCTTTCAAAATTTCTCCTTTCCATCCTACAATCCGCCATAGGTATTCTTAAATTCTTCAAAGGTCATGAGCGTTTTATCTCTTTCGGATGTAATTACCCCATAACCTTCCATCCAGACAACACCCAGGTCTTTATCATGATATGCGATTCCAGAATCAGTCTCCGCATCATAATCCCCAATACATTTGTATGAAACCAGCGTATCTTCCCGTAAAACTTGATAACCATGAGCAAAGCCCGCCGGTATATAAAAGGTTTTTCGATTTTCTTCCGACAATGTCACCGCCTTCCACTTTCCGAAAGTGTCTGAATTTTTTCTTAAATCTACTGCGATATCCAGCACTTCCCCCCGTAAAACACTCACCAGTTTGGTCTGTGGGTGGTTTATCTGAAAATGCAGGCCGCGTATAACACCCTTTTTGGATTTTGTGACCATGCTTTCGCTCAATGAATTTTCCAGTCCCAGACTCTGATATATATTTCTTTCAAAATCTTTGAGAAAATACCCTCTCTCGTCTTCGGCATAGAAGGGAGTTATTATTTTTAATCCCTCAATTTCCAAACTCTCAATTGAAATTTTTGAACCCATAAAGTATTTTCCATCCTTTCCTTATTATGAAATCAGATAACTTCTTCCGTTGTGCAGAATGCAGTTATTCCCACACTTTCCAGGGAGCCTTTCCGCATTCCCATAATTCTTCCAGTTTATTCTTATCTCTCATCGTATCCATACATTGCCAGAAACCGTCATATCTGTAACAAGCCGCTTCTCCCGCAGCTGCCATCTTTTCCATCGGTTCTTTTTCAAACGCCGTATCATCGCCTTTTATATAGTCGATAACCTCCGGGCTGCATATCATAAAACCGCCGTTTATCCAATCGCTGTCCTGTCTGCTCTTCTCTCTGAAGTTAATAATATTTCCATCCTCGGATAAATCCATAATCCCGAAACGGCTCTCCGGCTTTATTCCCATCAATGTCAGCAGTTTACCTTTACTTTTATGGTATTTTAAAAGCTCGTTTATATTGACATCTGAAACTCCGTCTCCATAGGTCAGGAAAAACGGTTCACTGTTTATGTAATTTTTGATACGTTTGATTCTGCCCCCGGTCATGGTATTTAAGCCAGTATCAACGACCGTAACTTTCCACGGTTCCAGTAAATTATTATGAATAACCATATCCTGTTTTCCATTGGTAAAATCAAACGTAATATTGCTTCTATGAAAAAAGTAATTTGCAAAAAACTCTTTTATAATATACTGCTTATATCCGGCGCATATAATAAAGTCGTTAAAACCATAATGTGAGTATATCTTCATAATATGCCATATAACAGGCATACCGCCGATTTCTACCATCGGTTTTGGTTTTAAGTA
This sequence comes from uncultured Lachnospiraceae bacterium, assembly GCA_910578475.1. GTDB lineage: Bacteria > Bacillota > Clostridia > Lachnospirales > Lachnospiraceae > UBA3282. Next base: position 65,567 of record CAJTRK010000008.1, on the reverse strand, counting down.
ACTCTCCTCCGATATCCGCGTTCCAAGTCCTCCTGCCAGAATAACCACTTTCATATGTCTTTCCACCTTTATATCTTGATAAGAACTTTTACATTTTTATCCAGTATTCTTCCCATATATCCGTATCTTCACGTTCATTCAGCCACTTCTCAGGCGCTATAATAGTTCCTTTATCACCGTGCAGCCATGCCGCCCACCAGGAAAACGTGCTGTTCGCAATGATTAAATGCTTACAGGATGACATAAGATACATATCATAATCTTTAATATCAGAAGTATCATCGTCATAAAGCATCAAATTGTATTCGCTATAATGTTCTGCAATATATTCCGAATCATTTGAAAAGATAAAAAACGCGGCATCCTTATATCTGGATTTCATATAATTCATAGCCTTGTCATAATACTCCTGCGTACAAATGTTTCCAAAACATCCTATATTCTCCGGCGCCAGATAATCGCCCCGGCGGAACCAGACTGCTACGGATTCCGTATTCCGTATTTTCTTCAATATGTTCTTCTGCTCTGCCGATAAAAATGCTTCATCAAACTGATACGTTTCTCTGATTTTTTCTTTTACGCCGCTGAAATATTTACTGGTCTCCCAATAGCCCCGGAAAAAGCCTTGATTTATCTTAAAGTATTTTTCCTCAAATACCAAAGACTCTCTTTGAACTGTATATCCCTGCCTTTTTGCCCTTTTTACAGTTTCTTCGTCTGCTGCCGGCAGCGAAAGATGGAACATTTTTTCCAAATGCGTAAGCAGTCTGGCAAAAGGTCTGTTAATCTCAAAATACCATGAAATATCATAATATACGGGTACTTCCGGATGAATTTCCTGCAACATCTGCCCAAAGGCATAGCAAAACAGTATGTTTCCCATTCCGGCATGTATTGTTACCACCAACACAGGCTTTTGTATCAGCCTTTCAAGACCACCTTCCTCTATCCTGTCTTCACCTATCCCTTTGGCGATTAGAGATGCCTTTATTTCGTCGAAATATTTTGTACTTGTAATCAGCACATGATTCTCTTTTTCCCGAATCTCATCCACTGCAATAAAGGGACTGTATCGGTTCGCTTTATCAATATCCGTATCACTGTATCCTACGACCTGGTATTCCGCTTCAATCGTCTTCCTGAAATCTTCAAAATCTTTTCCTAAACCATATACAATTACTTCTTTCCTGCCACTGTACATGAATTTTTACTCCTTCCGGGATTCTTCCGTTAAATTGACATATTCCTCTCCGCAATCAGAAATATCCGCAGCTCCATCATTCATACTCCATGCAATATCACGTCTTACTACTCTGGCAGGAGAACCTGCCGCTATACAGTTGTTTGGAATCTTACTCTTTACCAGACTCATAGCCCCTATTACACTTCCGTCGCCGATTTGCGTGTTATATAGAACAGTGACATGGACCCCTAACCATACATGATTTCCTATTACAATTTTCCGTTCTTTCTTAATTTCATCATTGGAATTAATATTTTCTCCGGTAACAACATCAAAAATGGAATGCAAATCACTGCTATACATTGTGATGTTATAAGACATAACACAATCATTGCCTATTAAGATTTTTGTACCGGAAGCTACCACAAAACGGTAATTTTCCAAAATATGAAAATTGTTACCGATTATCATACCGGCATTCTCGGCAATATGTATGGAACTTTTTCCACCAATGCTATATATAAATTTTCCGCCGTTTCCTATATGCAGCCTGGCGTTTTCCCTTATTTCCCAAACATCTCCCGTAACCTCCGTGTTTTGTCCCAATAAAGCTTCTCCGTGCTCATATACGCTAATATGCAGGCCTTTTATCAAAGAGCCGTCTTTTGTTTCCAGCCTTGCATTATCTCTGATAACCATCTGTACGTTTTCAAAGTGTACACTCTCCTCCAATAACGTTTTAGCTGAATTTTTAATATTGAAAAGATTGCCTTTCAGCTTTGTGCCGTCTCCAATAAGCGCTTCTGAATGATTATGTATGTAAATGGTATTTTCTTTCAGCTCTGTACTACTTCCAACTATCATATTGGAACTATTATATATGTGGATAACGTTTTCTTTCAGCTCCACATTACTTCCAATCTTTATTCTCGAATCATCGGAAAAGAAATAAAGACATGTATTCTGAAACTGTATGTTATCTCCAAGTTCAATCGTCGAATGAAATCCAAAAAAAGCAAATTTAAGTCCTTTATAGTTCCCTATAATCTTATTTCCGTGTGCATCTTCAAAATAATCCGGTTCCTGCCGTAAAATACAACCGCAAAAATAATAATAATCTATGTCCTCTTTATATCCGTACTCTGATATTTTTTCTTTGATTGACTGATAAAACGTCAGCGGAATTACTACATAACAGGTATCTGATTTACCGTCTAAACAGTCCGGATGAAAAACCTGTACATTATCTGTTTTAGCAGCATTGCCGTCTACATAGAAGGCCGTACTGATTCCGTAACGCTCCTTTAATTTACCGCTTATGGTGCAGGATGTCTCAAAGAATCCCCATATTACGACCTGGCGCCCATTATAATTTTCATGCACTTTATCTACAATTATGTCAATCCAGTCTTTGCGCTGTTGCATCTTTCCAAACTACCTCCATATAAAGGTTATCAATCCCGATATATAAGACTTGTAATTTTATCTGCGGTTTTTTTACATTCACGCTTGAGCAGACGCATCACTTTACCATCCTGTTCCAACTGCCTTATCTGCTCTTCGTAAATTTTTACTTTTGCTTCATACAAATCCGGATGAACCATATCAATTATCGGTTCAACACCTTCCGTACGAATTATTTCATCTCCGGAATTGCAGAATACCACAACATTATTTCTGTACCAGACAGGTATTTTCTTATCATTCCAGATATCCGCCCGGATAACATCACAAAAACGATAACCGTTTTCGGCAAAAAGCTTTATCCAGTATGAAAGCCTTTGTTCATTTACATGACCATCGCCTCCCTGTTTCGCCAATGCCGCGGAAAACAATATAACATCACTCAGCCCGCATAAATTCCTGACAAATTTTCTTGCATTTTTTCTTTGAATATGCTCCGCCACTTCAAGCGAAACGGCCAGACCGAATTTCTTATTTCCATTTTTTATTAAAATTTTTTCTGCCTGATAATCCTCCAGATTACAGGGAATAAAATTGTCCTTGTCTATTTGCAGATATTGTCTTGGTACATAATCTCCATCCATCCCAATGACAGTTTCTACACCATACTTTGAATGGACAACGCCGAGCCAGGTTCCAACCCCACATCCTACATCTACCATGCTCTGAGGCATCTTATATAAACGCTTAAAAAGTGCATCTATAATTCTTTCAGCCGAATATTTCGTCTCTTCATTTCTGTTTTTATAGAATGCGTCATCATATATCTGATTTTCCACTTTACTTTTCCTCCGAATATTGTTGATTCGCCAACCTTCATTTTCTGTTCTGCCTTTTATAAAACTGCTATGTGCTTTATATCATTCCTCATGTGTTTTTTCAAAAATTCTTTGTACAGAGCTAAAATTTGAGAACCTTCCGGCAGGTTTAACCCGGACTCCTGTTTCTTTATTTTGCGATACAATTTATATCCTTTTATATAATCATTGAAAGATGTAAACCGCTCCTGATGATATATATATCTGTATATATAAGTAATATCCCCTCGATTCAATCGAAAGCCCCTTGAACGCCATGCGTAATGAAGAATTTTCAGTAAAATATTCTGATTCTTTTCAGGGTCGCGTTTAACCGTCCTGTTGCTCTGGGAGTTATGCCCAATCCTATAATAAAACAACGGCTCTTCCAGATTATAAAATTTTCCATGGCGAAGACATTTCTGCCAGAAAAAATAATCCTGTGAAGTCCGCATAACAATATCATGCGCTATATGATACTTATCAATTACCGCTCTCCGGAAAAGAGCACAGGGACCCGCCATACAGTTTCCAAACAGCATATATGCTCTGATATCTGCGTCTTCACAAATAATCCCTTCTCTTTGTGACAGCTTATTTCCATATTTGTCTATATAAATACATCCTCCGCTTAATACCAGAACATCTTCGTGAGAATCGAGATAATCGACCATTTTTTTTAGTTTGTCCTTGCGTGCTATATCGTCAGCATCTACAAAGCCGATATATTCTCCTTTCGCCAGCGATAATCCCTGATTGCGGCACCATGCCAGTCCATGATTTTCTTTATTGGAAACATGTATAATTCTGTCATCCTGAAATGATTCCGCTGTTTCATGGCTTCCATCCGTAGAGCCATCGTCAATCAGAATCAGCTCCCAATTGGCATAGCTCTGAGCCAATATACTGCGAATGGCGTCTCCTAAATATTTTTTTTCGTTATAATAGCACATAATCTGCGTAACCAGCTTCTTGTCACTCATTTGCTTTCCTTATCCCACTTTCTGATATTAATGCCCGTTATCTCTTTTCTGCTCATATGAAATCCGCAAAAATACTCTCTTCACGCTGTTTCTTTTTCACAATTACAGTCTTCTCTCCATCCTCTTCCAGGCACGGAACATCCGGCAGAATGAACGGGGGTTTCATAACAAGACTGTATGAGCCGACGTTATGGAATACAACAAAGTCCCCCCGGGACAGATTTCCCTGATAGCCTCTATACAAATAGTCCGACTCGATACATGTATATCCCGCCATATCCACGTTCTCATAGAAATGTTCCTGCTGTTTGTCCGAATATACGGCGATGGGACGTTTAATTCCCTTTGTGGAAGGATTCATATTATAAATACTTCCGGAAAGCGTAGCGATATATTTATCCCTTACATATTTAATATCTACCACCCGTGTTACATATTTCATGGTATCAGCGACCAGTGCGCTGCCCGGCTCTATGATGAGTTTCGGTTTATGCTGCCGGTTTTCAAAAAACACTTTCATCCCACCCGCAACGACCTGTGCATAATCCTCGTATGTTGGCGGCACAAATGCAAATGTCCTGGCCATTTCTTCGTCTACCTTTCCCATATATCCGCCGCCAAAGCTCAAATAGGACCATTCGTATTCCGGAAACTGTTCCAGTATTGTATACATAATGCGGACGCGTTCCTTAAAAGAGTCCAACGAACGAAATGGTAAATGACAATGCAGGCCCGTTACTTTTACATTTCCCAAATCGTTCAGTTTCCGCACAATTCCGACAAGTTCTCCTGACTGTGTATAAAACCCAAAGCGGGACGGTTCATCCTGGCCGATATCCACATTACATCTTATGCCTGCCTCCAATTTCCTGTCCCTGTTCCTTTTCGCAATTTCCGCAACAATTTCAACTTCATACATGGAATCCAGATTGATATGGACACCCGAAAGAAGACATTTTTCAATATATTCTTTTTTCTTATACGGCCCGTTATAATATATATCCGACGGCTTTACTCCCGTTTTCACGGCAAGCTGCCATTCCAGCTCGGACACTACCTCCGCATATCCGCCCTTTTCCTGAATTATTCTGCAAAGTTTCGGCATATAATTTGTTTTATATGAATATGCAATATGAGTATTCGGATAATAGGAACAGAATGCGGACAGCATGTCGTCATAATTCTGTTCGAACAATCGACTGTCCAGGATATAGAAAGCATCTCCATGTTCATCCGCCGCTGCCTTTAACTGTTTATATGAATCTAACATGACCTACCTCCATACTCTTTTTCCAGTCCTGTATTCTGTCAGGGAACGGCTTCTCAGCCTATTTTATCCAAAACGGCCTGAACCTCTTCCATCACTGTCTTACGGTTATTTTCAAAAAACTCCGGCGTTTCATGCGCCAGGCGCTCCTCATACTCTCTTATCTCTTGCATTCCGAACTTAAAGGCTCTCTCGATTTCTTCATAATCGTCAGATATCCATGTATCATAAAAACTTCTGGATAATATTGCCATCGAAGAGCCTAACCGGTAATGTTCCGCGATAATATGTCTTGCCGGAAGCAGCCCGTCATCCAGTCGCGCAATTCCTCCAAAACCATATGGAATGCCGATTTTTTTAATTTTATCGGTTATTTCTTCTACCTTGCCGTTAGAAAGCAGTTCAAACATAAACTTATTTTTATATTGAATATGCAAATCATTCAATCCAATATGTACCTCATCAATGCCCTTTAAAGCTAATATTTCCTCCAGATTTTTTTCCGCGCCGATTGTTTCCACGAGCAAAATCGTTCTGGCCCTGCCATCCACATAATCGAGGAATTTTTTTACATCTTCCGCCTCTGTAAAAAATGGAAGCATAATGATGTCGGCGCCTCTTCTTACACACTCATCTATCTCTTTGCGCGAGCCGTCAAAAACAGGATTTACCCTTACCATTAAATCTGCAACGGAAAGACTATTCTTAATAGCGCTCACATCTTCTATCGTATGAGTTGATATCACCGAATTTCTTCCATGCTGACGCTCGACTTTTCCTCTTATTTCCAAATCCACCCATATACGTTCCACATGGTGTCTTTCTACAATTTGCGCTACCTTAGGCTTATTTGTTATATACATCATTTTTAACGGCATACTTTCTTCTCCTTTTACCTGATGATATTAATTTATGAACGTGAATCATATATCGGAGTCAGCCAGTTCGTATATTTCTCATATTCGCCTGTCGCCACGTCCAAATACAGTTTATGAATTCTTTGTGTCCATTCTCCCGGCTTCCCGGTTCCGACCACATGACTGTCTATCTGAACAACCGGTGTTACTTCTACTGCGGAGCCACAGAAAAAGGCCTCGTCACAGGTATATAATTCCGTTCTGTCCATATGCCGTTCCACCACCGGCATATGGAGTTCATTCTGCGCCAGTTTCATTATCGTATCTCTTGTAATGCTCTCCAGAATAGAATCTGTCAGCATCGGCGTTATCAATGAACCGCCTTTTACAATAAAGAAACATGAACCGGTCCCTTCTGCCACAAATCCCTGTCTGTTTAAAAACAACGCCGAATCATATCCATTATCCATGGCCTCCAGCTTCGCCATCCTGCTATTAATATAGTTTGCACCTACCTTGATTCTCGGAGACATATCCCTGTCACTGATTCTTTCCCATGAACTCACACAGGTTTTTTCTCCTTTCACAATTGGATTGGCAATTCTTTTTTTCGCTATCGGCGCAATAAACATACCTACCGGTTCCCTGGAAAACCAGCTCCCATATCCGTCTACAAATAGTGTCTGCCTGACCGCAATGTCTTCACGATATCCATTGGCCTTAACGACGTCTATCATAAAATGTTTCAGCTCTTCCGTTGAATAAGGGCACTTCATTCGAAACAGTTTTGCCGAGTTCTGTAAGCGCTTATAATGTTCCTCCAGCCTGAACGCATAGAGCTGATTTCCTGCTTCACTAAAATAGCACCGGATTCCCTCAAAAACATTTGCGCCAAACTGAGCCGTTGGAGCCAATACGTTTATCTTCGCATCCCCAACCTTAACGATATCTCCGTTTAGCCATATGTACCTTTCCTCTTCGTTTGCCATTTGCTTTCTCCTTATACAATGCTTTCCATCTCGGCACAAGCACATCCCATGACTGTTGTTCCCAAAGTGGTTTCCTGTTCTGCGGCATCCTGTCTATGCCCTTTTCTATTAAATTTTCAAGAATGCCGTTTATTTCACCAAACTGCTGATACTCATAAAAGCTAATCCCTTTTAACTCCGAATAGTCAAGCCATTGCGGCTTTATCAATACTGCGCCTGCATATAAACATTCAAGTACGCTCGACGACATCGCATCCGTAGTCTGTCCATATAAAAAGATGTCTGTGCTCAACCGCAGAACAGATGTTTCATGCTTATCCAAAAACTGTTCCAGTACTTTATAAGGTACATTGTTTTCTTCCATCAGTTTATATAACTGCCTGCAATAAGCTGTATCTTTTGCGCCGTAACCAAAATGAAATACAAAAAACATCTTATCTAAAAGTTCTTCCGGCAGCTTCACTACCTCTCGCATCATTTCCAAATGCTGCTGTTCACGGGCTGCATTATACCCGACCGATACAATGATTTTATCAACAGGCAGTTCAAAATGCTGTTTACACGCATTTACAGACATCCGTTTTGACACTTCATCAATTGTATCAAACATCGGAATCCCGAGCGGAATGCTTTTTACGCTGTTCCATTTCCGCTTTGACACTACTGCCTTCATTTTTCTGCGCATATGATTATCCATCACGATAATATCATTGGCAGTATAAATAAATGGCCACATAGAACGTATCTGTTTAAGCGGAAGCCTGAGCAAGTCGCTCCCCCAATATGTCAGTATGCGTTTCCTGCACTTTATCCAGGGCTTCCAGAAATATTTCAAAATACGCGGTTCTACATAATGCACATGAAATATATCATCACGTCTTATTTTGTCCGAAATTCTGTCCGCAAGTCTTTCTTCCAGTGTCTGCGGCGGCATCCAGATAAGCACTTTTACACCGTTCTCCCTGTAATACTGACGATATCTTTTATTACAGCCGGTTATAATCAGTACTTCATATTTCTCCAGAAGAACATACTCTATATATTCCTTACAATAAATACTGTCTGCATCTGCTAAAATTACCACTCTCATTGTCATACCTTCTCAGTATTTCATCATTTCTTTATGGATATTTATTCCGGCATTTTCATAATCTGTTCCGCCATTTGCTGTATCATCCTCTAACAGCTGATTAAAATAATTCGTCAGATTAAGCATATTATTTTCATAAACTGTATTTTCTTCTGCAACAGCACTTTTCACTTCCCGTAAACACGCTTCGCTAAAATAATAGTTATATTCCTTTACATTGATTTCTCTGGCATCTATTTCAAAAACACATCTGTTTTTATAGGAATAAAGCCCTATGTATCGGTTTTCCCTGACATATTCCAGGATATACCTGCCGCTGAAAAAATTATTTCTCTTTACGCTTAATGCCGTTTCCTCCTCATGCTCTATCTCCAAAGCTTTAACTTCATATGTATTTTGATTGACATACAATATCTTATTCGTCCAACAGGGTATTAACCATATATATCCTTCCGCGGCAATCGAATATGCAAATGCACACACATCATATTCTTCGCTCTCACAATCCAAAACAATTTCTTCGCCGTTTCCGTTATCAACAGTTTTATAAATCCCAAAGTCCGGAGGAAATCCCCCAATGGTTTCAATTGTATTTTCCTCTCTGTTCCAAATATATACTTCTTTACAGGCGCCGCTCATCCAAAACTTCTCTCCATCGAAACTAAGTGTATAAAATTCTTTTCCGATGTCCGGCAGCATATATGAAATGCTTTCCTTTTTCATCATATCAAAGCATATAATACATCCCGACTGATTCAAAAGGCTGTATATTTCCGTTCCCGCCACTTCTATGGCTGGCATTATACTTACATCGAATGAAAAATAATGATTTATTTTCCTTCGGCTGATATCTATCTCTATCAGTTTTTTAAGTCCTATGGAAAATGCAAATATCTTATCTTCATACATCCAAAAATAGGCGATGCCAAGACGCACTTTATCGGGATTATCGATTTCAATCTCATAAAATTCCCGACTGCTGCACTGATAAACCATTATACATTCGCCATCATCCGGCATACAAAAAATACAGTCGCCGCATTTCATACATCTTGGCGTCATTCTGTATGCTCGTCTGCCTTTGTACGGTATCGCAGCCTCAAACTCACATTGGGCAGTATCCATTTCGGCATAAAACAGCATATTGTATTCTTCACTTACAAACCATGCCTTATTATTCTCTATATTCCACATAGGACTGGATACAAATAAGTTACTCCCCTTTGCGTAATTTTCAAAAGTAACATTTACATCCTGCAGAAGAATCGGTTTTCCTGTTTCCTTATACAAATGTACAATACTGCTGTAATCCCCATAATACCCATCGCTGAGCGCTATGGCTCTGTCCATATCGGAACTGTCATCATAGATTCCCCAGTTTTCCTGCCTGTATCTTTCTACGATTTTCTTATATTTGTCCCATAATACAGGTCTCATAGATTTAATCGTATTTGGTATCAGAGGATGCGGCCGCCACAAAAGAGTTATATCTTCCTGCACTTCTTTAAAATATGCAAACACTGACTGCATCTTTTCCAGCATCTTCTCATCAGATTTTAATAATGCGTTAATGCTCGTGTTATAAAAAATTATTTTTTTCCATGAACCGTCAGGCTTCTCTATCATCCCGAGCCACTCGGCCGGGATTTCCAGCTCATCCTTCTTTACGCTATGTACCTTATCAAGCTTCGGTGAACCAATCCCATAAATATTTTCTTCCAGCGCTTTCATATCAACCGGCAAACCAAGTGCCTTTGCCTGTCTGGCATACTCGTTAATATAAATCTGACGCATCTTTTCAGACTGCACAATAACTTTATGTGAATATATAACCCCTGGGAGAAAACAAAAATGCTTCATCTTCTCCACGCCGTTTTTATCATTCGGTTCTATTTCATCCAATATAAAATAAGGTATATACACTAAACAATCGGTAAAATTTCGCAAATTCTTACAAAAATAATATTCCGGCAGACAGGTTACGTTATTCCAGCCATCATAAGGATTATGTATATAAATAACATCCGGGTGTCTTTCTTCAAGATTATACGCTCTGTAATCAGTAATAACTATATCCTTCGGATATTCGCTTCCTTCATAGTGCAGTTCCCCCAGGCTCCCGTCAGCCCTTCTGTCATAATAAGGAATCGGCACAACATAGACATCACAGTTATTATCTTCTCTAGCTGTCAGATAAACACTTTCCAGGGAATCCCACATACTCGCCTTGTACGGCAGGAATACGATTTCTTTTCTAACCGGAATATGATTAATTTCATTTTCAGCCTTTATCAATATGCCTTCTAAAGACTTATAAAACTTCTGTGCGGAGATTTCTTCCAATTGTATGCTTATCTGATACAGTTTCTCGCAGTATTTTTCCAGACATTCAACCGCCTTTGTTCCGTTCCCCGTCATTCTCTCAATAGCCTCACCCAGTTGAATTGCCGCTTCCTGAGAGTCAGCCAGCGCTGTACGGATTGTCGGATAATCTTTCTCCTCAAATTTTTCCTTACTCTCCTGATGAAGAATATGCAGGCTTGTAATAATATCTAACAACTGCTGTTTCTGAAACTTACGCATAAAATACCGTTCCTTTTTATTAAATTTGAATCAGGTGATTGTGAAATGCTCATATCAGACTGTGAATTCAATTAACATAAACAAAAACCTGTTATTGCATTAATACACGCATAACAGGTTTTACTCAATGCTATTCTGCCTCCGTGCAACACTATCGCAATCCTTGCTAAAGTATATATCGGCAGCATATCAAATAATATTAGTGATATATAAAACTTGCCCATATCCCAAATCTGCTGTTTGGAAAAATTTCTTCATACAATGATATAATCTGTTCATCTTTCCATGCTGTCCGCTCCCATACCTCTCCTATATTACCAAATTCATTCTCAGGTCCTAAATTATTGGGCAGAGTATTTATAATTACTGCTAAGCGTTCGGGCTCTTTTTCTCTTCCGATGTATAAACTCGTCAATTTTCCGCCAACACTTTTCTGACCAATGCAATAATTGTATCTTTATTTTTTAGGTTTTCCGCTATTACATAATCTGCATCGATTTCGATATCAAATTCTTCTTCTAAGCCATTTATTATATCCAGAACAGTAAAAGAATCTATGACGCCGTCTTCCATCATATTATCACCATCATAATCCAATACTTCCTCACACTGTTCTTCCAATATTTTTAATATTCTCTCTTCCATTGTTTCCATCCTCCTTATAATGTAAATCATTCTGCCTGACTTTTCAGTTCTTCCGTTAAATAAAGATGATTCATAATATATTTTTGAGTTGTTTCCGGAAGCAGTTCAAACGCTTTATCATATTCCTTATTTCTTAAATACCTTATTGCTTTAGGCGCACAGACAGCTTGACCCTGCGGCATTGCCGGCATTTCAACACAACTGATTCCCTTTTGCGGCAAAATCCGTTTCATCTCTTCATTATAAATTTTCACGCTCTCCCGCTCTGTTTCATTCCCTACGAAGCGATGTGTAATATGAAGAAGTTCCGCAATATAATCCGCAAATACATTAAGGTCATTTCTGGCATTATATATCACCGCATTTTTATCTCCAGAAAAATACTCCAGAAACGTTACATCGGAAAGAATACACGCTCCACTCGGTACAACCATAATATTATCGATATCCTTTGTTCCTTCTATGACCATCTTATATCGTTCTTCAAAAGAAAATGTTAACACGTCTCTCTCGAATATGAATAAAATTAAAAACTCAACCTGTCTGCTTGCCCATTCTATCCAATAACGGTGCTCAATACTAAAAGGGTCGCAATCCATAACGATTGCGCCAACCGAAGCATATTTCCCACCGGCAAAATCTGAAAAATAATGTTCTATATATCTATGATACACATAATTCTTCATTTCTTCGTGAATACAAAACTGCACTTCTCTGTCGTTTGTTTCCGGTTTATTTACAAGGCAGGGCTTTACCATTTCCAAAATTTCATCAGCTATAATCCGATTTGCCTTATGATTGCAATGTCCATATTCCGTATCTTCTACCCATGTACTTGGAATCTGATGTTTTTCAAAAATTTGCTCTAATGCTATCCCTTGTATACCAACACACCTGTGTGGCGGCGATGAAAAGAAAACAATAATATCATTTTGGTTAAATTTACCTATTTCACGCAATCTTTCATCGATGGAACAGTCTGCCCTCACCATATCTGCACAATTTTCTACCCGATATGCGTATCCGGCTTCCATCAGCTTTTTCTGCAAAATACTTGTAATTGCATTCTGGTCTTCCGCATATACTCCTAACATCATACATCTGCCAAAAGTATAGATTGTTCCAATATATTCTTCAGGCTGAAAGCAGGTTACCCTTCTGCCATTTTTTGCATTGCAGTATTTACCTTCAATGCCATTTTTATACTCATATGCAGTCAGCTGAAAAAAAGTCTCTCTCTGTACAATTTCTTTTTCATAATCCGGATTTTGATATAAATCATCAAAAAAATCCGGATTTTCATCTTTTTGCGGCCAGGGCTTTTTAAGCTTTCTGGGAAATTTAGCCATTCTTTCTTTTACTTCATTCTGAAATTCTTTACAATAATCAGATATTACATCTTTATCCTCAAAATTATATATACAAAAACAATTCACGCCTCGTTTATTCAATGCCGATAGTAAAAATGAAACTTTATCGTCTACCAAATCACTATATACACTGTCAGGCTTTTTCACCTGTAATGTTTCAAACTGATTATTGTACATTATCTGCACCATCAGGCTTTTGTACGTCACGAACTTTAAGTTATCAAATGCACTTGCCAGCATATCATATTCGTAAATGTACTTTCCCCGAATATCATAAAAACAAGGTTCAATTTGGAACAGACACTCTGTTCCCCTTCTCTCATCCTCATCCACAAAGATAAAACAGGCCTTCTCTGACAGCTTCCCTGCAATCTGCTCTTTATCCAATGGCAAATATTCAATGCCAAAACGCTCTAAATAACCTGTCAGTTGGATATAAACCGGAAGCTTTTCGGCAATGGATTTCACCATGTATATTTTATGATAGATTCCCAATACCTTTTTTACAGATTCTTTCCGCATTAACCTGTTTCGATTTCTTTCAATATAAAGCATATCGTCCCAACTGGAATAATCGCCGACTAATTCCCCCTGCGCGTTGACAATGGGTATTTTATGTATCCTTGTTTTTCTTGACTGAAATGTTCTGCAGGCTTTTACAATATCACCTTCCTGTAAAACCGTAAAAGACTTATTAATTGTTATAATATCTTTGCCGCTAACCGCCTCACGCGTACATACAATCCCATAAAGCTTTTTCTCTTTTGTAAAATAAATAATTTCCGATGTCTTGTCTAAATAAAATTTTCTCAAACACTCAAAAGGAACACTGTCCAATTCCTGTTGTGTCTCACATACAGCCAATTGTGTTATGTCTCTTCTTACCATTGTATCCTCACTTTCCTTTCATCCGCTTTATCATACATTACCATGCTGTTAATATGGATATCACTGACAAAAGTTTCTATCATAAAAAGTTTCATATAGATAAGCGCTATAAGTTGCCCCGCCCAAAAATCTGTCTATTTTCTTTACAAGTTCAAATTTACCGGATTGCATGATTATGCTGTGGCACATAGGTTCTGCATAAAAAACTGCCATCTTTCTCGGCTTTCGTTCCAGGCTGTCCAGTATATTTCCCAGAACCCTTCTTGTCAATTCATAAGAAAACGGATTAAAGAAATAAAAATTCTGATAATTATCCAGCTCCTCTTTTAAAGCCGACGCGTCTCCCGAATAACAATAAAACATATCCTCACGCAAGCCTTCTTTATGAACTGTCTCATTCGTACACTTTTCTACACAATACCCTGATTTTTTGAAATTATCACACATAATATCATAAATGCTATCTGTAAATTCAATTCCCGCAATTTTTCGAAATCCGCAATTTCTGAGCGCCATCATCGCCGCGCCCTTTCCACATCCAAAATCCATGATGCCGGCATCCTTATCGAATATGCCGGTATCGGCCGCTTCCAAAATCATTCTAAAATCTGTCGGATAGTATCCGTGACTTTCTTTCCCTTTTACATCGGCTCTTCGAACAGATGTTAAAATATCTAAGGAAAGCTCTGCTTCCAGCCAGTCGTAAAATGTTATATATCTGTCCTTACTTGCCCCCCCCTCCTCGAAAATTTCCTTATAAAGAGGTACAATCTGTTCTTTTTTCCATGCCGTCCGCTCCCAGTTTTCTCCTATCGCATTAAATTCTTTCTCCGGCCCGATATCCTCAGGTAATGTGTTTATAATAACGGCCTTCTCCGTCCATAAATAGTACAATGACATCAAATGGTGCACCTGATAATGGGTATCCAGATTCCAACGGTCTACTACTGCCGTTACCTGTTTGTGATAAAAAGTTTCATAAAACCACCTGACAAATTCCCCGCCTGGATTGCTTCCAAAAATAATAATATCTTTATCCAAAGTTTCTTTTAATACATCATCCAATTTTTGACAGAATAACTGCCAATTGCTTTTTTCAGACATTTTTGTTCCCTCTTATCCATTCAGTTTTTTCCCAGAATACTGTCTAATGAGATAATTTCCGCGCTGTCATCGTGCGCTTTTATATCCTCATATATCTTCTGAAAATCATATGTCGGCGTAACGATATAGATTAACTTTTCTCCTCTTCCGGCTTCTTCCAGCTTCAGCACCGGTATTTTGTCTATGCTTTTACCTGCGCAGTCTTTATCAACAAAGCACTCCACATGACACTTTCCCTTTATTTTTTCATAAAATTTTCTGCCGATGTTTCCTGCGCCATAGATAATAATGCTTTCAGGAACTTCTATCTTTTGGAAATCACAATCTGTCAATTTCAGTAATGTCTGGTATCTTGTCTGTGTATTATGAAATGTTTTCTCCTGTTTATTCCTGTCAAATACAATGTTTTTCATGAGCGTCATCACATCATAACGCCGTATACAATATTCCAGAAATTCATCCGCACCGTCAAACCAGCTCCTGATGACCGCGTTCGGCCCGCCATTCCACTTTCCTGGCATCACATAATACCGGAATGGAATCGGTTCACAGATTACTGCGTCCGGTCTCAATAAGAAAATAATTTCGTTTTCGGTATTCTTTCTTTTGATAATATCGTTTATATATTCATAATTCCGGGCAATATATTTTACTTCATCCGAACTGATGACCGTGCGGAGAAAACAGGTTTTCTTTACCGTTTCTTCTTGAAACCGGTCAATTTTTTTCTGATATTTTTCTTTTAATTTGTCATACTTATCCTCAAACGGATATTCATGGTCATGGCGAAAGATAAACCCACTTTTTCTTTCAACAAAAGTCTTTGGATTTTCCTGACAGCGCTCCAGATTCTCCTTTTTCAGAAAATCTGCAAAATCCGTTTCCATGTAATGCAGTACCCATTGCAGGCTGTCAGTGACCAGCCAGTCGAAAGGACCCGACCAGCCTCTTAATCCGTATTTTTCCATCGATGACGCGGTCTGACAGGCTGAACCCAATGATATGAAATTCGAAAATACTTCAGTTTCCCCGCTCACTTCACCCAGTCCTCCTTCTTCATCCGAAGCAGCGCCTTGAAAATCTCCACATCTTCCATTGTAGTAATCTTCAGATTCTTCTCGGAGCCCTGCGCAAAATAAAGGGTCTCTCCCAAATCCAGCATCAGCGTATTGGTATAAACCGCATTCGTAATGCCCTGCTCCAACGCCTTTTCATGAGCGTTCATCACAGTTCCGTACTTATATGCCTGGGGCGTCTGAACCCGCATGATATGATTCCGGCTGATGCCCGTATCGCCTTTAATACCGTCGTTTGTCTCGACAATCGTTTCCTGGCAGCGCATTGCCGCAAGACCGGAACCATATTGTCTGCATTTCACAATACAGTCGGATATGATTTCCGCAGAGACCATCGGTCGTATGGCATCGTGTATGATAACGACATCGTCCTCCCCGCAGATGTCTTTTAACTCCCGCAGCGCATTCCTGGCAGAAGCCTGTCCGTTCTCACCGCCGCAGACGACTTTCCGCAGTTTTGTAATGCCCGCTTCCCTCGCATAAGCGCTCAAAATCTCGTGCCAGCCTTCAAGGCAGGACACGATGATGCCGTCAATGTCCGGATGTTTCTGAAATGCTTCCAGCGTATAAATTATGATTGGTTTTTCATATACGTTAAAAAACTGTTTCGGAACGTCCTGCTCTGTCCTTGTTCCGCTGCCGCCGGCCAATAAAAGCGCTATATTCATTTTTAACTCCATTTCTGCGCTGCTTTTTGCGCATAAACGAGTTTGTGGCAAGCAGCGCGCAGACACAAATCTCGCGATTGAAAATCTTTATTTTCAATCTTTGAAAATTATAATTTTCAATCTTAAACATGCTCCTTTCAAAGATTGACAATCTGTGATTTTCAGCCTTGTCCCTCTGCATTCTTTTGGATTTAAGAACTTTCAGTGTTTTTGATATTGTCAGTTTTACCTATATTCTTATCATATAACTTTATGCTTTTTCCTTCTCCGCTTCCTGCCGCATCTTATATAATGCTTTGAACATCTCCACGTCTTCTACCGTATTAATCTTCATATTCAGGTCGGAGCCTTTTGAAAAATAAACAGGTTCTCCAAGTCTCGAAATCACACTGTTGGTATCTACTTCACCGGTGATTCCTTTTTCTATCGCTTTTTCGTGTATATCCCATAACCGGTCCATCCGGTATGCCTGAGGCGTCTGAATACGGATAATCGAATAGCGGGAAATACTTTCCGTTCCCACCATACCGTCGTTCGTCCGCATAATCGTGTCCATCGTCCGCACAGCCGCCACTCCCATATCGTGCACCCTGCATACTTTGAGACTATCGGTAATAATTTCCTCCGAAACAAAGGGCCTTATGGAATCGTGAAGGACAACGATATCATCCCCGCGGCATTCGTCTTTCAGTACCAGAATACCGTTCCGCGCGGAAGCCTGTCCGTCCCGGCCGCCGGAAACAATCCATTTTAATTTGCTGATATTGAACTGCTTCGCGTAAGCTCTGACCATTTCCTGCCAGCCGTCCAGACAGGAAACCATAATTGCGTCGATTTCATCATGCTTCTGAAACGCTTCCAGCGTATAGACAATTACCGGACGGTTATATACGTTCACGAACTGTTTCGGGACGCTCATCTGAAAGCGGTTATCCGTACCGCCTGCCAAAATCATTGCAATATTCACCGTAATCCTCCATTCTTGTCAACCCGTAAATCAGGACGGCGTCTGAAATGCTTTAACGCCGAATTTACCTGCCAAAAATATTTATATTAACTATATTAATAAGATATATATACTTTATAGAATAACTTTCGTTCTGTCAATACAAAGCGTCTTTCTCACACTTCCCAAACCCCCAAAGTTTTGCTATACTGTTATTCATAAAAGCCATATTGAAAAATCAGAGAGGATGGCATTGTTTTTTACATGAAAATACTGTTTATCGAATGGGCAAGTTACGGAAACGAAGATATGAAAGACGCCTTCCGCAAAGAGGGACATACCATTGTCTGTTTTCCCTTTTTTAATAAAGACGCAAGAAACGATGCGTCCTCTGTCGCCGGGCTTCCGGCGCTTTTGCACAAAGAGACTCCGGATTTGGTCTTTTCTTTCAATTATTTTCCCGTCGTTTCCAATGTCTGTCACAAGGAAAACATCCGCTATATTTCCTGGATATATGACAGTCCTTATGTGATGCTGTATTCTTATACGGCCATTCATCCGTGTAATACCATTTATGTTTTCGACAAAGCGGTTTATCTGGAATTTCATAAAGCAGGGATTCCGACCGTGCATTATCTGCCAATGGCTGCGAATGTGGAACGCTTGGATGCCCTGACGTCTGACAAAACCGCAAACGCAGATACGGACGCCTCCCGCTTTTTATATGATATCTCTTTTATCGGCTCCCTCTATACCGAGAAACATAATTTCTTTGAACGGATGGAAAATCTGTCCGATTATGCGAAAGGCTATCTGGATGCGTTAATGTCCGCGCAAATGAACGTGCACGGATATAATTTTATCCAGGAAACAATATCTCCCATCATGGAAGACTTATATCAGGCTCTTCCCATTATGCCTAATGCCGACGGCGTTGAAACAAAGGAATACCTGTATGCCCAATATGTCATCAATCGCAAGATTACGGGCCTGGAGCGGAACGATTTGATTCGGACCATTGCAGAGCGTCATCCCTTTGATTTGTTCACGCACGACCGTACTTTTTCCTTACACGGCGTTACCAATCACGGGACCGTCGATAATTATCAGGAAATGCCTCTCGTCTTTAACCGAAGCAGAATTAATCTGAATATATCGCTGCGCAGCATATTAAGCGGCATTCCGCAGCGTGCTTTTGACATTATGGGGAGCGGCGGTTTTCTGCTGAGCAATTATCAGAACGACTTTCCGGAGTATTTTACGCCGGGAGAAGATTTCGACTTTTACGAAAGCAAAGGAGATTTACTGGATAAAATCAATTATTATCTGTCTCATGAGACGGAACGCATCCAGATTGCCGGGAACGGACACGACAAAATTGCCGCCGCCCATACCTACCGGCATCGCGTCCGGGAAATGTTAGGAAATTTCTAAGACAGGCAGAAAGGAATTACATGGATAAAGTAAGCATTATCATTCCAACATACAACAGAGCGAATGTCCTGCCCGCCTCCATACAGAGTGTACTACAACAGACGGATGCGGATTTTGAACTTCTGGTCATCGATGACGGTTCTGACGACAACACTGACACAGTGGTAGAGTCCATGAATGACGCGCGCATCCGCTATCTGAAGATGCCCGCGAACAAGGGTGTGGCGGCGGCAAGAAATGAAGGCATCCGGCAGGCGAAATACGATTATATTGCCTTTCAGGACAGCGATGACTACTGGATGCCCGATAAATTGGAAAAACAGATGACGTTTATGACGCAAAACCCCGAAACAGGGCTGCTCTACTGCCCTTATGTATGCCAGAAGGCTGACGGCACAACCATTCTTGTTCCGGGCAGTAACATTCCGCTTTCCGAAAAACAGGGGCATATTTATCCGTATATGCTGCAAAGAAATACGATTGGAACGCCCTGTGTTCTGTTTCGCAGAAAATGTCTGGAAAATGCCGGACTTTTCAACGAATCTCTGACCTGTCTGGAGGATTGGGATTTCTTCCTGCGCATTGCCAGGGACCATGAAACCGCCTTTCAGGAGGAGCCATTGGTGCGCGTCAATCTGAGCAAAGACGGCGTGTCCCATAATATTTCCGGTTATTATGAGGCCCGGTGCTTTATGCTTGCCACTCATAAAGACGCTTTCCTGCAATACGGCATTTTCCATGATGTCACAAAGGAAATTCTGGAGTCCGCCGAAAAACTGGGGATTTTAACACAAATATCCGCAATGATGCAGTATTTTCTGCAGCAAGTCTGAAATACTGCCCGGAAAGCGCCGTTTTGCGGCAATCCGAAAATTTCTGTTTTTGAAGCTGCTATTTAACCATTAAAAGGAGAAATACACCTATGATTCCAATTTCAGTCTGTATCATCGCCAAAAATGAAGAAAAGAATATCGAAAAATGTCTGGCGCCTTTAGCGCCTTACAATTTTGAAATTATCGTTGTAGACACCGGTTCCACTGACCGCACAAAGGAAATTGCCCGCAAATACACCGATTATGTGTATGATTTTGAATGGGTCAACGATTTCAGCGCCGCCAGAAACTTTTCCCTGAAAAAGGCTACGCATAATTATGTGTTAATTCTGGATTGCGACGAATTTCTGACGGAAATCAACGTGGATGAAATTTACCGGCTGATTGAAGAACACCCCCGCAGCGTTGGTATGCTTCTGCGCCACAGTTATTATGACAGCGGCGGCATGCGCGTTTCTTATCCGGACCGCGTGGAGCGTCTGTTCCATAAGCGATATTATCATTATAATTATACGATTCACGAACAGGTTTCCGACATCAAAACAAACAGTACCTATTTTGAACGCTATGAAATTCCGCTCACCGTAGACCATGTGGGCTACTGCGGCGGTTTACAGGATATGCTGCAGAAAGTAGAACGAAATAACACCCTGCTTCTGAAAGAAATAGAAAAAAATCCCGAGGATTCTTATTTCTATTTTCAGGTCGGGCAGTCTTATAACTCGATAGCAGATTATGAAAACGCCTACATCTATTATAAACAGGCTTTCGAACATCCGATTGACCCCGCACAGCCCTGGCTCCCGATACTTGCCCAGGCTTATCTCCGTTCCATGAACTCTACCGGAAGAGCCGAAGAAGCGATTGCCTTTTTTACGCCTCTTTATGACTCTTTTTCAGGGGATGCCAGCTTCCTCTGTACACTTGGCGTCTCTTATCTGAGAACCAATCAGCCTATGAAAGCGATGATGGAATTTGTCAGGGCATTGCAATGTTCCGATGCCAGCAGCGAGGGGGTCACTACCTATATTCCTTATTACAATATCGGCCTGATTAACGAAATGTTAGGAGATATCAATTCTGCGGTTTCCTTTTATCAACGGGCTGCCGCCTATGGCTACCCGCTTGCCGTGGAACGGCTGAACGAACTCGGTATAACGTAAAAGAAAGGATTTTATCATGCACCCCATTTCCGTATGTATTATTGCCAAAAACGAAGAAAAGCGAATTGAAAAGTGTCTTTCCTCCATCAAACCCTATGGTTTTGAGATTGTCGTAGCAGACACCGGCTCCACCGACCGCACAAAGGAGATTGCCGGAAAATATGCCGACCAGGTGCTTGATTTTGCATGGTGCGACGATTTCAGCGCCGCCAGAAACTTTTCTCTGCGCGCGGCCTCCAATAACTGGATTTTCATGCTCGACTGTGACGAATACATAAAAACGATGGATGTGGAGGAATTAAATTATTTCCGTAAGCATTTATCCGACAGCGTCGGTTCCGTTTCCAGAGAAAATCTTGTGACGGAAAACGGCGTCCAGGTTGTCAACAACACGGATAATACGGAGCGTTTCTTCGACAGAAGACTCTATCATTATACGGGCATCATTCATGAGCAGCTTACTCCCAAACGTGGAAAAGAAATTTCCGCCTATCTGTTACAGACCACGATTTTTCATACCGGCTACGATATGACGGAAGAAGAACAGCGTGCGAAGTACCTTCGCAATTATACATTGCTGAAAAAACAGCTCGAATGCGGCCCCGAAAGTCCCTATCTGTACTATCAGTTGGGAAAAAGCTGTGAAATCATCGAAGACTATGCCGCCGCCTGTGATTATTACAGCAAGGGTCTCTCTTTTGATTTGGACCCGGAACTGGCCTATGTACAGGCGATGGTCGTTTCTTACGGAAATGCGCTCCTGCGCACCGGCAAAAAAGAAGAGGCGCTCGGTTTCGAAAGCATATACGATGCTTTTTCTCCTCTGGCCGATTTTATCTATCTCATGGGCAATATTTATAAGCAGAATCAAATGTACGAACAGGCATTTGAACAATATCAAAAGGCAGTCGGCATGACCCAATGCAGACTGGAAGGTGCGAACAGTTTTCTTCCTGTATACCAGACCGGTGAAATCTGCGAAATTATCGGCGACATCCCTGCCGCGGTATCCTGCTACCAACAGTGCGGCAGTTTTGCGCCGGCTGTCGAGCGCCTGAAGGTTTTAAATCAAAGGAACAATTAAACATATACGGTGTACCGATGCCGCACCATCAAGAATAAAAAGGAGACATCCGCCATGATTCCGATTTCCGTATGTATCATTACCAAAAATGAAGCCGAGCATCTGGAGAAATGTCTGGAAGCGCTCAAACCCTACCCTTTTGAAATTGTCATTGTAGATACGGGCTCCGCCGATAATTCCAAAGAAGTAGCCCGCAAATACACCGATAAAATATTCGATTTTGAATGGGTAAAAGATTTCAGCGCCGCCAGAAATTTTTCTATCAGCCGTGCCTCTCATAATATGATTCTTGTTCTGGACACCGATGAGTTTCTTCTGGAATTTGACTTCGACCAGGTACAGCGTCTTATGGCCGAACATCCCAAAAGCGTTGGTCTTATCAAACGGCTCGACTATTTTGAAATCGACGGGGAAAAGCATTGCCAGACGACGATTATCGACCGGCTTTTTAACAGAAAATACTACCGCTATGAACGGCCGATTCATGAAATATTGGTTCCGATTACCAATATTTCCACCACCAGCTATAACCTTCCCATCGTAGCCGACCATGTAGGATATGTCGGCTCTGACGAAAAATTATACGAAAAATCCATGCGGGATATCGAACTTCTGCTCCCGGAAATCGAAAAAAATCCCGATGAACCGTATAACTATTTCCAGATGGCGCAGAGTTATCTCTGTATGAGAAATCAGGAACAGGCTTTTGAATACTTCAAGATGGCTATGAAGCGGAATCCACCGCCGGAAGAAGACTATACGCGTATACTTGTGTGTAACTATGGCAATATCCTGTTGGACAATAATAAGGCGGAAGAAGCCCGTTCCCTGTTATCGTTCTACGATGATTACAACGATAATGCCGATTACCTGTGTATGATTGGCGTTATGTACCTTCATTTGAATCAGCATTTAAAAGCATTGCCGGAACTCGTCAAAGCTCTGTCCGCACCATCACGGGATTCGGTAGAATCCAGAGTCATCTCCTATTATATCGGCTATATTTACGAAGTTTTCGGGCAGAAAGACATTGCCAGACAGCATTATCAAAAATGCGGAGAATTTGAGCCTGCTCTGGAAGCGTTACAACGAATGGACGGCTAGCAGATTTCTGTCAGAGAATTATTCCAAAATCTTATAAGCCATAGAAAAAGAGCCACTCTTTCGATGGTAGCAAAATCCCCACCCTATTTAAGGGTGGGGATTGGTAGTTCACTATGCAATGTTCGCTAATACTTCGGTAATTAACCAAGTAAGGACAGTGCCAGCTGATTGCCCTGATTTGCCTGTGACAACATGGATGTACCAGCCTGCTGCAGGATACCATTGTTGGAGTACTTAACCATCTCAGTTGCAATATCTGTATCACGGATAGCAGATTCTGCGGATGTTGTATTCTCAACGATGTTGTTCAGGTTGTTGATTGTGTGCTCAAGTCTGTTCTGGATAGCACCCAGGTCAGAACGCTGCTGAGATACTAAGGACAGAGCACCCTTGATAAATGCGTTCAGGGAGTTGAAGTCTTTAGCCGAAGCAACAGTCTGTGCATTACCAGCATCCAGTCTCATGAAGGTATTCATAATCTTGGTTGCCATCTCACTGTCTAATGTAGCTTTGTTGTACTTTCCAGCGCCGATTGTGGTAAACGTATTTACCGTAGCGGAAGTCATTTGACCAATCATTACCTTACCACCGGACTGTGTAAGAGTATGCTGTGTATAAGTTGACATTGTACCGCTTACGCTGCCTGCTGCAAGATTTCTGAATGTAACTTTCGTATACAGCTTGGTATCAATGTTGTGTGCAAGACCAGCCATACTCATGTTTGCGATGCTGATGTTGATGTGCTGACCAGCTTCTGCACCAACCTGAAGACCTTTAATGAAGGAACCGTCTAACAGGTTCATCTCATTGAAAGTAGTTGTACTCTGAACACGGTCGATTTCACTCATCAACTGTCCGATTTCAGCCTGGATGGATGCACGGTCTGTTGTTGTAAGAGTACCGTTCTCACCTTTAACAGCCAGCTCGTTCATTCTCTGTAACATATCCTGAACTTCTGCCAATGCACCTTCTGCTGTCTGTACAGTAGAAATACCATCCTGAGCGTTTGCAGATGCCTGTGTAAGGCCTCTAATCTGACGTCTCATCTTCTCGGAAATAGCAAGACCTGCTGCATCATCTGCTGCACGGTTAATCTTGTAACCGGAAGACAGTCTTTCTGTTGATTTTGCCTGAGCGCTTGTTGTCAAACCAAGCATTCTGTTAGAGTTCATCGCTGTAATGTTGTGTTGTACTACCATATTATATTCCTCCTTGAATTTTTTACGGCATCCTTGCCGCAATCTTTTTTTTCTTGTAATGGTTCCTCCGGCTCGTACGCTGCCATCAGCCCCATTACTCAGTTACAAGGCTTTCATTATAAAATAACGATTGCTGTAATGTAACCATTGGTCAAGTAAGTAATTAGCTTGCTTTACTTGTATTATATATCGGAGTTTCTCCGATTTACTTTAGGGCAAAAATCAAATTTTTTTCAAAAAAATTTGATTTTTTTCCCGAAAGCGCTACTTTTTACTGTCGTAAAACTGAGGCGATACATAATTGAGTTTGTTCATATTGTTATAATAGTTCCGGCTCACCTTCGTTTTAGACATTGCGTTTTTGATGCCCTGCGCCTGCTTTTTGAACTGCGCGTCCGCCCGCATCTGATTGCGCATCCTGGCTGCATTGATTTTCACGACTTTATCGGTAATCTGCTGAATATCGCTCTGCATCCGCGTAATTTCCGCATGATATTTTGATTTGTTCGTCATAATTTCCGTACGAACCTTATCATAGACCGCTTCAAAACCATCATCAAGTTTCTCAAGCATCTCCGCGTATTCGCCGATTCTGCTAAGGGAAGCATCCAGCGCGTCCATATCGAGCTCATCCTGCTTTAAGATTTCTTCCTGCAACGCATTTTCCCTGATAATATCATCCAGTATCTGATTCTTTTTTTCAAGACTCTGCATTAAAATCTGTGCAATATTCTGACTCATGCCTTCCCTTTCTACGCCTGTCTGTTACGTCTCATAACCTCTTTCCATGTATCCCTGACGCTCCGCAGGTGCATATTGACTTCTTCCAGTATCGCCTTATCCTTTTTGATATTGGCCTGCAGAAGCCTTTGAAGCAGATACACATATATTCTGTCAAAATCTTCCGCAACTTTGTACTGACGGTCTAACGTATTCCGAAACTCTTCAATAATACGCTGCGTTTTTTTAATATTGACGTGCGCCTTCTCAACTTCACCGTTCTCAATCGCTATAATCGCGATATTGCAGAATTTAATCGCACCTTCATAAAGCATAAGCGTCACTTCAGCCGGTGAAGCGGTTAAAATTTTATTGTTTGCATATTCGGCAAAAGGGTTGCGTGCCGGCATAGTTATTCTCCTCCTTGATTTTAACACATACCACTATCAGTTATCAGCCGCCAAGTATACTTGCGAGCGAGCTGCTTCTGGATTCCAGTTTGGACATCGCAACTTCCATCTGGGAAAACTTTTTATACCATTTGTCCATCATCGCATTCAGCTTATCTTCTTCTTTCTTGATTCTGCTGGTATAATCATCATACTCTTCCTTCATAACCTTATCGTTATATACGGTCATCGCGCTGCTGAGCGTGGTTCCCGCCAGTTTCTTTGTCAAATCGTCATACAGATTGGTAGACAGCTTCGTAAAGAAATCCATAACCGTATTCGGGTCAGAAGCAATCATCTTCTTTAACTTATCTTCGTTTGCCTTCGTCGTCGCATCATCCGGGTCACCGTCGATATGGTAAGCATTCTTCTCGTTATCCTTCGATTTAAAATATCCGAGCGTGTTAATACCGAAGTCCGACAGATACATTTTCTGACCGTTTACTTCCGCACCCTGCAGCATCACAGACACCATGCTGAATGATACCGAACTTAACGTACTGTCTCTCCGAAGCAGAGAATCTTTGATTTTCTTCTCCCACTCTTCGATTTCACCTTCGCTCAGAGCCTCTTTTTCTTCAGTAAGAAGCGGATCATATCCCTTTGAAGATTCCGCATTGTACAAAGAATCCATCTCATTGATAAGCTTATTGTATTCGGTAAAGAAATTCTTTATCATGCCGTAGATACCGTCTGTATCCGTCGAGGTCGTCATCGTAATTTCTTTGTCCGTTACTTCCTGCGCCGTCAGGGTCAGACCGTTAACGCTGAACGTATTCGTCATGGATGTAAACGTAGCGCCGTCAATCTCTATTTCCGCATCCTGCGCATTGACTTTGCTGGCTCCGAACATCCCTGCCTTAGTCTCGTCGTTTACCGCCGCCAAAGTATCTATCGCAGTCTGTACTCTTGCGTCAAATTCTCCCCTTACCTGCGCCTCTATCGGAGACATTGCGATGTTATCAACATCATCCTTGCCGTTATCGAGATACTGGGCATTATCCTTGATTTGCGCCTCGTTTCTGGCAATCACCGCTTCGTTTGCTACAATCGCGTCCTTATTCTCCTTCAGGGAAACAGCCGCATCATACCATTTATTGACAGAATCTACTTTTGCCTTGAGCGCATCGTCTACCGTTCCGTTCTTGACCGCATCTTCATATTCCTTTTTCAGACCGCCCTCACGAACCATAACCGGCTTACCTTCATCGTCGTAAACGGTATTGCCGTCTTCATCTTTTTTCTCCACTAACGGGCCGTAAGAGATATCTTCCATGAAATCGGTGACTTTTTTCTCCGCCTCGTCGTATGCCGCTTTCTTTTCGTCATACCGCTTCTGGAGCTGCTCCTTATCGGCATCTGTGAGAGCAGAATTATTCTTCGCTTCCTCCAGCTGCTTTTTGGCCGCCTGCATCTCGTCATAAAGACCGCCGTCACCATATAATTTATCCATATAGCCGGACAATGACTCGCCAAACTTCGCGCTGAATTCAGACGCCAGATAATCCGTATCATCCATCTCACCGAAGAATTTCGTATTGGCCTCATCCAACGCTTCATTTTTCTTATTGAGCGCTTCATTTTCCGCTTCCAGCTTTTTGTTCGCCTCAGCATAAGCCGCCTGGCGTTTTGCGATTTCATCGGCAATCAGCTTATTGTATGCTTCCTGGTCATCTTTATAACCGGCCCAGATTTCCGTCTGCGTCGGATTGCTCGGGTCAGCGCTGACAATATCGTCCTTTGACAGCAGGCCGAGAAGCGCCAGTGCATTCATACCGCCCTCGTCACCGGCTATCAGGTTAAAGTTATTGGCTGCGCCGGTATTCTTGGAACTGATAAAAATTCTCTGACTTTCCTGGTCATAATTCGCATTCAGTCCCGTGCTCTTTATCATGCCGACAACATCGTCAATCGTCGTGTTCTCATTGATGCTGAAATCCACATACTGTCCCTGCGCGCCGACAACCCGGAAACTTCCGGACAAAGATGCGGAATCGGAACCTGTTCCCAGTACTTCCCCGCCTCTGTGTTTACGAAGCTGTGCCAGACTTGCGGCGCCGCTGAAATGAACCCCGCTCTTCGTAGACAGGCTGCTTCCGGTCAGTCTTCCGCCTTTGGCAAGCTGATTAACCTTCACGCTTCTTACACCGTCGACCGCATTATCGCCCGTAATAACACTGATTGCGTTCGTATTGGATACTTTCGTGATTTTCTTCAAATAGGAACTCTGATAACGCATATCGCTGAGCGTGTTCGTATAGAAATTGTAAATTTTCGTATTTAACGCTTTCCATGCGTCCTGCTTCCAGCTCAGTTTCGTCTGCGCTTTCACGAGCGAATTTTTCTTAACGCTCTGCGCCGATACCAGTTCGGAAATAATGCTCTCCGTATCGAGTCCTGAGAACATTCCTGTAATTCTAATAGACATCTGTCTTCCTCCTATCTCTTCTCATCTACAAGAATCCCCGCGATTTCCCAGACCTTCGCAATCATATCGAGTGTCTTTTCCGGCGGGAATTCCTTGACAATTTCCTTCGTGTCCTTGTTCACGATTTTAATCATGATTCTGTTCGTGTCTTCGTGGACACCGAAAACTGCTTCTTCTTTGCTGTTGATTTTACGGTTCATTTCCGCTATTGCTTTTTTCAAAGGTTCAGATGCCATAGCCTGCTGAGAATTCAGCGCCTGCCTGGAATTCCCGTTTGCATCCTTATCTTTGCTGTTTCCGCCTCTCGCTTCTTCGTCTTCCGACTGCGTCTTTACGACAGAAGCCGTCGTGGCATCCACCCTGACTGTCTGGTCTGCCGGAGAAACTTCCATGTCAGCCGGCTGCACAGACTGGACTTTCGGCTTCACTGTATCCTGTGCCTGAAAAGTCATAACGCTGTTTAATGGTTCGAGTGCCATTTTGAATCACCTCCGTGTGATAGTTTGTAAATCATCCCTTATTTTTGAATCTTTTAGAATCGTCCTGACTGTTTTGCATGAAAAATATGCAAAGATAGTCCCTTGTTGTATATATCGGAACATCATGACAATAATTTATATTTCTTTCGGAAATTTCTCTTGGAACTTTTCTCTTTTTCCATTACACTGTTCTTATGTATTCTTATATAAATATGGTAATACAGCCGCTGTAATCTCTTGCAATGCCAGAACACAGACGGCTGAATCCGTGTTTATTATAACATAAAAGAGGCAGGAAGGGGCAAAAAATTTATGGAAATCCTCATTTACCGGTACAACAGCATCTGTGAACCGGATATCATACAGGCATTTGAATCATTCGGCATCACCGTTCATCAGGAAAAAATGGAAATGACGGACAAACAGGTCTCTCCTTCCCGCTGCAGTGCCAAGATAACCGAATGGCTCCTTTCCCACGAACTTTCTTTTGTGTTCAGTGTGAATTTTTATCCGGCCATTTCCTATACATGTAATCATTTCAAAGTTCCCTATGTCTGCTGGAGTGTGGACAGCCCCGTTGCGGAACTCTTTTCCAACGCGCTGAAAAACGAATGGAACCGGATTTTTCTGTTTGACCGGGCGCAGTATGCTTTTTTCCATCCCTATAATCCGGAGCATATCTTCTATCTTCCGCTGGCTACGAACGTCAGACGGTGGGAAAAAGTCATTATGGACATGACAGAGGAAGATTATCGAAAGTACGGCGGCGACATTTCTTTTGTCGGTTCCCTTTATTCCGAAAAAAGCCGCTATGACAGACTATTGGC
This sequence comes from uncultured Lachnospiraceae bacterium, assembly GCA_910578475.1. Lineage (GTDB taxonomy): Bacteria > Bacillota > Clostridia > Lachnospirales > Lachnospiraceae > UBA3282. Next base: position 35,937 of record CAJTRK010000008.1, on the reverse strand, counting down.
GGATAATCTGCTCTCTTCCTATACGCAGGGCTATGTAAACGGGCTGATACAGGCACAGCAGAAAGTCTTCGGCTATAACTTCATCTACGATACGCTCTCCGAAGAAGTCATCCGCGAGATTGCCGCCGCCGACCCCGCCTTTTACCGCGGGCAGGATGTTTTTCTTGACACGGACCGCTATCTTGTGGCGCATCAGTATATCGGCATGAAACTTGCAAACGCAGAAAGAATCTCCGTCCTTTCCGCCCTTTCCGAACGCTTCCATGTTTCGCTCTATACCCGCAGCGACGCCTCTTCGCTGCCGCGTGTCCATGTAAAAGGCGGCGCAGGCACGCTTACGGAAATGCCCAAAATATTTCAGGCGTCCAAAATCAACCTGAATATCACAATGCGCCCAATCGAAACCGGGCTTTCTCTTCGCATCTGGGATGTGCTTGGCTGCGGCGGTTTCCTGCTGACAAACTATCAGGCGGAAATTCCGGAATATTTTGAAATCGGAAAGGACCTGGAAGTGTACGAGAATATGGAAGATTTGATGCAAAAGGCGGATTATTATCTGCATCATGAAGCGGAACGGCTGGAAATCGCCCTGAACGGCTATGAAAAAACGGCCAGATACCATACCTACGAAATGCGTCTTGCGGAAATGATACGAATTTTAAGTGGTTCCTGAAAATTTGTCATCATTTAATAATAAGACATAATCGTTCCATCTTTTATCACGGGTAAGGTATGGATTTCGACCTGCATCTGGAAAATACTTCAGGAGTTTCCCCCGGAAAAAGCCGACCTGCTCCTTCCAGTCCGGAATTTGTCTGGAAATTATAAAACTGACAGGGTCCATGAAATATTTATAAATCATATACCACTCAAACGCGACCCCATATCCTGCCATAGCCCCGTCCAAAAAACCTCTTGCGTCAAGCTCTGTCAGATACAGCTCCATAATGTCCGCAAGCTGTCTGATTCTTCCGCTGTCATTTCGTTTTCGGATGAGTCCTTCCGCATTCTGGTAATAATAATACAGCGTGTCTCCAATATGATAACAGGACCCGCAAAGTAGCATTGCAAGTCCTGAAAACAAATTGTCCTCACCATAATTCATATTTTCCGGAAAAAACAGTGCGTTATCTTCCAGAAATCTTCTTTGATAGAGCCGGCCCCATACCGCCGTTCTGAAAGAGTTCAAAATAAAACGGCTCCTGTCTTCCGGCGTCTGTATCCGCATCAGACGGTCGTCGTCTCTTTTTTCCACGGAAAGTTCTTCCCCGTCGAAAAAGGTTCTGTAACCGCACTCTGCCATATCGACCCCAAATTCCTTCATTACGCCGTGCATTCTCTCGAACATGGATTTATCCACGATATCATCGGCGTCAACAAAGGCAATATATTCGCCTGTGGCATAGTTCAGGCCCAGGTTTCTCGTCGTTCCGGGACCGGCATTGTCTTCACAGGCAATTACCAGCACGTTTTCGGAATGCTCTTCTTCAAATTGGAGCAGTCGGCGACGGGTATCGTCTTCGGAAGCATCATCTATCAGAATAATTTCCAGATTTTCCATGCCATAGGTCTGTGTTTTCAGACTGTCAAGACATCGGTCAATATAGTTTTCCACACGATAGCACGGAACGATGACTGATATTTTATCCTTCATTTCAGCTCTCCATACCTACCTCAGCAAATTCTGCAAAGCTTCCAGCCCGTCCGTATTTATCGCTTCCTGATTGGAATCCTGAATCTGCATATAAACCTCTTTCCGGTATACGGGCACTTCTTTCGGTGCGCTGATGCCTAGCTTCACCTGTTCTCCTTTAATCTCAAGCACTGTAATTTCAATATTATTATTGATAATCAGCGCTTCGCTCTTTTTTCTGGATAAAGCTAACATCTACTCACCCGCTTTCTTTTTATTTTCATTAAAAATATCATATATCGGGAATTTAACCGGATAATTATCGCCTTCCACAATGACCTGTATCGCCGTTTTGCGTGTCGCGTTAATAATAACGGGTCCTTTCAGGTTGACGGACATTTTTTCAATCTCTTTCGGGACAGTCATCGTGACAAGCACAAGCATATCGTCCGGGTTCAATTCTCCAAGATTTCTCAAAATTTCGTCATCGACTTCCGGGTTGTAATCCGGGCATACGCGAAGCGGGTCCATAACCGGCATCGCAAACGCAGGCTCCTGTATGGATTGCAGCCAATGAATGGAATCCGTTCCTTTTTCCGAATCATGAAGCAATGCAAACTGCGTCAGCTCCGGAAATCCCACAATCCCTTTGGAAAATGTGATAATCCTGTCGTCATCTATCGTAATCTCGCCGAACACCTTTGTCATTATCGTCATAAGTTTTCCCTCTCCTATCAGATATAATTCATCAGGTTTGTCTGCATAATCTTGCTGGTGGCCGCGAGCGCCGCTTCATAGGTGAGTTTCGAACTCTTTAACTGCACGGCTACTTCCGTCACATCCACATCTTCGTTGCTGCTCTGCAAGTCTTTGAAAGTAGCTTTCTGGCCCATCAGTCTGTTTTTAATCAAATCCAGACGGCTTCCTCTCGTACCGTTCTCCGTTACTGCCACATTGGTTTTATCAATATAATTCTGGCATTTTGTCAGCTGATTTTCAAATTTTTTCTGCACGTTGTCCCTGATATAGGTATAGGCTTTGTCGGCTGCATCCATCTGTAACTGTAAATCTTTATATTCCGCAGAATCTTCCGGGTGTTCTTTCATCTTCTTTTCAATATCCGCTTTTACCGCTTCCACATCTTTGAGCTGCTTCAGATAAATCTCGAAATCATCTATATCCCTTCTGACATCATGTGTGAAAACCTCTTTGGCATGGGTATTTACCTGAATGTCCTGATTAAAGCCCATCGCATAATAAATATCCTGGTCTTTGCCATCGGCATTATACTCGATGACTCTTCCCATAATATCGTCTACCGCTTCCTGTGCGACTTCTACCGCCTGACGCGCCGCATCGAGCTGCGCCTGTGTCGCGTTCTTATCCGCCTCTACCAGCTTCAAATCTGACTGCGCCTTTTCCAGCGTCGATTTGGCTGTTTCCAGCGACATCGCCTTGCCGATGTTCTGCTCATCGCTTTCGATACAGTGGAAGTAATGAACCGGATTGATATCCCCTTCCTCCCAGGTGCTCTTGGAGTATTTCACGTTAACCTGCATACCTTCATTGACTTTTACCGGGTCATTATAGTATGCTTCTCCGAAAACAATTTCCCCAGTGGACGGGATGTATGCGACCTTCGTTCCGGTCGTATCCGCCGCAATATCTTTGTAAGCGCTTTCCGCATCCTCATAAATGGTCAGTTCATCCACGCCCGTCATGTCGAACTGAAAGGCATTGTTCGGAACAGGATTTCCGTTTTTGTCAAAAGCCTGCATGCTGCCATCCGGCTGCCGCTTAATAGAAGTAACGTTCTCATCAAAATCCAAATCGTCATAGGATAACCGGAACCGGTACAACGTCGTATTCTTAATCTGCGTCTCGTCTTCCTTTACGCCGTTTCCACCCTGCCAGTCCGTATAACTGATACTGCTGATATCTCCATATCCCCGGCTTTCAGAAATGATAAAGCTTTTTCTGTTATCGGGGTCCTGATTAAATTCCTTGATATTCTCTTCGGTAAACGTAATCGGCGTATCCGTTCTGTATCCTGAAAAAACATAACGTCCCGCATAGTCAACATTACCGCTCGCATAAAACTCTTTTGCAAGCGCATTCATCTGTGTCAGCACGATATCCAAATCCGCCGCCGTGAAATTTTTCTTGGAAGCCGTCTCGGCCTGCTCATAAATATCTTCCAAAACCTCGTTCACCGTTTTCAGCGCGTCTCCCGTAATGGAGAGCCAGCTGTCCGCATCTTCCGTATTCTTATCATAATACTGTGACACCATCGTCACATTCGTACGAAGACGCAGCGCTCTGATTGCTACGACCGGGTCGTCGGAAGGTCTTGTAATTTTACTTTGGTTCGTCATCTGATTGCTCAGCTTATCTTCCAGAATTTTATTCTGATTAATATTGTACAACGAGTTATTCCGCATGATTCTGTTTGTGATTCTCATATTCCGCCATCCCTTTCTTACTATACCGCCATGTCTCTGGCGTGAGCTTTAGAACTTCTCTTCATACTATGCCTTAAACGCCAGTCTGCAAAATCAGCCGGTCGTACACTTCCGTCAATGTGGAAATCATCTTGGAAGCCAGCGTATAAGAATTTTGATATTTTACAAGGCTGACCGCCTCTTCATCCTCATCTACGCCGGAAATGGAAATTCTCTGATTATCGATGCTCATTTCCAGACTCAAATATGTTGTATAGAATGTTTCCGCATTCTCTCCGGACAATGCAGCGTCCGAAAGCACACATTCCAGGAATCCGCCCGCATTTCTTCCGCGGAAACTGAACTGGTTTTTATCATTTATCATGGAAATGACTTTCTTAATCTGCTCGCACTCTTCCTGTCCGGCCGTCGGGTCAAATCTCGTTCCGAGTTTGGAAGCGTCTTTCATAATCTCATCGGCTACCGCAAAATTTCCTGCCGTAATATGATAATAACCTTTGTCGTTTACTTTTCCCTTATCGTTTCTTGTAACGCCATCCAGCCAGCCTTCCGTATACTGACCTTTTTCCGTCAAAAGATTACCCGTCAGAAGAATGCCTGCATCTTCGCCGTCCGCGGTAACGCCCGCAGTAAAAATATCGTTGATTGCTTTCGCAAAGTCCCGAATCCACTCATTCATCTGCTCCATGTAGTAAGGAATGCCCTGATACCGCACTTCCGCGCCGACGAAGGTTTCCGAACCTATTTTGCCGCTTACGAGCGGCATATCGCTCTTTTTATTGTCAATGGTAAAGGAATAATTACCGTCCCCATCATAGGTCCAGTCAGTGTAATAATATATCTGATTGCCGATATTAATCTTTCCGCCCGTATCGGAAAGCGTACACTTGCTCATATTGCCAAGATAATCGGCGGTCGTATTAATGACTACCCTGGTCGTGTCAATATTATAGTAGACTTTATCTACCGTTCCGTTAAAATATTCTCCGTTATTTCCGTCCCGCATCTGTATGAGTCCGCGCAGTTCTCCGCCCATCGACTCATTATACAGTCCGAACTCCACGCCATCCGTCCATTGAATATCGTAAAGCCCGTCGATATCGGACTGATTGACTTTCTCTTCCGATTTCCGTGCGACACATTCCAACTGTCGGTAATCGTCCGAATCCACAAGCACCTGGCCGCCTGCAATTTTAACAATCAGTCTGTTTGCTCCCGAAGGTTCTCCGTTCTGGTCCAGAATAGGAAGTTCCTCCGTCGTCATATCGACAATGCCGGACAGCTTATCCAGCATAACGTCTCTCTTATCGCGCAGTTCATTGGCGGTGACACCCGTCAGCTCAATAACGTTAATCTGTTTATTTACGGCGGCAATATCCTGTGCGAGGGAATTAATTTCATCCACGCGCATTTTGATTTCATCGTTCACGTCTGCCTGAAGATTCTGGAAATTGCCGTACATATTATTAAAGTAATCGGTCATATTTTTGACTGTCGATACAAATTCCGCCTTCGTGGAAGTAGAACTGCCTTTTTTCGCGACTTCTTCAAGCGCTGCGCTGATTTTATCAAAAATCGTTTTAAAGCCGGATATTTTATCGTCGGTCAGATAGTTTTCTATCATCCGCATATAATATGCCTTGACATCAAACTCGCCGAGTCTCGTTTCGTTTTCGCGGAATTTCACATCATAAAAGGAATCGCGGATACGTTCGATTGCAATTGTCTCAACACCGCTTCCCGCACATCCATATGTGGCAAAAACGCGAAGCGCCTGTGCCGCTTCCGTTGTCACGGCCTGACGGCTGTATCCTTCCGTATTGGCATTGCTGATATTATTTCCTGTTGTATTAAGCGCCGCATTCGCTGCCCGCAGACCCGAAGAGGCAATTGTTAATCCAAAAAATGTAGATGGCATCTGTTTTCTCCTTTCGCCGCCCGCACTTAACGTCCGAGCGTTGTCAGAACGTGCTCCAGCATCTCGCTGATAACGTTGATATAACGGCTGGAAGCATTGTAAGCGTTCTGGAACATAATCATGTTGGTCAGTTCTTCATCGGACGATACCCCGACCACCTGTTCTCTCGCATTAAACAGCGAATCTACCGTCACTGTCTGACTATCCATAATTTCTCCGAAAACATACCCTGTGTTCGCCACCTGGGAAACCAGATTCTTATAGTAATCCACGAAGCAAACCGGCGTCTGTACATTCGGGTTCAAAGTATAGGACGCTTCTTCAAACGCCTTTTTCAGCCTTTCTGTCAGTGCATTGTCTTCCGAACCGTCTGTCAGCCGGAATCCAAGCAGCGTAGGATTCTGACGAAGTTCTATGTTGATATCAATATTGGAAACCGTCCAACCGCATTCCCAAATGCTTCCATCCGGCAGTTTACAGCTCTTTCCTTCACTCACAATCTGCTGAAACAACTGAAGGGGATTGCCGTTCTCGTCACGCAGATAAGTGGAATTGGGATAAGTTGCAGATTCCATTTCCGCCGCTTCCCTTAAGATTTCGTTTATCTTTGTAACGACGATATTTATCAGCTGGTCAAATTCTGCCTGAACGTTCATGATAAGGGACTGCGAAACGTGCACATCATACCAGCCCTCTTCGTACTCACCGTCCGGGTTAATGTCTTTGATTTCCTGCGCTGTTGCCCTGTGGTCTCCTCTCGCCAGAAGCGTGCTTTTCAGGGAGCCGATATCCGTATTGATATCGGATGAAATCGGTCTGGTCAGGTCAAAAACCTGTGCGGACAAAAGCTCATCTTTGGTTAAAACCTTATTTCCGTATTCATCATAACTGTAATCGGCCAGCATTTCCCAATATGGTGTGTAGAAACCGGTCTTCGGGTCTTCATAAACGGACATGGTATTCACAAGTCCGCCCTTTACCAAATCGACTCCTTCCAGTTTCACACTCAGATAACCGGTTACGTCTTCATGATAGGATATGGATGCCATCGTTGACAACTCATCCAGTAAATAGTTCCTCTGGTCGCGCAAGTCATTGGCATGCTCCACGCCGCCTTCAATTCTTGCAATCTGGCGATTTAATGCTTCAATCTGCTGCGCATATTTATTAATCGTTTCCACGTCCTGCGCAACATTCTTATTCATATTATCCTGATATTCTTCCAGGCTTTTATAAACGGCCTGCGCTTTCGTAATAAATTCATAAGAACGCGTTACGAACAGATTCTGATTTACCGCAAGCGTAGGGTCTTTGCTCAGCTCTTCTACCGCGGTCCATAAATCCGTTACTGCAATGGAAAAGGCATGCCCTTCATAAGATTCTCCCAAAACATCCTCAATTTCTTCCGATGCTTTGTAACCCACCTCATAAAAGGCGCTTCTTCCCGATTCGCGTCGATAGTTCTTATCGAGGAAAAAATCTCTTACCTGTCTCGTTTGGGAATAATTGACACCAAGACCAAGCTGCTGCCAACTAGTCGATTGACTCTTGGAAATTGTAATATAGCCTCTTGCGGACTGGGACACCTGCTGTCTTGTATAACCAACAGTGTCCAGATTGGACATATTATGTCCTGTTGTATTTAACGCATTATTTGAAGTTTGTAATCCTGATACACCTAAATAAAGGCTGCCCATTAATGACATAACGTTACCATCCTTAACAATTATTTTTACTGCTTTGCATCAAATGATTTCCGCTCGATACCGATGATATCTCCGGTACTGCAAGCGCCCCTGTTGTAGTTAGCCGTTTCGGGGGCCGCTTTCATGGACTGGATAAGATTCATATGAAACTGTACCATTTCCAGCGCATTCTGAATCAATTCCCGATTCTGCTCGTTGATCCTTGCCACATTCTTTACATTCGTCTGCAATACATCAAACGCCGCCGCAAGCTTCTGCTGCTCTTCGGGTCTCTGTCCAAGCATTTTAATCAAATCTGCAATTTTTAGTTTCGCAACATCCTTGTTAAGTACATTCGCTATATCCTGTACAGCCTCATTTCTGATAGTATCCAAATGATTGATTCTGCTCACGATAAGCTGCTCTTCATCCGTGATTCTGGCTAACTGGTCCAAATCTTCAGACACGATGACCTGCGTTTTCTGCATGGATAAATTTAATAAATTCTTGTACTCATCGCTCTCTTTCTCCAAAACATCTATCAAGCTTTCCATTAAACTTGCCACGCCGTAACCCATGCCTTTCTTTCAGTTTGTGCCTTAAAGACCGGAAATTTCTTCATACTGCTGCAACAATTTCTCTGCGAAGCTCTCTCCGCTCACATGGTATGTCCCGTTCTCAATACCTGCTCTGATAGGAGCTACCAGCTCTTCTCTGATATCGCTGCTTGCATCCACCGCCGCTTTGGCTACCTGAATGTCCCGGCCGATGCTGGAAATCTGTATTTTATCAGAAACGCCTGCATTTGCCGCAGCGGGCGTCTTTACCGCCTTCTTCGTGTTATATAACTGTTGGACTTGAGTATATGCCTCAATACGCATAATGACTCCTCCCTTCTTCGAGCTGAAATCCCATGATTTCCGGCTCCAATTTTTACAAATAATAAAATTTGTAACGGTTTGTTTATGAACTGTCAATAAATGTATCGGATAAATTTTCAAAGACTTTAGAGGTCGGCACATTTTTTTATTCGCAAAGGCATTCTGATGCCATGCGGCAAAGCTTACCGCATGTTTCTTCGCTCCAGGAATAGGCTGTCATATATCTTCCGTCAAAGGCGGTATCTTTTATGCTTTTCCCGTTTAATACCTCGTAATAATCACATAATATTTCTTCCCTGTTTACATGACAGCTTCCCCGGCGATTGCTGAAAATATCCTCCACGCCATATTCCCGGAAGGTCGCATTCAGATAAACGACCGCTTTTCGGTACAGGCATTTTACCCGGTCGTCATATCCTCTTCCTTCCCACAGCAGGTCGATGCTCTTTTTCATCGTCACTTCACCGCCGCTGTCAATGCAGATTGCAAACAGCTCTTTGGCTTTCTGGTTGGCAAATTCAATCAGCTGTCCGTCAACGAAAATGTCAAATTCACCAAAGGTCTGCACCGATACCCTTTTTCGCAGTCTTGCCGACAGATGTCTGACTCTGTCAATCATCTGCCCCACATCCGCATCATTAAAAGGCTTCATCAGAAAATAATCCGCCCGGAGGTCCAAAATGACCTCCTTAATAAATTCTTCGTATCCTGTTACATAAATCAGAATCATATCGCCGTTGATTTCTCTCAGCTTTTCACCGAGCAGTATTCCGTTCATCCCGGGCATCGAAATATCCAACAGGGCAAAATCTACTGCCTGGCTTTCCGCATACGCGAGCGCTTTATCCGCACTGTCAAACATTTCCAGCAGTCTGAAATCGACGGCATCACGGAGGCTTCTTTCAAACTGCCGCAGACTCCACAATTCATCATCCACTATGATTGTTCTTATTTCCATGGAAAATCACGCCTTTCTATCCAAAACCGGAATATGTAAAGTTACCACCGTGCCGATTCCGTCAAAGCTCTGAATATCCATGCTCCCGTTTACCATTGTTTCCATACGGTATCTGGCATTCAGCAGTCCGCCGGCTTTCGGCCCGTCATCGCCGGGCAGGCTTTCATACGCTTTCGCATCAAAACCTGTTCCGTCATCTTCCACCTGAACAATATATTCAGACGGCATCCGATAACTTCTGAGCGTTATCGTTCCCCTTCTTTCTCCCTTTTCCAAACCGTGTATGAGCGCATTGTCCACCAGCACCATCACCGACAGAGGAGGCAGCGCAAATCCTTCCTCCTTAATGTCGGTACGGAATCTGATTCTGTCCCCAAATCTTAATTTCTCCAGGTTAATAAAAGAACGAACATCGCTTACTTCTTCCCTGAAGGAAACGTTTTCCCGGCTTTCCAAAGACCTGAAAACCGCTCTTAAATACCTCGAAAAATCATACAGCCTGTCATATGCCAGTTCCGGGTCGGTTCTGACCGCAATCCGCACAGCTCCCATCAGATTAAAAATGAAATGTGGATTCAGCTGATGAATCACCGATTCTTTTCCCTGTCTTCTTAATTCCTCCGATTCTGTCATTATTTTCCCGCTTTCTTTCCGTCCCATACCGCTTTCGCGTTTCAACAGCCTGCTTCTTCCCGCATTGTAATAATACAGACCGCACGTCTTCCTCCCGATATGGTTTGACAAGACAGCCGCTCACCGCAGCAGACAGTTCTCCCAGAACGCGCTCATCAAGTATATCAGCCGTCATGACGATAACCGGCATCCCACTGTCTTTCCGCTCCATATTCCTGATTTCTCTTATTGCCTCAATACCGCTTTTCCCCGGCATATGAACATCCATCAGGATAATATCATAATAGTCTTCTTCCGACTGTCTGAAAATCTCCACGGCCTCTTCCCCGTTATAAGTCTTATCCGCGGCAATTCCCAACTTTTTCAGACAGCTGCAAATCACTTCCATATTCGCGTCTTCGTCTTCCGCGACAAGCGCTCTTTTCACCCATAATTCTTCCTGTGTGAAAAGTTCCCGCGGCTTTTGGGACTGTTCATACAGGATATCGTCTCCGTCCGCTTCAACCGTTACAGACACCGTTGTGCCGATGCCGCTCTTTGTCTCAAGCCGTATCGTGCCATGAAGCATATCCACCAGATACTTTGTCAGCGTAAGACCGAGACCGCTTCCTTCCGCATCCTTTTTCCGCCGCTCCCTGCCGTAAGTTTTCCACGCGTCGGCGAGAAAGGCTTCTTCCATGCCGATTCCCGTATCCGATATTTCCAGCAAAAACCGGACTCTCTTTTCTTCCAGCAGACATTCCTCCATGCGGCAGATTACCGTTCCTCCGTCATTCGTGTATTTTACCGCATTGGAAATCAGATTGATGATAACCTGCTGCAACGCCGCCCTGTTCAGATACAGATATTGGTACACCGGTTTCCCGCAGTCGAATTGCAGCCGGATATTCCGTCTCTTTACTTCGTACTCAAAAATCCCTTTCGGATATTTTATCAGCTCTTCCATCGTAACCGCTTCAATTCTTCCGGCATCCCGCTTTTCCAGCGTGGAAATACACAGGACGCTGTTTACAAGATTGAGAAGATGTTCCGCGGAAAGCGCCGCATTGCTCAGATATACATTTCCCGGACCGACTTCTTCATGAAGCATTTTCAGATTCCCATAAATACTGTTAAGGGATGTCCTGATTTCGTGTGAAAGATAAACGACCTGTTTCGGTAAAGTCTCCGCCTTTTCCCGCTTTTCTTCGAATACATCTTCGGATTCCTTTTCCACCACTTTCACTGTATGAATCCCGGTGATATCTTCGCAGAATACAACTATATTTTCTTTTTGCTGATTGGGCTTTTCATAAAGAGTATTCCTGATAAAAGTAAATTTCTTGTGACATGTACCATTTCCAATCTTTAAACTGCATATGGCAATATACTTCTCCTGTACGGCGAGCGCCCCGGCCACTCTAATCAGCTTCATGCTCTCATATAATTCTTCTTTGCCGCCGCACGCCCGCATCTGCATAATCTTCAGGAAATCCGCATACCGTCCTTCTTCCGGTATCTTACGGACAAAAGTTCTTTTCCCGTATTTTCGCGTATAAGTGCCTTTTCTTACATTAACAAACAATATGAAGTCAAAGATTCCTTCTGGTAAAATAAGATTGACCGTCTCCCCTTTCAGGCGGTCTTTCAAAAAGTTAAGCATATGGAGTTTTCTAATAACATTCATTTATTTGATAGTGAAACAGAATATAAGAATATTATAAAGGACGCAAAAAGGAATGCAAGCCTTAACAAGGTTCGCACGAGAGCAAATTTTGCCCGATTTCTGTCAATTTTTACTTTTACGGGGCGATTCGTTCCATCTTTAAAGTTTTCTCATAAAGTCCAAATCTTCTCCCGCTGCCGCCGGATTCATCTCTTCCCGGAGCAGATACATATCCGGCCTGTTTGCATGAAGCCATTTCGAAACCGCCTCATACTGAATGACGCCCTTTCCGAGAAGCACGGGGCAGTACCGGCCGTTTTCATCGAAATAAAAGTCCTTGATGTGCATCGCCTCAACGTATTCCCCAATCGTATGAAGCCATTCACTCCAATAAGCATTCTGGTCCGTCGTATCCGGATATTGCAGCAGGTTGGAAGCATCGAAAATAAGCCGGAGATGCTCCCTGTCGCCCACTTTTTCCAGCACATCCGTCACCGCTTCCAGGTTTTCCAGAGGATGCCAGTATACCGGCTCAATTACCAGCACGGCATCAAGACGTACCGCTTCTTCCACCACGCGTTTTATACTGTCCAGCATATAAGGATACCACTTCGCTTTTTCTTCTCTGCTTAAATGCGGATACGCCGTTTCCGTTCCGACTGCTTTTGCGCCTGCCTCCTTGCTGTATGCAAGACATTTTTTCAGCGTTTTTACGGCATAATCACGCACCTCCGCATCCGGATTTCCCAGGTCCATGTAGCATCCGAAAACGGGAATCTCCACCTTCCATTCTTCGAATGCCTTCCGGATTCTCTCCAGATGCTTCCCTGTGATATCTTCGTACCGGTCAATTCCCGTGAAAACTTTCGGAAGCGCAAGCTGCGCCGCCTCATAGCCTTCCCGATGAAGCGTTTCGGCCATTTTCTCTATTTCCATCTTTCCATAGTCGTGCGCTCTGACGCCAATTTTCATACGATACCATGCCTTTCTCATTTATACTGCAATACTCTCAATATCCCTCGATGTTTGCGGTAGATGTTGCAGACATCAGCGCAAACTCGCAGTTGAAAAATCTCTGATTTTTCAACTTCTTCAGGGTAAATGAAACAACGGTTTCAAATCAACCGACACGGGGCTGTTGTCCGGATTTGTCTCCATAATATCGGCCATAAAATCCCACCATTTCCGGTTAATCGCCGTATCCGCGCCCTTTGCCCACAGCGCCTCATCTTCTATCTCGATATAACCGAAAAGCGTCAACGTTTCCTTATCCAGAAAAATAGAATAATTTTTTCCGCCATGCTCGTGAATCATGTCCTTCATTTCCGGCCAGAGTTCGTTATGGCGTTTCTCGTATTCCGCCTCCTGTCCGGGATATAGTTTCATTTTGAATCCTTTAATCATATTTCCTCCAATTCCGCCGCATAAGCGGCATTTTAGTTTTATCAGTGGCATAATGAATTCTCGCATAGATTAATATTATTATAAAACGTTTTCTTTTTATTGTAAAATATAAAAATATATTATTTTCACTTTTCTTCCAGACGGTTATGCAGTCGTTCCGACACTTCCTGAAACTTGGTCGAAATTGCTGTATTTTTGAATGAAAGCAATCTGTTAAAAAAATCCACCGTTTTATATAATAAATAGTAAACTGATTGTTCGGATATACAAAAAATTTTATCAGGAGGGCTTAAATTATGCAGTTGGAATTTAACAGAGAACAGATAGAAGATGTCATCGACAAAATCGTAGAACGAACCATGAAAATGGACCTTACCTGGGACTGGCCCTGCGGCGTTGCCTATTACGGCATCAGCGAAGCTTATGAAAAAACAGGAAAGGAAAAATATCTGACGCTTTTAAAAGACCGCGTGGATGAACTGATTTCTCTTGGCCTTCCGAAGGTATGGACCGTAAACGCCTGCGCGATGGGTCATTGCCTCGTATCGCTGTATCAGGCGACCGGCGAACAGAAATACTGGGACCTTGTCATGAGCAAAATCGACTATATCCGCAAAGAGGCGCTCCGTTTCGGAGACAGCGTCCTGCAGCATACGGTTTCCGCCAAAAATGATTTCCCGGAGCAGGCCTGGGCGGACACCTTGTTTATGGCGGCATTTTTCCTTCTCAGAGTCGGCGTTATCACCAAAGATGAAGAGATGATAGACGACGCCCTGAATCAGTGGTACTGGCACATCAACTATCTGCAGGATGAAAAAACAGGCTTTTATTACCACGGATATAATAATATTACCAAAGACCATATGTCCGGCATCTACTGGGGCAGAGCCAATGCCTGGGCGGCTTATACCATGTCAAAGGTAGGCAGCGTGCTTCCCGAATGCTATCTCTATCCGAAATATCTGGACGTGGCAGGTTCCCTGAACGACCAGCTCGCCGCTTTGAAAACGGTACAGACACAGGATGGTCTGTGGCGGACAGTTCTGAACGATGAAGCATCTTATGAGGAAATTTCCGCTTCCGCAGGCATCGCCGCGGCAATGTTAGAGCGGGGAAATCCGTTACATACCCGTCATATTAATCTCGCCATTCAGGGACTTCTTTCCAACGTCAGCGAGGACGGAAGGGTTATGAACGTATCCGGCGGCACGGCTGTGATGAAAGATATCGAGGGATACAGAGGCATTTCCAGACGCTGGATTCAGGGTTGGGGACAGGGTCTTGCGCTCGCTTTCTTCAGCAATGTATTAGTCTCCGCTTCTATTGCAAAGGACGGGGCTCTGTAAAATGATACGATATGATTTTACACCCGGAGGCAACGTCACCCCGGAAGATTTCTACTCCGAAGCGCGCGGCTGCGGCTTTATCACCGAACAGGCGATGGAACGACAGCCGCAGCTCATGCTGCCGGAACTGAACGGCGGTTTCCTGCCGGTTCCCTGGTATCGCTTATCGGAACCTGTGAATATCGAACAAAACCGCTGCGGCTGTCTGATTCGTCCGAAAACGATTCCCGATGAAAAAAGACAGTTCCCCCTCCGTTTTAAATGTCATGTGGAAGCGGAAGGCAGTTACCTTGTCAGAGTGACGCTGCGTTCCGAAGAACAACTATCGGACATCCGTATTTTCACCGGAAGGCGCTGTCTCGGCGCTTATCGCGAAACGCTTTTGCCCGGCGAGGAACTCTCCTGCGAACTGTATACGGAAGTATGCGGCATCATACCGCGGGGACAGGAAAAAGCATATCATGATTCCTGCATTGAAGTGAGCGTTACGGCAAATCAACCGATTTTGAGCAAAATTGAAATTGAGCCGCTCCAATGCCCGGTTCTCTATATCGCCGGAGATTCCACCGTAACCGACCAGTCTGCGGAATATCCCTATGCGCCGGAAACAAGTTATGCGGGGTGGGGTCAGATGCTTCCGTCCCTTTTTACAGGAGCGTTGACCGTTTCTAACCACTCCCATTCCGGCCTGACGACGGAAAGCTTCCGACAGGAAGGTCATGCGGCCATTCCTTTTGAACGCTGTAAACCGGGCGATTATATGCTTTTTCAGTTCGGTCACAACGACCAGAAATTAATGCACTTAAAGGCCCGGGAAGGTTATCGGGCAAACCTGGAAAGTTATATCGCCGAGTGCCGGGAACTGGGCGTTCATCCCATTCTTGTCACTCCGGTGGCGCGAAATACCTGGCGCGGAAGCGACGGACAGTACAATGACCTGCTGCAGGAATATGCCGAAGCCTGTCTCGAAACCGGTTCCCGGCTTTCCGTGCCGACGCTCGATTTGCACAAACTGAGTATGGAATTTGTTATCGGTCTGCGGCGGGAAAATGCCAGGCGATATTTCTATCCTTCCGATTATACGCACCATAACGATTTCGGCGCACGGAAAATGGCCGAAATGATATGCGCGGAAATGAAACGCACCTGTACGGAAGGCGCTTATCAATGGCTTTCTGCGCAAATTACGGACGCTCCCGCAAAATGGCCTGCCCCTTCTTTCGTGGAACCGCTGCAAAGACCGGAAGGATTTGTTCCGGAGAACGAAACACCCGAATGGGAAGAACCGGAAAGGCCGTCAGAGCCGCTGCTTCGCGCGGAAGCTCTCGATATGGTCGTTCGGAGGGCCGGCTTTTTTATGACAAATGTATATAACGACCTTTTTACCGATATTATCGGACATGAATGGTATGCGGGAACGGTAGAATGCGCTCTGCAGAACGGGATTCTTTCTGCGGACCTCTGCAAAGACGGCCTTTTTCATCCGTTGGAGCCGGTAACGCTTCTGGATTTTACAGTCTTTCTGATGCGTGCCTATGGAAGCCGGAAATCGCTTCCCGAATCATGCCCATGCCCTTATGACAGTTGTGTCGGTTCTGAATTACGGCCTCTGCTATCGGCAGCCTGGCAGCTTGGCGTCCTGTCCGAAGACGGGACGGACAGGACGGAATCGACGCTCCTTCGCGGACAGGGTTCGGAAATATGCGGGAAACTGCAAATCATGTAAAAAATAAAAAAAGAAGTATTTGATATATGCAACCAGAAATACAGGAGGAATTCAGTATGGGTAAAAGAAAAGGCGGCTTTACGCTGCCGGGAGAATCAGGCTATGAAGAACTGACTTTGAAATTAGCGGAAAAATGGGGTGCAGATGTCATCCGCGACAGCGACGGCACGGAATTATCGGAAGATATTATCCATGCCGGCTACGGCATCTACTCTACGCTCTGCATTATCCGGGAGCATAACGAATGGGCATCGCAAAACCCCGATAAATTACAGCAGACATTTTTATGCACCTCACCCACAACGGCCGTCCCTGAAAACGATGATTTGAACAGTGCATCTTTGACAATCAGGCTGATGGATGATTTTTTCGAAGAACAATTCGCGGTCAATGACCGTCCGGCTGCCATGAAGTACTGGCAGGTTTACGACAGAACGACCAATGTCCTGCTCGGTTCCGAAAATTGGAATTATGAACGGGAAAAAGGAACCGTCACCATTCCGAACGCCATTCCTTGGCATAACTATACCGTCAGTTTTCTTGCCTATCGTATCTGGGAAGAAATCTCCATGTATAACCATACGACCAATCAATGGGATAAGGAACACCTGATGCAAGTCGACCCCAGGTATCCGGAAACACGCGAATATCTTATCGACTGGCTGAAAAACTGGTGCGATTCCCATCCCGACACGACCGTAGTCCGTTTTACATCGCTGTTCTACAATTTCGTCTGGATTTGGGGCTCCCATGAGGAATGCCGCTCTCTTTTTACGGACTGGGGTTCCTATGATTTTACGGTAAGCGAACGGGCGCTCGACGATTTTGCCGAAAGATTCGGTTATTCTATGACCGCTGAGGACTTCATCAATCAGGGAAAACGTCATGTCACCCATATGCCGGGCGATGCCCGCAAGCTTGACTGGATGAAATTTATTAATGACTTTGTCATCTTTTTTGGCCGCACCCTTGTAGATATCGTGCATTCCTACGGCAAAAAGGCCTATGTTTTCTACGATGACAGTTGGGTGGGACTGGAACCCTATAACGGAAGATTTACGGAATTTGGATTTGACGGGCTGATTAAATGTGTCTTTTCAGGTTTTGAAGCAAGGCTCTGTGCCGGCGTAGATGTTCCGGTGCATGAACTCCGGCTGCATCCCTATCTGTTCCCCGTAGGACTCGGCGGCGCGCCGACTTTCATGGAAGGCGGAGACCCGACAACGGAGGCAAAACGCTACTGGAACAGCATCCGAAGAGCGTTGCTGCGCTGTTCCATTGACCGTATCGGACTCGGCGGCTACCTGCATCTGACCGAAAACTTCCCGGATTTCTGTGACTATATCGAACAGCTTACGGAGGAATTTCATATCATTCAGGATTTCCACGCCAAAGGAAAGCCCTACTCCATCCAGACGAAAGTCGCGGTCCTGCATTCCTGGGGAGCGCTTCGTTCCTGGACACTTTCAGGGCATTTCCATGAGACATGGCAGCATGACCTGATTCATATCAACGAAGCCCTGTCGGGACTGCCGGTGGACGTATCCTTCCTTTCCTTTGAAGATATAAAGGCCGGAAAACTGAAAGACATCGACATCGTTATCAACGCCGGATATGCCGGAAGCGCATGGAGCGGCGGCGATGCCTGGAAAGATGAAGAGCTCCTGGAAATTCTGACAAAATGGGTACATATGGGCGGAACTTTCCTCGGCGTCAACGAACCTTCCGCTGTCACCGGATATGATACTTTTTTCCGTATGGCGCATGTGCTTGGCATCGACGAAGATACCGGAGAGCGAATCTGTCACGGACGCTGGCAGTTCAGAACAGAATCTTCCGACGGCCTGGTTCCACAGGGCGCAGAACTCGCCGTTAAGCCAAACCGCTATCTGACCGACGGAACCGCCAAAGTTCTTCTGGCGCAAAACGGAGAGCCTGTTCTGACGATTCATGAATTTGGAAGCGGAAAAGGAATCTACCTTTCTTCCTTCCAGTGCACGCCTGAAAATACAAGGCTGCTGTACCAGTTGATTCGTTACGCGGGCGGCGAAGGCATTACCGGAATGTATATGACCGATAACCTCCACACAGAATGCGCCTATTATCCGGAAAGCAATACACTCGTCGTCATCAATAACAGCGATACTCAACAAAAAACCTGCGTAGAAACCCACGCAGGCACAAAAGAACTGACTCTGGAACCTTACCAGACGATGTTTATCAACTTATAGAACTTGTCAGCCAAAGGGACTTTCTAACGCTGCCCATTCTGCGGCGTTAAAAATTCCCTTTGGCTTATTATGGTTCCGGATACATCCATCCGGAAAATTCAAGAATGGACATACTCTGTACCTGCTGTTTATCCGATTGCAGCATCTGCCGCCTGTATTCCCGCGGTGACTGCGACATCAACCGATAAAAGTACCGGTTATAACTGGAAACGGATTGAAATCCCACCGCCTCCGAAATGCTGAGAATGGAATCCTCCGTACTGCACAGCAGACTGCACGACTTCTGAATACGGGTATTATTCAAATAATTCAATGGCGAAATCCGCATGACGGAATGAAAAATTCTCCGAAAATGCGTGGGACTCCAATGACACAACTCTGCCAGAAACTCTATTCCAAACTGCTTCATATAATTGTTTTCAATATAGTCCAATGCGGGAGCAATTGACAGCGGGCTTGCCGAATCCGAAAAGCCCCCCCCTCCTCCTTTTTCTTCCTTTTCACCTTTTCGCCCTTCCTCTTCCTGCGATTGAATGCGGTAAATTTCAATATACAAGGAAAGCATCAGCCCTCTGGCCGCAAACTGGTATCCCAGTTTCTGCTCCTGCAGTTCTTTGATAATCAGCGTAAGCAGCTGCCAGACTTCCGGATAATGCTCTTTGCTCAGAAGGTATTTAAAGTTCTTGAACGCATAGGGCTGCAAATCATAATTTTTCCATGTAGAAGGAAGCGAATGCCGGAACAACTCTTTCGGGTCCATAAAAAGGTAAGACCAGAGGCTTAAACTCGAGGCCCCCGGCGTACTGTATGTAGAATGCGGCACATTCTGCGGAATAATCGTAATATCCCCTTCCTGAAAAGGACAGGTTTCTCCGTAAAACTCCATGAAACCGCCTTCCGAATGACAGATTCCGATTTCCAGACAGTTGTGAAAATGCAGCCTGTCCCTCTGTCTGTCCGATATTCTCCAGTGGTCACCCGAAAGCAGCAATGCCGGAAAATGAGGCGACAGGTAATAATTCCGATATTCAGTTATCGCATTGGTGGGTTTTGCCATTCTTTGCCCCCTCCATCTTTTGTTTTACAGCCTATCTTTGTAGCCTACATTATAGAGAAACAATTTTTTCCTGTCAATAGGAGGATTCCGGAAACCACGCCTGTTTTTACCGGAAAGCCAAAAAAGACCGCCGCCCGGTCAGCAATGCTGTGCCGTGCAACGGTCTTTCTTCTTATATCAGAACTGTTTTCTCAGAAAGCAGAATTACTGCAGTTTGGTTGTATTGCCATTGTTGAAAGCTTCCAGTCTTTCATCTGCAATTTCCTGGAATCCTGCATCCAGATATTTCTGAGTTAATTCTTCATATTTTGCTTCAAACTCTTCCGGTTTACACATGGTCAGCGTATCATAATACTCTGTCCAAAGAGCTGCAAGTGTTCCGGAATATTCGGATACGGAGTCAAGCGCTACTGCGAAGATAGCATCCGTACAAGCATAGTCTGTTGAGGAAATCTCAACACGCTTGTTGTAGAAATCGATAACATCCTGTGTGAAGTCCTGAGGAAGTCCCGTAGGCGTTGTCGCTGCGATAATCTCTTCAATCGTACCTGCATTTCTGCTCTCGATTGTTACACACCAGTAGTCTTTGCTGTTGTTAAAGCCCTGTGTATAATCGCCGGAGTAATCAGCTACGGATACCGGAAGACCATTCTCTACCGTGTAGTTCTCACCTTCGATACCCCACTGCATTGTGAAGAGGTTCTCTTCCTGTGTCATCCATTCCATGTACATCCATGCTGCTTTCAGCTCATCCTCTGTTGCGGAAGATGAGAAGCAGATAATCATACCAAACGGGTTATCTGTACGATATCCGTAAGAACCAGCGTATTCTGCATCAGCGGGAATAACTGCCAGCTCTGCGTCCGGATTGTTCTCATAGAAAGAGTTGAGGAAATCCATATTTGCGGAAATGTACTGGCTGTAATTGAATGCTTTACCATTGATGAAGTTTGCTTTCCATGTTTCATCGTCTGTGATATAGTATTCAGGATTTGTGATACCGAGGTTGTACAGTTCGTTAGCAGTCTGCAGGTATTTCTTTGTAGGCTCCCAGTTCATCGGCACAACGTTGTAATCGCCGTACATTACCCACTCTTCCTCATTCAGAGGATAGGTTCTGAAACCATAATTCTGTGTATCTGCGCCAACCGCTACCATTTTGTTTGCTACAACCGGGCTGCCCGGATATTCGCAAAGACCAGCTTCTTTAATCTTCGTCAGAGCGTCTACCAAATCATCATAGGTCTTCGGCACTTCGTTATAACCAACTTCTTTTAACCAGTCAAGACGAACGAAGTTCTGGTATGTATAAGTTGTGTTATAATACGGTCTTTCAGCCAGTGCGAAATAGGTCTCGCCAGCCATCTGCGTATAAGGAATCTGGTTCAGGTCTACCATTCTCTGATAATAAGTAGGAGCAACCTGTGCGAACGCATCCAAATCATAAGTGGTCAGATATCCGTCGTTAGCCCACTGAGCAACCTTCGGATAGTCATATTCCATCAGGATGGTCGGTAAATCATCCGCTGCTGCAAGAAGCGCATAGTCTGTCATAACGTCTGTTCTTGTAATCGGCACATATTCAACGGTGATGTTGTACTTGTCACCGAAGTTCTCCTGAACCCATTTGGTCCAGTAGTTGTCGTTAACAGTCGGCACGCCTTCTACACCTCTGTCATAAACAGCTACTTTTAACGTTACATTATCGGCAAAAGCTTCATAACCTTCAACGCCTGCTGCTGCCGCCGCATCTTCTGTCGGCTCTTCTGCAGTATCTGTTGTAGTGTCCGCTGCCGCAGTGTTATCCGTTGCCGCACTGTTGTCTGTTGTTGCCGTGCTGTCTGTTGCCGGCTGTGTCTGTGTCGTGTCTGACGAATCAGCGCCGGTATTTCCACAACCGCTAAGCATTCCCATAGCCATCGCACCTGTGAGTGCGAAAACCAATACCTTTTGAAGAATGTTCTTCTTCATAATATTTCCTCCTTTTTAAAATAAATTTAATTTATAGTTCAACCGCCTGACGCGGAGGACTATCTGAAATGATTCAACCTGTCTGCTACTTCATCCAAGATGAAGAAGTTCTTAACAAATCATCCATAGCCTGCGAGTTTGGGCGTCGCCCAAACTTGCGGTTAAAAATCTTCGATTTTTAACCTTTGACCGCTCCGACCATCGCACCCTTTACAAAGTATTTCTGTAAGAAAGGATAGATGATGATAATCGGTATCGTAACAAACATGATGGATGCTGCCTGAAGCACTTCCGGGGTGCTCGTTACGGCTGCCGCCTCTGAAAGCGTCGTTGTCTGCGCCTCTGTTGCGGAAGCAACCATCTGGTACAGTTTATACTGAACCATTTTTAAAGAATCGGTTCTGATATAATACTGGTTATCTGCGTATGCGTTCCAACGTCCAACCGCATAGAACAGCGACAAAGTCGCGATAATCGGTTTCGACAACGGCAGTACGATATGCCATAAAATCTGCAGATTCGATGCGCCGTCCAGAAATGCCGATTCTTCCAGACTGTCCGGTATGGTTGACTGCAGGTAAGTCTTCATAATCAGCATATTATACGGTGAATAAATCAGGGGCCAAATCAGCACCCACATCGTATCCAGAAGCTTCATATCTTTGAATAGAAGATAGGAAGGAATCAGACCTGCCGTAAAATACATGGGAACCATCAGTAAAAATGTGAATGCCTGTTTCCCTTTCAGTCTCTTTTTTGACAACGGGTATGCCGCACAGGTACATGCAATCATACCAAGCGCGGTAAAGATTGCCGTTACGACTACGCTGTATCCCATCGCTTTTACCATCGAACCGTCTTTAAACAAGGACACATATGCGTCCAGTGTAATGTCTTTCGGTATCAGATATACCTGCTTTGCCAGAACCGCATTGTTGCTGGAAATGGATTTCGCCGCCAGATAAATGAACGGCAGGACACAGGTCAGACATAAAAGTCCCAACACAATCATAATCAGCGCATCGCTGAAACGGAACTTATTAATCGCCCGGCTTCCATCGGGTGTTACTTCTTCGGTATTGATATCTTTATTCTTAGCCATCTCCATCCCTCCTTACAGCAAACCTTCTTCGCCAAGCAGTTTAGCGAACTTATCAGCCAAAAGCACCAGTATAACGCCGATTACGGATTGGAAAAGACCTACCGCAGTTGCCATCGAAAACTGCAGATTACCAAGACCCTTCTCATATATGTAGATTGCAAGCTGATACTGGAAATCTCTTACCTGTGAATTTCCAAAAACAGCCAGACGCTCATAGTTACTGTTCATAACACGGCCCAGATTGATAATCAAAAGCGTGATAATTGTCGGTTTAATACCTGGCAGCGTGATATGCCACATTCTTTTCCATCTTCCTGCGCCGTCTATCATTGCCGCTTCATAAAGCTCACCGCTGATACTCGTGATACCGGCCAGATACATAATGGTTCCCCATCCCATTGTCTGCCATACGCCGACAAGAAGATAAGTAACGGCCCAGTGCCATTTCTCCGTGATAAAAGGAACCGACTCTCCACCCATGTTCGTAATCAGAACATTAATCAGACCGCTGCTCGGTTTAAAAAGCTGATAAGCAACGCTTCCGATGATTGCCCATGACAGGAAGTGCGGCAGATAAAGGATTGTCTGAGATACCTTCTTGAACTTCGGATAACGAAGCTCGTTCAGCAGTAAAGCCAGAAAAATCGGTATCGGCGTTCCCACAATCAAATCCAGAAAATTGAAAACGAGAGAATTACGCAATGCACGAATGAAATCCGCATCCTTAAAAATTTTCCGAAAAATTTCAAGCCCTACCCACTCGCTGCCCGCATAACCTTTGGCAGGCTTGTAATTCATAAATACCATCCGCAGACCCGGATATGCGGCATAACTGAAAAGAAATACCAGCGCCAGAGGTATCAGCAATAACAGATAAAGCTGCCAGTCGCGCTTAAAAGCGTTTTTCCATGTAGTCTTCACCTTCATAGCCGGCGCAGACGTCTTGCTTTTCGCCATAAAATTACCCTCCCTTTAACATTACATAGCAGTTTTTGTTAATATTGTACATTTCTCCGCTAGTCGTTACTTTATTATAGGATAATTTGACAAAGCTTTCTAAGCAGTATATTTCAGAAACTATGCAGAAACGACCATTTAAAAAACGCAGGCCCATGTTGGGAGACCTCCACGATTACAGCAATTTCCTATAAAGCCAAAATCGTCACCCGAAGACGGCGATTGTCCTGAAATAAACAGAGCAGATACAGCATCATGCCGTATCTGCCCTGATATAGTTTATTATTTTATTACTGTCACCGTTTCCCTGCGATTCTCAGGTTCGGTCCGTACCGTCCGCTTATTCAGCGATGTCTGCATACATGAAGAACCAGTAACCGTAAGGTGAATGCCAGGAACCTGTAATCTTATCGCTCTGTAACCAGAAGTCATTGTAGTAAGCTACCGGAATACATCCGGCTTCTTCCATCAGGATATCTTCTGCTTTGTGAAGCGCTTCGGAACGTTCTGCTGCATCCAGCGTCGTTCTGGAAAGTTCCATAGCTGCGTCGTATTCTGCATTTACGAATTTACCGTCGTTGTTACCGTTAGTAGAGTAAAGCAGGTCTAACATATTGGAAGGGTCGCTGTAATCTCCTACCCAACCGTTACGAGCGGAATCATAATCACCGTTACGTCTCATCGGTGTAAAGCTTGCCCATTCAACGATTTCAACCTGAAGGTCAATACCGATTTCAGCCCATGCCTGCTGTAAATACTCAGCAACTACTTTGTGGTAGCCTGCATCGTTTGTAGAATAAGTGATGGAAGGGAATCCTTCTCCGTTCGGATATCCTGCTTCTTCCAACAGTCTTCTTGCTTCCTCAACGTTTGCTTCGTGAGTTGTTGTATCGATATAAGGCTTTCCGCCGTTTGCGTTATCGATGAACTGGCTTCCGTCCGTATCAATCCAGCCGGGACCCATGAAGTTGCTTGCCGGAGAATAAGTTCCCTGCATCAGCGTATTGGCAACATATTCACGGTCAATTGCAAGGCTTAATGCCTTACGAACTCTTGCATCGCTGAAAGCTTCTCTCTGTGTATTAACGCTCAGATAGTAAGTACCGATAATCGGGTCTACATAGAAATCAGCGTTTCCGGAAAGAGAAGGAATTTCCTCTGTCGGAACGTCTTTAATCATCAGGACTTCGCCTGTCTGATATGCACTGTATGCCGCGTTGGAATCCTCAATCAGGTTCCATTTGATACCGTCCAGTTTGATTGCGTCCGCATTCCAGTAATTGGTATTCTTGCTCATCAAGATATAAGAACCGGGTACCCACTCTGAAATATAGAAAGGACCGTTACAGATATATGTCTCTGCCGCAGTCGCCCATGCGTCGCCGTTTGCTTCAACAGTTGCCTGCTGAACAGGACTCAGTGTCGCGAATGCCGCAAGGCTTCCGAAGAAGGAGCAGGGGCTCGACAGTGTAACAACGAGTGTCTTGTCATCCGTTGCTTCTACTTTCAGCGCATCCAGATTACCTGCGATTGCGTCCGCGTAACCTTCTACCATGCCGAGTACCGTCTCAGCATAAGGAGCCGCTACCATAGGGTCGCATACTCTCTTCCAGCTGTAAACGAAATCGTTCGCCGTCAAATCGGAACCGTCGGACCATTTCAGGCCGTCTCTTAAATGGAATGTCCATACAAGGCCGTCGTCGCTTGTTTCCCATGACTCAGCCTGACCGGGCGCAAGCTTGCCTTCCTGGTCTACTGTCAGAAGACACTCATAAGAATGCAGTAACATGTTACCGCCGTCTACCGCACTGTTCAGCGCAGGGTCAATTGTCTCAGGGTCAGGTCCTACCTGAACGGAAAGAATTTTACTTCCCCCCGTAGCTGTTGTATCCGCCGCTGCATCTGTGTTTGTGTCAGTTGCCTGTGTGTCAGTTGCCTGTGTGTCAGTTGTCTGTGTGTCGGTTGTTGCTCCGTCTGTCGCTGCCGCATTGTCCGTAGTCTGTGTGTTGTCCGCTGCCGGCGCATTCGTGTTGTCACCGCCGCCGCAGGCTGTCAGGCCAAGAACCATCGTAGCTGCCAGTAAGAGCGCAATTACTCTTTTTTTCATAATGTTTCCTCCTCTTATAAAATTTATAAAACAATACAGACTGTGAATTATCACCGTCTATATCGGTTTACCACATTTAATTGCACTTGTCAATATGATGACACGCCGCAAAATGTCCTTTTTCCAGTTCACGCCACGCGGGAACTTCCGCAGCGCATTTTTCGTCCGCATAAGGACATCTTGTGCGGAACCGGCATCCGGAAGGCGGATTCAGCGGACTCGGCACATCTCCCTCCAGCACGATACGCTGGCTCTCTTTCGCCGCTTTGGGGTCCGCAATCGGAATTGCGGAAATCAGACTCTTCGTATACGGATGCAGAGGCCTTGTAATCAGCTCATAGCTGTCCGCAAGTTCTACCATTCTTCCAAGATACATAACGCCGATTCTGTTGGAAATATGTTTTACGGCGGAAAGGTCATGGGCGATGAACAGATAGGTAAGCCCCATCGCTTCCTGTAAATCCTCAAACATATTGATAACCTGCGCCTGAATGGAAACATCCAGCGCCGAAATCGGCTCGTCGCAGACGATAAATTCCGGTCTTACCGCAAGCGCTCTCGCAATGCCGACACGCTGTCTCTGTCCGCCGGAAAACTCATGGGGATAACGGTTTGCGTGTTCGGAATTCAGACCGACGCGCTGTAACATTTCTATAATAATGTCATATCTTTCCTTTTTGTCAGCCGCCATCTTATGCGTATCAATGGCTTCGCCGATGATATCGCCTATTGTCATACGAGGGTCAAGGCTTGCATAAGGGTCCTGAAAAACAATCTGCATTTTTTTACGGTAAGGAAGCATCTTGGCAAACTGTTTTTTCTCCACGTCAAAAATGACATCGTTGTCATATACAAAACGCCCTCCGGTCGGCTCGTACAGACGCAGCAGCGTACGGCCCGTGGTCGTCTTGCCGCAGCCGGATTCGCCTACCAGCCCGAGCGTCTCTCCTCTGTAAATCTCGAAGGAAACATCATCTACCGCCTGAACGTACTTCCTGTATTTTCCGATACCGCCCGCCGGAAAAAACTGACGTAAATGTTCTACCTGCACTAATTTCTCACTCATTTGCGGCTCCTTTCTCCATTTCCTCCTTCTGGTTCAGCCAGCACTGGGTATAATGGATTTCTCCTAACTCGGTCACCGGAGGCATTTCCCTCAGACAAATCTTCATGCACTCATCGCATCTCGGTGCGAAAGGACAGCCCTTCGGCGGATTCAGCAGGTCGATTGGCGTTCCCTCAATCGGAACCAGTCTTTCATGTTCTTTCGTGTCCAATCTCGGAATGGAGCGAATCAGGCCTTTCGTATACTGGTGTCTCGGCCGGTAGAAAATGTCTTCCGCCGTGCCGTATTCCACGATTTTGCCCGCATACATAACCGCAATCCTCTCACACATGCTCGCCACAACGCCGAGGTCGTGCGTTATCATGATGATTGCCATTCCCAGTTTATCTTTTAATTCCATCATCAGTTCCAGAATCTGCGCCTGAATCGTCACATCGAGCGCCGTTGTCGGTTCGTCGGCAATCAGCAGCTTCGGCTCGCAGGCAAGCGCTATCGCTATCATGACTCTCTGACGCATACCGCCTGATAACTCATGCGGATATTGCTTTAATCTTTTTTCCGGTTCATTGATGCCTACCAGCTCAAGCAGTTCTTTTGCTCTCTCCCTCGCCTGCGCTTTCTTTTTATCCGTATGGAGCAGAATCGCTTCCATAATCTGATTTCCGATTGTATAAACAGGATTAAGGCTCGTCATGGGGTCCTGAAAAATGATAGAAATCTCATTTCCCCTGATTTTGCGCATTTCTTTCTCCGACATCGTCTCAATCTGATGACCGTTGAAATAGAGACTGCCGCTGACCAGTTTTCCCGGATGCGCGGTTAATCCCATCAGGCTGTAAGCCGTAACGGATTTACCGGAACCGCTCTCACCTACGATACCAAGCACTTCGCCTTCCTTTAAGCGGATGGAAACATCGTTAAGCGCTTTTACTTCCCCTACGGGAGTAAAGAAAGAAAGCCGTTCATTTTGTATATCAACGAGATATTCTGACATGTTTTTACCGCCTTTCCTAGTGTTTTAATTTCGGGTCAAACGCATCTCTGAGTCCGTCGCCGAGCAGGTTAAAGCTCAAAATAATCAAACTGATTAAGGCAGCCGGAATAAACAACAGATAAGGATAAGTATTGATACCGTTTAAGGCCGCGCTCGCGAGACTTCCGAGGGAAGGCAGCGGAACCGCCACGCCCATGCCCAGAAAGCTTAAGAAACTTTCCGTAAAAATGGAAGAAGGAATCTGCAGCGTCGTCGTAACAATCAGCGTACCGATACAGTTTGTCAGAAGATGCTTTCTGATAATTTTACCGTTGCCGACGCCGAGCGCTCTCGCCGCCGTAACATATTCGCTCTCTTTCAGTGTCAGAATCTGACTTCTGACCATACGCGCCATGCCGACCCAGTAAAGAAGCGCAAACACGATGAAAATGCTAATCAGGTTACTGCCTACCGTGCGGACCCATCCGAATCCGGGAACAGTCTCCAGCGTGGAAAGGGGCGCCTGTAACGCAAACGATAAAAGTACAATCAGCAGAATATCCGGTATCGTATAGATGATATCGACGATACGCATCATAATCAAATCGACCCATCCGCCGAAAAAAGCCGCAATGGAACCATACAGAGAACCGATGACCAGAATGATGGCCGTCGCAATCAGACCGACTAACAGGGATATACGGCTTCCCATCATGACACGAATCGCGTAGTCACGCCCGAGATTATCCGTCCCGAATATATGGGGGAATACTTTTTCGCCCGCGTCGATTCTCGCCTGTTCCTCTTCGGAATACTCCATCGGCGCAAGATGGTTTGCGCCTTTCATCTGCTCCTTATAACTGTAAGGATAGAAAATCGGAACGATAAAGGAGAAAATCATAACAAGAATAATAACAACGAGACTCACCATCGCCACTTTATTCTTCACGAAACGGCGCACGCCGTCTTTCCAGAAACTGACGCTTTCGCGCATGATTATCTGACTCTGCTTTTCCTCTTCGGTAGCCGGAAGAAAATCTTCCGGATTTAGTTTTAACTGAAAACTCAATGGATTCTGCTTCATAGTCTGCTTCTGCTCCTTATTTCAATTTAATACGGGGGTCTACTATCTTATAAACGATATCCACTACCACATTCATGATAATAATCAGCGTAGCAAGGAAAATCGTCGTTCCCATAATTAATGTATAATCTCTTCCGCCGATGGCGCCGATAAACTCTCCGCCAAGTCCCGGAATAACGAAAATCTTCTCTACAACGAAACTTCCCGTTACCGTATAGGCCAGCATCGGACCGACATATGTAACGACCGGAAGAATCGCGTTTCTCAGAGCATGTTTGAATAAAATCCAGAAACCCGCCACACCTTTGGCCTTAGCCGTGCGCATGTAATCCTGTTCCAGCACATCCAGCATGGACGAACGCATCAGTCTCATAATATATGCGGAAGGGTAAAAAGAAAGCGCAATGACAGGCATAATATAATGCTTCCAGCTCGAAAGCCCCATCGTCGGAAGAAGCTTCAGATTAACGCCGAAAATATACATAAGTAATGTGCAGATAACGAAACTCGGAACCGCAATACCGCATGTGGAAATGACACTGAGCAGGCTGTCCAGAAACTTCCCTCGCTTTAAAGCCGCCATACATCCGAGCGGAATGCCGACACATAACGCCACGAGCACGGAAATACCGCCAACCCTTGCGGAAACAGGAAATTTCATTATGATAATCGACATAACGGTACGGCCTCTCTGTTTCAGGCTGTCGCCGAAATCTCCATGCAGCGCATCCGATAAATACGTCACATATCGCTCTATCAACGGCTTATCCAGACCGTATTTTGCTTCCAGCGCCGCCTGCGCCTGCGGACTGATTGCCTTTTCCGAAAGAAACGGCCCGCCCGGAACCATATTCATCAGGAAAAAGGTAAGCGTTCCGACCGCCCAGATTGTCACAATCGCAAGTAATATTCGTTTCGCAATATACTTTACCATACTAAAGTCTCCTTTTTGAATAAAATAGAAAGCTCATGCCGGGCTTTCTATAATCCATCTTCGCTATAATAAATATTTCGGAAATAAATATATAAAATAAAGAAGTATGAAAAAGAAAAGAACGTTGGCATTACACAAGGTAACGCCATTGTCCCTTACACGACTTTTTTATAATATCAAAAAAACTCTGAATTTGTCAAGCCTCCCTGTTATTTTATTCACACATTGCCTGATAATGGCTTGATAATCATTTGCCCGATTCATTTATACTGCATATATGCTTCTTTTACCCATTCCTGAGTTGTCTTCCGGTCATTGCTTACAGTTTTTTCTGTGCGCTTTGAGTTTTTTCATCGCCCAGGCATAGTGGCTCGAAGTATTCGAAACAAAGTAAGAGCCTAGCGCATTGTTTCCTGCCCAGGGAAACGCGCCTCTGCCAAACAGCTCTTCATTGGAAAAAGTTTCCGCCAGCGCCATCACTTCCCTGTGAGAGACTTCCAGCATTTTCCTTGCGTCTTCTAACGACGTATTCTGGTGTTTTTTCCAAAATTCCACATTCATCGCTCCGTATGTCTTCCAGTTATAAGGGGCCGGAAGAAACGGCCTGTATCCGGAAAGCTTTTTTCCGTCCGACGGCAGTTCTCCATCCGACGGCTGTTCCCCGTCCTGTCGGCAGTCCCGCACCCAGTCGAGAAGAAGCCGGTGCCATTCATAGAGATGAATCAGGATATCCCGCAGATTTTTGTCTCTGGCCCAGTGGGCTTCGCTTTTCGCTTTCATCCTGGTAAAATCAAAGGGCGTTTCAAGCTCTTTATCCGTCATGGATTCCATGAAAGCGCTCAGTTCATCGTAACCCTGCGCCGCCGCGGCAAGCAGGTCTGGTTTGGTTTGTGGTCTTGGCATAAAAATTCCTCCTTTGCATGTCTGTTCTTTTCATCTGTTATAACACAAAAATACAGACATCCTGTGTCAGGTTTTATTTTTTAGATAAACTGCCATTGCCCTTTCTGCCAAAACCTGTTTCAAATTTACCGGCTCAATCACTTCAACCCAGACTCCGAAGGAAAGGAGAAAGGCGATAAGCCATTCGTCTACGGGCATCGGCGCCGCGACAAGCAAGCGGCCGTCTTCCAGTTCTTCAATCTGGCCAAAGTCAAATTCGTCATAGACCCGGTAGGCCGCTTCTTTTGCAAAAGAGAGTATAATCTTCGATGGCTCCGGGGGCGCTGTGAAATCCGTATGCGTCGTATCCTCCGGTTCCGGAAATGCCCGGAATGTGAACATTTCATCCAATAATTTCCATTCCAGAATGCGGTTCAGTTTAAACAGTCGAAAATCCTCTTTCTTTGTGCACCAGGCTTTCAGATACCAGGAGCTGGATTTATATAATAATTTCAACGGTTCAACCGTTCTTTTCATTCTTTCCCTGTTGGCTCCGACATACAGAATTTCCACGCGCCGATGGGACAGTATTGCCTTTTTCAACAGTTCAAACTTGTCGCTGTCGCCGGTCTGGCTGCCCCATCTGGAAAAGTCCATTTCGTACCAGTTTTCCGTCCGCATCCGGAAAAGCGCCGATAGTTTTTCAAACGCCATTTTCCCGGCTTCGTTCCCGGCCGCGCCGGAGCTTTGCAAAGCCGTCAGAATTTCCGACTTTTCCCTGTCCGTCAGGACTATCCTGTCCAGCACAAAATGCTCCATCAGATAAATGCCGCCATTCCTTCCGGCTTCCGTATAAAGCGGTATTCCCGCGCCGCTGAGCGCGTCAATATCCCGATAAATCGTCCTGGAAGACACTTCGAATTTTTCCGCCAGTTCAGGCGCGGTGGCGCGGCCTTTCTCGAGAAGATAGTATAAAATTTTGAACAGCCTGCTCTCCTGCAAAACGGTTTTCTCCTATCCGGCTTACGTTTCGTACTGAAATCTTCCTACCAGTTCTTTCAGCATATCAGCCTGACTGGAAAGCTCTTCGGAGGCAGCCGCGCTTTCCTGAGATGTGGCGGAGTTGGATTCTACAACGCCCGCAATCTGATTGATGCCTTCCGTAATCTGAGCCGCCGCAAGCGCCTGATTATCGGACGCCTCCGCAATTTCCGTCATGGAATCATTGACAATCCGCGCGTTATCCACAACGGCAAGCAGCGATTCCGCCGTCGAATTCGCCAGCTGCATACCTTCTTCGACCGCCATAATCGCATTTTGAATCAGGTCTTTCGTATTTCTTGCCGCTTCCGAGCTCTGGTCCGCCAGCACGCCGACCTGCGTTGCAACGACCGCAAATCCTCTGCCGTTCTCGCCCGCTCTCGCAGCCTCAATAGACGCATTCAACGCAAGCAGCGTCGTCTGGTCCGCAATTTCTTCTATGCTGCCGATGATTTCGGCAATTTTATCGGAAGCTTCCCGGATTTTATTCATCGCTTCCGTATTTTTCTTCATATGTTCATTGCTTTCGATAATCTGTCCGTTCATATCCGAAACAATGGTCCTTGCTTTTTCAGCGTTCTGGGCATTCACATAAATTTTTTCGGAAATATCCGTAATGGTCGCCGTCAGTTCTTCGATGGCGCTCGCCTGGTCTGTCGCACCTTCCGCCAGCGTCTGGGAGGCTCCCGCCAAATCCGTCGCGCCCTTCTGCACGCTCTCCGCATTGCCGTCGATATCTCTCATCGCAGAGCTCAAAGCCTCTATGATACCGCGGAAAGATGCGCTAATCTGTGCGAAATCGCCTTTGAAGTCATCATCTACGCGAATCAGGAAGTTTCCGTCCGACAACTCCGCCAGATGATTGTCTATTTCCGAAATAACAATCTTCAAATCCTGAATGGTTTCCGCAAGGCAGTCCATCAGCGTTGCCGTCTCGTCATTTGTTTCCGGTACAGGCGTATCCGAATGAAGGTCGCCTGCTGCCAGAAGTTCCAGACGTTCCACCACCGCTTTAATCGGCTTAACGACATTTCTGCCGAGTTTAATTCCGTTTCTGATGCCAATCAGCGTAAATGCGATGACAAACAGAACCGTAACGACCAAAGACAGAAAGAACATTCCGAGAAATTCACTCCGGACGGCCGCAACGCCGATGCTCCACCCATTCATATCCGCGAGCGGCGAATAAGCGACCACCTTTGTTTTACCGCCGTAAGAATAAGTTCCCGTCCCGTTTTCTCCGGCAACCATTCTCTTACAAATCGCACTGTAATCTTTCAGCTTCGGATTCGTATCGCCGAGCGCAATACTGTCTTCCACGCCGACGAGCGTTGAATCAATGTCCGCAATGGTAATACCGTTGGCGTCGAGCATAAAAGCGGTTCCGCCTTCGCCAACTTTAATGGAACGCATGATATCGTTCAGAAACTCGCCGTTCGGCACATAAACGACTGCTCCCACCGGCGTCGTGCCCGGAATCCCGTCCTGCCATAAGGGCGCGGAAATCGCATAAGATACGGATTTCGTAACCTCGCTGTACGCCGGCGTGGAAACATATGTATTTCCTTTCATCGCTTCTTTGAAATAATCCCGGTCGGAAAGGTTCGTCCCTGTAATGACGTCGATTCCGTTGCTGTCGAGAAGAAATCCGCCGTCGAAATCATGGTCATTGATTCTCTGATTGAGAATTGCCGCTTTTTCTTCCACCGCTCTTTCCGGGTCGGCAAGCCGCGCGATACTGCCTGTTTCATATGCGACCGCTATATATTTTTCCAACGCCGCCGCTACATAATCCGCCGCCACATCGGAAGTATTATTGATTGTCTCCGAAATTGCGCTGACGGAAGAAATATAACTCAGAATGGATGCAACCACGCCGAGAACGATACAGCAAATCAAAATCGTCCGTCCGAACCGATATGAAATTTTCTTTTCTATGCTGATAAATCCGCCCTCATTTTTACCGGTTCCCTGTTTTCTCAGCAGCCCTTTTTCTTCTCTTTTTTCTTTCTGCATATACCCTCATTTCTGCACTACCCCTCATCGTGAACAATTCCCTGTGTCTTACTAAGCTGTCAATGATATATATGTGCCGGGCAGCACACTGACACACATTTGCTGTTATTATATCAAATTAGAGAAAAATTTTCTACTTTTTTTAAATAATAGCCAATTTACCATAATAGCCAATTTATTGCCCTATTTTATTAATGAGTGTATCATTCTTTACCGGTGAAGTTTTTCACTTTTGAACTTTCTCACGAGGCAAAAAGCGGGTTACAGCCGGCTGTCAATATATTCCCGGATGCCGGCAGCGGATGTGAAATCATATTGAGATGCCGCCGTCAGAAAGTACGCCCGGACAGCCTCTTTTGAAATAACCGCGGCTGAACGCTGCTCCGGAGAACAGCCGGCTCTCGCCTCCTTCCAGGGCGTTTCTTCGTGCGTGACTTTCTCCAGCGCCTTTCCGCTGTATTTCCCCAGAGCTTCCGCCACCAGACCAACCACTTTTTTCTCGCTCCCGGAAAGCCCGTCAAATTCGTTTTCCCGCATAAAAGAATTGAAAAAACACCGGTCTTCTATCGGGTCATAGCGAAAACCGCGGAAAACCTCATAAACCTCTTTATACACCGGCCCGTGCGCCCACGCCTGGCAATCTTCCGGAAATAAAGCGCTTCCGTAAAACGCCATGTGAAGCCCCTGTATGAAATACAGCATTTTCTGCAAAGAAAGCGGCGTAACTTGTTCCGCTTCTCTCAGAAGATAAAAAATGACCGAACGCATCTTTTCGGATAATGCGCCAAGATGCTCCCCGGCTTCCGGGTTCTGCATTATGAAGTCCGAAGATTGCAGGGCTTTCCGCAATCGCTCCGAATCTTCCGCAGAAGGTATCTGTCCCGCAAGATACCCCGCAAGCGCCGTTTCATCGATGCCGGGCGGCAGCGGCATCTTCCCGGCCCGGCAGCGTTCCTCCAGTTCCCCGATAAGTTCCGCGCTCACTATTCCTTCTTTTTCCCTGTATTGTCTGAAAATCCGTGCCGCATTGTCGTCGAAAAGCCCGGGCGGACTGACAGCCTCCCCGCACCCGCCGCAAAAGGCCGCCGCCATCGCAAACCGGTATTCTTTTCCCCTGATTTTTCTTACGGCAAAAATCTCCTGCACATGATACGGCGTCTCTTTTCCGCAATTAATACAGAACTGTGTCCTCTTTTTCACGCTGCCCCCCTTAATGAATCTCGAATCAATTCCCTCTACACGCAACCTCCATGCCGCTGCTTCGCAGCGACACAAATCCGTGCGGAGAACGCCGCATTTTGGGCGTTCTTCGGTGTGGAACTTAGAAGTTCTTAGCGAAACGACCTCTGGCGTGAGCTTTAGAACTTCTTTCCACACTATCGTCCCGGAACGGATAGGATAACGGTATTTTCTGTCTGTGCAGAGAAATGACGATAACATATGACCCTGCCAGTTTATTTAGTTTCAGATAAAAAGGCACATTTTCCTCCCCGCCGCCAAACCGCGGTAAAAGTGTTACCTCTTTGCCAAAAATGTACAGAGCTTCTTCCTGGTAACCGGGATGCGCGTTTTTCACCACCTTCGAAAAGTCTTCCGTCCGAAGGGAAAGAAGCAGCTTTTCTGCGTCTTTTTCCGTGAAGACATATTCTATATACATATCCATATTTTTGTATCGGGATGCTATCTGGTAATTGCCGTTTCTGACGGCCTCGTGGATTTCGTACAGATATTGCTCGATGTGCGCTTTCGTGACGTTCAATAAAGTTTCCCCTTTGCACGACTGCCGGATGCGGGTAGATTTGGTGTCCGGATATCAGTGTACAAGATTGGCGGAATTTTGTCAACAGGCATTCATCAATCGGTTCCAATTCTAAATTGCAAAAGTAAATTCTACCCTTTGTTTCTTCAATAGAAGTTACCTATGCACAAGTTGAATTTAATCCTGCACATGCTTTATGATGTCTATGTCCCTGACAGCAGTGGAAGGAGACATCATGAGTAAATATATTCCAGGTAACCATAAGCATCTTACTGCTGCAGACAGACTTTATATTGAACGTCAGCTGAATGTCGGTTCCTCTTTTAAAGACATTGCCCGTTATCTCTGCAAGGATCCCAGTACCATTTCAAAAGAGATCCGTGCACACCGTCTGTCTGACTTCTATCCCGGCAGGGGGCTCTTTCTGAATGCCAAAAACTTCTGCATCCACCGCTTCCACTGCCAG